>JBCCDT010000067.1:0-22486 GCA_039030635.1 Pseudomonadota bacterium
AAGAGCTGGGCACCCGCGTCGCGCGCAAGCATCTGGGCTGGTACATGGATGTCGTGGGCACCGATGCGGCGCAGCGCAAACCTATCCTGACCGAACGCGTGGCCGATCGTGTCTTGGCTCAACTGCCATCTGCGCTGTCGGGTGAAAGGCTCGCAGCATGACGGTGCCGGATGATGCCATCTGGGCGTCCTTGCCCGTGCCCGCCGTGATCGTGGGCCAGGATGACAGCATCATACGATTGAACCCGGCCGCAGAGGCGTTTTTGCTCTCATCTGCCAAAACCATGATCGGGCAGCCAATATGGGATCGCCTTGCCGTGGATGCGCCGCTGGAACAGGCGATGGACCGCGCGCGAGAGACGGGCGCGCCGCTCTTTGTCAATGACGTCGATATCGGCACGGGCGACCGCGCGCCCATGCAGTGCAACCTGCAAATCGCCCCGATGAGTGGCGCGCCGGGATCCATGCTGATCCTGATTTCTCCGCGTGAGTTGGCCGGGCGCATCTCGCAAAGCAAATCGGTCAAGGCGGCTGCGAAATCCGCGATTGGCATGGCGGAAATGCTGGCCCATGAGATCAAGAACCCGCTTGCCGGGATCACCGGCGCGGCGCAATTGCTGAGCATGAACCTCAGCGCAGAAGACCTTGAACTCACCGACTTAATCGTCAGCGAAAGCCGTCGGATCGTGAGCCTTTTGGAGCAGGTGGAACAGTTTGGAAATGTCACCGCCCCGCAGATGCAGCCGATCAACATTCACGACGTGCTGGATCGCGCGCGGCGCTCGGCCATCGTGGGGTTTGCCGCCGATATGACGGTGGTTGAGCGATATGACCCGTCGCTGCCCTTAGCCCTGGGCGATCCTGATCAGCTGCTGCAAGTGATCCTGAACCTGGTCAAAAACGCCTCTGAGGCCGCGGGCAAGGATGGCGGCACGATCGAGCTTAAGACCTACTACGAGCAATCCCTGCGGGTGCGCAACGGCAACGGGGGCGACAACAAAACGCTGCCTCTGCAAATCGAGATCATCGATGACGGACCCGGCCTGCCGCCTGAGATCGCGGGCGATGTGTTCGAACCCTTCGTCTCGGGCCGGGAGAACGGCACCGGGCTTGGCCTCGCTTTGGCTGCCAAGATTATTTCTGACCATCAGGGCTGGCTTTCGGTCAGTTCTGCCCCCGGGCGCACGGTGTTCCGCATTTCGCTGGCCCGCGCCCCGAAAAACATGACCCCGAAAGAAGAGGACACCTAAATGGACGGCACTGTTCTTGTCGCAGACGATGATCGCACGATCCGCACAGTTTTGACGCAGGCTTTGACGCGTGCAGGCTGCAAGGTGCACGCCACCAGCTCACTCACCACGCTGATGCGGTGGGTGTCGGAGGGCAAAGGCGATGCGGTGATCACCGATGTGATGATGCCCGACGGCAATGGGTTGGAGATGCTGCCCAAGATCGCGACGGACAGACCGGGCCTGCCGGTCATCGTCATTTCTGCGCAGAATACGATCATGACGGCGATCCAGGCCGAAGAGGCAGCCGCCTATGATTACCTGCCCAAACCCTTTGACCTACCCGATCTGATGAAGCGCACCGCGCGCGCGATTGAAGCCCGTGGCCGCGCCGCGCAAGCGAGACCGGAAACGGACGAGCGGCCCGATGAATTGCCGCTGGTCGGTCGGACAGAGGCGATGCAGGGCCTGTACCGCGTGGTGGCGCGGCTGATGAACACGGATTTGCCGGTCTTGATCACTGGGGAATCGGGCACCGGCAAATCGCTGATTGCGCGTGCGATCCATGATTTCTCGGATCGTCGCACCTTGCCCTTTGTCACGGTCACGCCCTCTGACCTGGCCGATCTCGAAGGGCCATCCAAGGTTATGTCGCGCGCCAAGGGCGGCACGGTGGTGCTGGACGAGGTGGGGGATCTGCCCGCTGATGCCCAGGGCCGCGTAGTGCGGATGATGGATGCGCCGAGCGATCATGTGCCGCGTTTCATGGCCACGAGCCTGGGCCGTCTGGCGGACAAGCTGGAAAGCGGCGAGCTGCGCGAGGATCTTTTCTATCGTCTGTCCGGTGCGGTGGTGGATGTGCCCAGCCTGCGCACCCGCGTCGATGACATTCCTCTGTTGGTCGAACATTTCATGACACGGGCTGAGCGCGACGGCGCGCCCACCCGGACCCTGTCGGCGGAGGCGATGGAATTGATGCGCGCCTACAGTTGGCCGGGCAATGTGCGCCAGCTGGAAAATATGGTGCAGCGGATCGGCCTGACCGCGCGCGGGCTTGAGATCACCCGCAATGAGGTGGAGGGCGTGTTGGGCAACCAACCGGCCGCCGCACCCGTGGTCGGGCAGGGCGGGGGCGAGAGCCTGTCGGAATCGGTGGAACGCCACCTGAAGCGCTACTTCGATCTGCACGGCAACACCCTGCCGCCGCCCGGGCTTTATGCGCGCATCCTGCGCGAATTGGAAATGCCACTCATTGAGATCGCGCTCGATGCCACGCGCGGAAATCAGGCGAAATGCGCCGATCTGCTGGGCATCAACCGCAATACTTTGCGCAAGAAGATCACCGATCTGGATATTCGCGTGACACGCCGCCGTAAGTTGATGTAAAACTGCAACAGCACTGTTGCCGGGAATCGCGAAAGGCATCGCGTCGGGCCACATGTTGAGGTTGCCTGAGCAGGCATCGACTATGGATGGGGGATGCGCGTGGCGGTCAGGACACGCCAGTTGTCTTGGGATACTGTGAGCCGGATCAGGCGCTTACGTCGTGTGCAGACCGCTGCGACGTTCAGCTTGGCCGTGATGGGACCCGTTCTGGCGCTGATCACGTATCTCGTCATGGGCCCGCTCGATCAGGGTGCATCGTCCAATACCCTGCGCATCGTGATCTTGGTGGATCTGATCTATGTGATGCTGGTCGCTGCCCTTGTGTCGCAAAACCTGATCCAGATGGTGTCGGCCCGGCGGCGCAGATCGGCGGGTTCTCGCCTGCATTTGCGGCTCACAGGCGTGTTCGCGGGCATGGCGCTTTTGCCGACGATCACCGTGGCGGTTTTTGCCACGCTATCGGTCAATATGGGGCTTGAGGCGTGGTTTTCGGATCGTGTGGGCCGGGTGGTCGACAATTCCGTGCTGGCCGCCCAAGCCTATGAGGATGAGCAGCGTCGCGATCTGGTGACCGATGCCGAGGTCTTGGCCTCCTTGATCAACGCCACCTATCGCGCGGCGGTGTTTCTGGACGATGGCGAATTGCGCCAGCTCCTGACCCGCGGGCAGCGCAGCATTCAGCGCGGCTTGCGCGAGGCCTTCGTGATTGACGGGACGGGCGAAATTCGGTCGCGCGGGGAACGGTCTTATCTTTTCGATTACGAACAACCCTCGCAGGATCAGATCCTTGAGGCCCGTGAGACAGGTGTGCTGGTCATCCAAGACTGGGACAACAATGAGTTCCGGGTGCTGATGCCGCTGCAAGAGGTGCCGGATCGGTTTCTCTATGTCAGTCGGACGGTCGACGGCGCGATCCTGAGCTTGCTTGATGAAACCCAGGAAACCGCGCTGTTTTACAAGCAACGCGAAAGTGAGCGGGGCCGCGTTCTGTTTGAGTTTGGTCTGCTTTACGTGGGCTTTGCCGTGATTTTGACGCTGGCCGCGATTTGGCTCGGCATGTGGTTTGCCGAACGTCTGTCGCGTCCTGTTGGGCGGCTCACCTCAGCGGCGCAGCGGGTGGGTGAGGGCGATCTCGACGTGCGCGTCCGCGAAGAGCAAGGTGATGATGAGATCGCGCAATTGTCCACGTATTTCAACCAGATGACGCGCCAACTTAAAGGTCAGCGCGACCGGCTTTTGGCCAATACCGAACAGATTGAGCGCCGTCGCAGACTTTTTGATTCCGTGCTGGGGTCGGTCTCGTCGGGTGTGGTCGGGCTCGATTCCGACGGGCGCGTCACCTTTGTGAATCGCGCCGCTGAGCGTCTTTTGGATTGGGACGCAGAAGACCAGCAATCTTTGGCGCTCAGCGTTGCAATCCCGGAATTTGCCGCTCTGTTTGATCGTCTGCAGGGCACGGTGAGCGGCTTTGTCCAAGAAGAGATCAAGGTCAGCCGCGGGGGCCGGATGGAGAACCTGCTGGTGCGGATGTCGACCCGCACGCGTGATGACAGCAGCTCTGAGGGGTTCGTGGTGGCCTTTGACGATGTGACCGATCTGGTGACGGCGCAGCGTATGGCCGCCTGGGGGGATGTGGCGCGCCGCATTGCCCATGAGATCAAGAACCCGCTGACGCCGATCAAGCTGTCGGCGGAGCGCATCAAGCGCAAATTCGGGCGTCAGTTGGAAGAGCAAGAGGCCGAAGCGCTTGAACAGCTCACCGATGTGGTGGTGCGTCAGACCGACGATCTGCGCCGCATAGTCGATGAGTTCTCAAAATTCGCCCGCATGCCGGAGCCGCAAACCCGCAATGAGGACCTCTCTGCGCTTTTGCGGGAGGCGGTGGTGCTGCAAGAGGCCGGTCAACCTGACGTGCGGTTTGAAACGGCGTTTCACGCGGGCGATATCTGGTCTGAGGTCGATGCGACCATGATTTCGCAGGCGCTGACCAACCTAATTAAGAACGCAGGCGAAGCCATTGAAAGCCTGCAGGAAAAAGGTGTGCCGGAGGGGCATCGTCCGCAGATACGCGTGGCAAGCCATGTGGCGGGCGAAGAGGCCATCATCGAGATTTCGGACAACGGCATTGGCCTGCCCGAAGATCGGTCCCGCCTCTTTGAACCCTATGTGACGACGCGGGAAAAGGGCACGGGCCTTGGCCTGCCCATTGTGAAGAAGATCATCGAAGAACATGGCGGCACGCTGTCCCTTGAGGATGCCGCGCCGTTTGAAGAGGGTGCCCATGCGGGCGCCAAGGCTGTTGTGCGCTTGCCGGTTTTGACCGCGGCAGCACAGATTTTAGACGAAACCCAAGAAGCGGTGTGAGGACAGCATGAGCGATATTCTGATCGTTGACGACGAACGCGACATTCGGGAGCTGATTTCGGATATTTTGAAGGATGAGGGCTTTACCACACGTCTGGCGGGCAACTCCGATGAAGCGATGGCGGAGATCTCGGGCGAGCCGCCCGCGCTCTTGATCCTCGATATCTGGCTCAAAGACAGCAACATGGACGGGATCGACATCCTCAAGACCGTGAAGCGGGACTATCCGGATGTGCCGGTGGTGATCATTTCGGGCCACGGCAATATCGAGATCGCGGTCGCAGCCATCAAACAAGGGGCCTACGATTTTATCGAAAAGCCCTTCAACATTGATCAGCTGCTCGTCGTCATCCGTCGCGGCATGGAAACCTCGCGTTTGCGCCGGGAAAACAACGCGCTGCGGCGGCAGGGGGCAGAACCCTCGGCGATGCTGGGCGACAGCCCGGCCTATCGGACGATGATCAGCCAGCTCGACAAGGTGACCAAATCCAATGGCCGCGTCATGCTGAGCGGGCCGTCGGGCTGCGGCAAAGAGCTGGCCGCGCGCTACATCCACGCGAATTCGAACCGTGCGGATGGGCCGTTTGTGTCGGTCAACTGCGCCACGATCGAAAGCGACCGCATGGAGGATGTGCTGTTTGGGCGCGAATCCGATGAGCGCGGCGTTGAGACGGGTCTGTTGGAACAGGCCAATGGCGGGGTGATCTATTTTGACGAAGTGGCGGATATGCCCATCGGCACGCAATCCAAGATCCTGCGCGTGCTGGTCGATCAGACGTTTTTGCGCGTGGGCGGGTCGGACAAGGTGCAGGTCGATCTACGTGTGATTTCATCCACCAGCCGCGATCTGGAAGCTGAGATTGAGGCCGATCGGTTCCGCCGGGAGCTGTATCACCGACTGAACGTGGTGCCGATTGATGTGCCGAGCCTTGAGGAACGGCGCGAAGATATCCCCGGGTTGGCGGCGCATTTCATTGAGACGCTGCACCGTGATCAGGGCTTGGCGCTGCGCGGCATCACCGGCGAGGCGAGCGCGCTTTTGCAGACCATGAGCTGGCCCGGCAATGTGCGTCAGCTGCGCAACGTCATAGAGCGCGTGCTGATCCTGGGCGATGGCGCGGGCGATATTGAGGCGCGCGAACTGCCTGGTGAGACGGAGGCCCCGGCGGAAGATGGGCGCGTGGTGCTGTCGGGCACGGTCGCCACGATGCCGCTGCGCGAGGCGCGAGAGGCGTTTGAGCGGGAATATCTGCTGACCCAGATCAACCGGTTTGGCGGCAATATCAGCCGGACGGCAGAGTTTGTCGGCATGGAACGCAGCGCGCTGCACCGCAAGCTGAAGTCGCTGGGTGTCGTGACCGGGAACAAAGCCCCGATACGCGGTCCTGAAGCGGCTGAGTGATCCCGGGGCGGCGTTTTCTTCGAAAATTCTGCGGCGCTGTATCTGAGGTCTTGCGATTTACCCGCGTTCTGCGCGTGGCTCTGGTTTGGCCAGTTCGCGATCAATGAGGCGTTCAAACACGCCGCGCGGCTTGGTGCCTCGGGCCAGTAGATCATAGAGCACGGGCGTCACGAACAGCATCAAAACGCTGGACATCAAAAGCCCTGCAATGATCACCGTGCCAATGGCGGAACGGCTTTCAGCACCCGCACCCGTGGCCAGCACGAGGGGCAGGGCGCCCAGCACGGTGGATGTGACCGTCATCACGATGGGCCGCAGCCGCAAGGCAGAGGCGCGCAGCACCGCCTCGCGCACAGGCAGGCCCCGGTCGCGCAGCTGGTTGGCAAATTCCACGATCAGGATACCGTTTTTGGCGACAAGCCCCACCAACAGAATGATCCCGATCTGACTATAGATATTGAGAGACAGCCCTCCGAACGCGATGGCATAAATCGCCCCGGCGAGGCCTGCGGGCACTGTCAGCATAATGGTGATCGGGTGGGTAAAGCTTTCGAACTGGGCTGCGAGCACGAGGAACACGATCACCATCGCCATGACCAACACGAAAGTCATGCCCGAGGACGTGTCTTTGAACGTGCGCGACTGCCCTTCAAAACCCAGTTTCGCCCCGGCGGGCAGGATGTCGGCGGCGGCCTCTTCGATCTCGCTCAGGACCGTGCCGAGGTTATAGTCGGGGTCCACCGCGCCAGAGAGTTGAATCGAGGGCAGGCGATCAAACCGGCGTAAGGACGGGGCGGCGGCGTTTTCGCGCAAGGTCACAAGCGCGCCCAGAGGGACCAGCGTTTCCCCGTCGCGGGCGCGGATGAACAGGTTGTCGATGTCGGAGGGGGCATCGCGGTCGGATTTCTCGGCCTGTAGGATCACCGGGTATTCGCGCCCACGGCTGACGAAACTGGTCACTTCGCGCGAGGCCAGCATGGTCTGCAACGTGGCCGCGACCACCTCAATCGGGATGCCCAGATCGTCCGCGCGGTTGCGGTCAATATCAAGATCAAGCTGCGGCAGGTTTTCTTCAAAATTGATGTCGGGGTTTACCAGCCCTGGGATTTCACGCGCGCGGTCGCGCAGCTCCAACGCCCATTGTTCCACGCTGTCGAAATCCGGGCCGCCGATCACCACGCGCACAGGCCGTGAATTGCCGCGCAGACCCAGACCCGCAGGGGTGACTGGAAAGCCGCGCGCGACGGTGACGCGGTTCATCTCCGGGCGGATCTCTGACACCAGTTGATCCACGCTTTTGTCGCGCTCTTCCCATGGCTTCAGGCGGTAGACCACAAAGGACCGCCATGCGCGGTTTTGCCAGCCGGTGAAGGTGAACACCGTCTCAATCGTGCCATCCTCGACGTGGGGGGTCAGGATCTCTTCGACCTGCCGGGCGGCGAGGTCAGAATATTCCACCGTGCTGCCTTGGGGGGCCACCAGCGGGATAAAGCCGACACCGCGGTCTTCCTTGGGGGCCAATTCGCGCGGCAGGCTGTCGTAAAACAGCGCGGCCCCGGCTGTCACCGCCCCGGCCAGCGCCAGCACCACCAGCGGCATGCGCAAGGCCTGGGCCAGCATCCGTTGATACACCGCCGCCGCGCCGCGAATTTCCGGCAGCCCGTCGGCCCGGGGCGCGCCGCGTTTGAGAATGCGAGAGGCCAAGGCCGGGCAGGCGGTGAGCGCCACAAAGGTCGAGATGATCACCGTACCCGCCAGAACCCAGCCGAACTCAACAAAGAGGCGCCCGACCTCTCCGGGCATGAAGGACAGGGGCACGAAGACCGCGATTAAGGTCACGGATGTGGCGATGACGGCAAAGGTCACCTGTTCGGCGCCGCGCAGGGCCGCGACCAGCGGCGGTTCCCCGTTCTCAATGCGGCGCTGAATGTTTTCCAGCACGACAATCGCGTCATCGACCACCAAACCGATGGCAAGGAGCAAGGCCAGAAGGGTGAGCGTGTTGAGCGAAAACCCCCAAGCGCCGATAAAGATGAAACATCCGATCAGAGACACCGGAATGGCCACCGCCGGGACCAGCGTGGCCCGTGGGGAGCGCAGGAAAATGAGGATCACCAGCACCACGAGACCCAGTGAGATCGAGAGCGCGATCAGCACTTCGCGGATGGAGGCGCCTACAAACAGCGCGTCATCAGAGCCCACGATGATCTCCATGCCCTGGGGCAGGTTGGGCGTGATCAGCGCGATCTCTTCGCGCACGGCCTGTGAAATGGCCAGCGTGTTGGATTGGCTTTTGCGCAGGACCGCGATGCCCACCGCATCGGTGCCATTGGTGCGCACAATGGTGGTTTCATCGGCGACACCAGCCTCCACCCGCGCCACATCGCCCAGCCGCACCGGATAGCCCGCCACGCGGTCGATCACCACATCGCGGAAATCCTCCAGACTGGACAGCCGGGAATTGAGCCTCACAGAAAGCTGCCGGTTCTCAGACTTCAGAATGCCGGAGGGCAGTTCCAGGTTGTTGCGTCTCAGCGCTTGTTCCACATCGGCCACGGTAAGCTGACGGGCGGCCAAGGCCCGTCGGTCGAGCCAGATGCGCACGGCAAAAGGTCGGTTGCCATAAATACGCAGATCGGCCACGCCGTCGATCGTGGCCAACCGATCCGCGAGAAAGCGATCAATATAATCGGTGATCTCCGCCGTGGTCATGCGCGGTGAGGTGATGGCCAGGCGCAAGACCGGGTCACTGTCGCTGTCGGCCTTGACCACACGCGGGTCGCGCGCCTCCTCGGGCAGGCGCGGCTCGACCCGGCCCACGGCGTCGCGCACATCCGCCGCGGCGGTTTCAATATCGGTGCCCTGCACAAAGGTCATGCGAATGATCGACCGGCCTTGACGGCTCTCAGAACTCATGGAGCGCAGGCCGGTGGTGGCCGAGACGGCGCCCTCGATCAACTCCGTGATTTCGGTGTCGATCACTTCGGGCGAGGCCCCTTGATAGACCGTGTTGATGGTCACTGTGGCCAGATCCACATCCGGCAATTCTCGCACCGGCAGGGTTTGCACAGCCCCCAATCCGAACACGAGCAACAAAAGCGAGGCCACCGCCGCCAGAACCGGACGGCGCACCGCAATACCGGGCAGGGTGGTCATGTGTCTCCGTCCACATCGGAGGGCGCGGTTTCATCCTTGCCCAGAATGCGAATGGCCCTGCCGTCTTTCACGCGCTGCAGCCCGCGCACGATGATCTCGGTGCCGTCCTCTAACCCTTGGGTGACCTCGATCATGCCGTCCTGGCGTTGACCTGTGCGGATGCGCAGGCGGCTGGCCTCACCATCCTCGGCCACAAAAACATAGGTTTCCGCCGCTTGAAACACGACCGCCTCTTCGGGCACGACCACAACGTCGGTTTCGTTCAGGATCAGCGTCAGAGACATGAACATGCCCGCTGGCAAAACGCTGTCGGGGTTGGGAATGATGGCGCGGGTGCGAAAAGAGCGGCTGACAGGATCAATCCGGCTGTCGATGGCCGCGATCTGGCCGTCAAAGCTTTGCTCCGGGAAGGCGGCGGATCTGGCCTGAATATGCTGGCCAATGCGGACCGCGGAAAACAGCGTCTCAGGCAGGGAAAATTCCACTTCCACATCGCTGAGATCATCGAGCGACGTAATCATCTGCCCTTCACCGATCCAGGCACCGGGGTCGATCTCTGACAGGCCCACGATGCCACTGAATGGTGCGGTGATAGTGCGGTTGGCAAACCGCTGTTCTGCGCGATCAAGCTGCGCGCGCGCCTCGGCCAGACGCGCGGTGGTGTCTTCCAGCGTGGCCTGAGACACGGCCGCCGAACCGATGAGCTGTTCGACCCGTGTCAGCGCCTGTTCGCGTTCCGTGACGCGGGCGCGGGCCTCAGCCAGGTCCGCGCGTTCAATATTGTCGTCCAGCCGCACCAGAACGTCGCCGCGATTGACGCTTTGGCCCGGCGCGATCAAAAGCTCGACCACGCGGCCATCGTCTTCGGGCACAATCTCAACGGATTGGCGCGCCCGCGTGGTGCCCACCGCCTCAACCGTTTGGGCCATGCGCTGCATCGTGGCTGTGGCCAGCTCAACCGTGGCCGGGGTGCTGGGGCGCGGCGCGCTGGCCTCAGGCTGAGGGCCATGTTCCTGCCAAGCCAGGTATCCGCCATAGGCCAACCCCGCAAAGAGACCCAAGAGCAGGATCTGTTTCCCCAATGATGTGTCGCGTGCCATGGCATCCTCGGTTGGCCGAGCGTTCAGTTGCGGCCTGGACATTAGGGTAGCGGATATCGCGCTGATAGCAACGATACCACAGGGATGTTTGGCGCACGCCGTTCAAACCACGGTGAGGTGGATCAGGCTCGGGCCAACAGAACATTGGAATTTTCTGCGCATTTTCTTCCAAGAAAATGGGCCACAGCCCTTACTGTCGCAAATCCGCCGCAAGTTTGCGCATCTGCTCCAAAGGCAGGAACCCCCGCAAGAGACGGTTTTCCATGACAAAGCTGGGCGTGCCATTGATCTGCAACGCCCGGCCCAGATTGTGGTTTTGCGCGATCACATCATTGACGTCCGGGCTTTCCATATTGTCCACGATCGCATCGCCATCGAGATCAAGCGCGTTGCCCAGGCGCCGCAAAGACCGCTCCGTGATGTCACCGTCAAAGCTCAAAAGCGCGTCATGGACGGATTTGTAGGCCTCATCGCCCGCAATCTGCAGCGTGGAAATGGCAAAGCGCGAGGCGAGCAGGGATTGCTCACCCAGGATCGGGAATTCCTTGACGATGATGCGGATGTTGCCATCCGAGGTCACGAGCTCTTCGACATCCGGGGCCGCGCGGCGGCAAAATCCGCAGCGGTAGTCAATGAATTCGACCAGCGTGATGTCGCCTTCTGGGTTGCCACCGTTCCAGGAGTGATCATCGTTGAACAGATCCTCGGAGTAGCTGGCCACCAGGTTCTCATCGGCTTGTGCCTGCGCCACCGCATCGCGCTGTTCGAGGATCGCGACGGCCTCCATGATCACTTGCGGATTATCCAGCAGGTAGTTGCGGACCTCATCGCGGAAAATCTCACGCTCTTCATCCGACATGTTCGACAGATCGAGCGCATGGGCCGGCGCGGTCAGATGCGCGCCAAGGGTCACAGCCAGTGCGGCCGCCGCAGTGGCCCCGGCCAGATTGTGTGTCAGTGTTTCGAACATCTTGGCGGTCCTTTTCGTCTGCGCGCTCTGATCGGCCTTCACGCTCTGGCTTACGCCAGTTTGAGGCGGTCGCCAAGCCACGGTTTTGCGCGGTCAAATTCGCCACAGTGGCATTGACGCGCGCGCTGGTTTCGATACGACGTTCACATCTTTGGGAAAGGATAAAATCTTTCATGCGAAACTCAAGCCGATCTCAGGTCGATCCCTTTATCGTGATGGACGTGATGGAGGCCGCCCGCCAGGCCGAAGCCGCGGGTCGGCATATCATCCACATGGAGGTGGGACAGCCCGGCACAGCCGCCCCGGCAGGCGCGCGCGCCGCCCTGGCGCAGCAGATGGATGGCGATCCCATGGGGTACACGGTGGCGCTGGGCTTGCCCGCCTTGCGGGCGCGCATCGCGGAGCTCTATCGCGCGTGGTACGGCGTCGATCTCAACCCTGACCGCGTGATCGTGACGTCGGGATCGTCGGGCGCGTTCCTTTTGGCCTTTACGGCGCTCTTTGACAGCGGCGATCGCGTGGGCATCGGCGCGCCGGGCTATCCCAGCTATCGTCAGATCCTCAAGGCGCTGGGCCTTGTGGCAGTAGATATTGAAACCGCCCCGGAAAACCGCCTGCAACCGGTGCCCGGCGATCTCAGCGGGCGGAACTTGGCCGGGCTCATGGTCGCAAGCCCCGCCAACCCCACGGGCACAATGCTGGACCGGGCCGCGATGACCGCCTTGATCGAGGCCACGCATGAGGCGGGTGCGGCTTTTATCAGCGATGAGATTTATCACGGCATTGAATATGAGGCCAAAGCGGTCACCGCGCTGGAGATCAGCGATGAGACCTATGTGATCAACTCGTTTTCCAAGTATTTCTCCATGACCGGGTGGCGCATCGGGTGGATGGTTGTGCCAGAGGACCATATCCGCACGGTGGAGCGTCTGGCGCAAAACATGTTCATCTGTGCCCCTCATGCCAGCCAGGTGGCGGCACTGGCCGCGATGGAGTGTGACGCGGAATTGCAGGCCAATATGGATGTTTACCGTGCCAATCGCGCCTTGATGCTGAAAGGCTTGCCAGAGGCCGGGTTTGATCGGATCGCGCCGCCGGATGGGGCCTTTTACGTTTATGCCGATGTGTCCCATCTCACTGCGGACAGCCGCGCCTTTGCCGCGGAGATCCTCGACAAGGCAGGTGTGGCCGTGACGCCGGGTCTGGATTTTGATCCGGTGCGCGGGGCAGGGACGCTGCGGTTTTCCTATGCCCGCAGCACCGAGGACATTGCCGAAGGGCTTCAAAGGCTCAAGGCATTTATGACCGCGCGATAGATTTCATGCGCTCCGCGCGGAGGTATTTTTGACAAGAAAGAAGCCCGATCGGCGGTAGGCAAGGCGCGCGCCGTGGTGTATCATATGCTCAACGACCGATAAAAAACGGCAGGGCAGAATGATCAGGGTTTTTGGCTGGCTGGCTTTGATGCTGGCATTGACGGTCCCGCGTGCGGCGGTGTCACAAGAGCTGTCTGGGCTGGCCCGGGTGATACCGGGCGCATCCGCGATGAAAGACGTGACCGGCGGCGTGGAAATCACACTCAACCTGACCCAAGGCGTGCCGTTTCGCGTCTTTACTCTGGCCGAACCGGAGCGGCTTGTGATGGATTTCCGCGAGGTGGATTGGACCGGCGTGGATGCCGAAGAGATTGATCAGGCCGACGGTGTTTTTGCCGTGCGCATGGGCGGGTTTCGCCCCGGTTGGTCGCGCATGGTGGTGGATCTCAATGCGCCCTTTGCCGTGGCCACAGCCAATGCGGAGATCAACGAAGAGACGGGTGCGGCGACTTTGGTGGTGCGGTTGCAAGAGGTCGACCCAGACACCTTTACCGAACGCTCGGGCGCACCGCGTCTAGTAGGGTGGGCCGCGCCTGAGGATGGTCTGCCTGCGGTGCAACTTGGCCGCAAGATCGGGGTAAAGCCGCTTTTGGTGGTGCTTGATCCCGGCCATGGCGGGGTTGACCCGGGCGCCGAACGCGGCGGCACCAATGAAAAAGAGCTGATGCTGCGCTTTGCCCGAGAGCTGCGCGAGGCGCTCATTCGAGCGGGCGGCTTTAACGTGGCGCTGACCCGGAGCGAGGATGTGTTTGTCTCGCTCGACCGGCGGGTGGCTATTGCCCATGATCTGGGCGCGGATGTGTTCATCTCGCTCCACGCGGATGCGCTGACCAACGGGCGGGCCCATGGGGCCACGGTGTACACGCTGTCTGACACCGCCTCTGATGAGGCCAGTGCCGCCTTGGCCGAACGTCATGACCGGACGCAGATTTTGGCGGGGATTGACCTGAGTGAACAAGATGACGTGGTGGCCGATGTGTTGATCGACCTGGCCCGCACAGAAACCCAGCCACGATCAGATCAACTGGCCAAGGCCATTCGCGCAGGGATATACGACCAGAACCTGGAGCTGAATTCGCGCCCGTTGCGGTCGGCCGGGTTTTCGGTGCTGAAATCGCCCGATATCCCATCTGTGCTGGTGGAAATCGGGTTCATGTCCAGCGAACGTGATCTCAACAACATTCGCAATCCGGATTGGCGCGCCAAGATGGCCGCCGCCATTCGGGATGCATTGAAAGCCTGGCAAATCGCCGATGCGGCCTCTGCTGAATTGGTCCGGCAATAGGCGGTGACGTGCCGTCCTTTACGGGCTTGTGTTTTGACGGGGCGGTGCGCGCCCAATATAGGTGACTAAGGTACAACTGGGGAGGTGCCCTTGCTTCGTGGCATCATGTCATTTTTCGGATCGATCTTCAGCCTGCTGACATTGGTGGGATTGATGATCGCGCTCAGCATCGGGGCGGTGTTCTTTGTCTATGGCAAGGACCTGCCCAGCCATGAGAGCTTGGCCAATTACACGCCGCCCACCATCAGCCGGATTTATTCGACCGAGGGGCGCATCATTGACGAATTTGCCGAAGAGCGGCGCCTGTTCACGCCAGCCGAAGAGATCCCAGCCCTGATCAAAGAGGCGTTCATCAGCGCCGAGGACAAGAATTTCTACAACCATGCGGGCTATGACGCGCGCGGCATCGCGGCGGCCGTGGTGGAGGCCGTGCAAACACGCGGTCAGACGGTGCGCGGGGCCTCGACCATCACGCAGCAGGTGATGAAGAACTTCCTGCTCTCTGGCGACCGCCGGATTGAGCGCAAGATCAAAGAGATCATCCTCGCCACGCGCATCGAAGAGACGCTCAACAAAGAAGACATTCTTGAGCTCTATCTCAATGAGATTTTTCTCGGCCAGAACTCTTACGGTGTGACCGCCGCGGCGCAGACCTATTTCAACAAGTCCCTCGATGAACTGGCGCCCCATGAGGCGGCATTCCTGGCTTCCATGCCCCAGGCGCCGGGCCGCACGCACCCCGTGCACAACAAGGAGCGCCTGCGTGACCGGCGCAATTTTGTCCTGCGGGAAATGTTTGAAAACGGCTATATCAGCCGCGAAGTGATGGAGGCGGAGCGCGCACTTCCGGTGATGTCGGTGCAGAACGGGGATTACGCGCCGTTCCGGGACAGTTTGCCGCCGCGCGATTACTTCACCGATGAGATCCGCCGTCAGCTCAGCCTCGATTTCGGGGAAGGGGAGTTCTTTACCGGCGGTCTGACCGTGCGCGCCACCATTGATCCTGAATTGCAGGTCGAGGCCGCCAATGCGCTGCAGCGCCAGCTTGAGAAATACGACCGCGACCGCAAGACATGGCGCGGGACCGAGATTGTCCTGCCGCCCGAGGCGCTGGAGGGCGATGCCTGGCGCGCGGCGTTGGCGGAGACGGAGGTGTCGCGTGACATCAACCTCAATGGGCAGTGGTACCCGGCGGTGATCCTGGAGATCGGCGATCAACAGATGCGCATCGGGATCGAAGGCGTGGAGGAAACCGATGCAGAGCCGCACATCATCCCGCGCCGCGACATCGGCTGGCTGCCTGGTAATTTTCAGGAAACGTTCAAACTGGGTGAAGTCGTCCACGTTCGGCGTATGACCGAGGATGACAGCGGCAATTTCATCCGCTGGACCCTGCGCCAGGTGCCCGAAGTGCAGGGCGGGTTCATGGCGATGGACGTCAATACAGGCCGCGTGCTGGCCATGCAGGGCGGGTTTTCCTATCAGCATTCGGTGTTCAACCGCGCCACGCAGGCACAGCGCCAGCCGGGTTCGAGTTTCAAGCCCTTTGTGTATGCTGCCGCGCTCGACAGTGGCTATTCGCCTGCCACGATCGTGATTGACGCCCCCATTGAGATCAACACGCCGCAAGGCCTCTGGCGGCCGCGCAACTCGACCAATCGGTTTTATGGGCCGACGCCCCTGCGCACCGGGATTGAGATGTCGCGCAACCTGATGACCATCCGTTTGGCCCAAGAGGTCGGCATGGATGTGGTGGCCGATTATGCCGAGGATTTTGGCGTATATGATGATATGGGCGCCTTCCTCGCCAACTCCCTGGGGTCCGAGGAAACCACCTTGTACAAGATGACGGCCGCCTACGCGATGTTCGCCAATGGGGGGGAGCGGGTGCGCCCCACGCTGGTGGACCGTGTCCAAGACCGCAACGGACGGACGATTTATCGCCATGACAGCCGCGAATGCCTGGACTGTGCGAATGCCGATTTGCGCAGTGGCTCCGCGCCTGCGATCCGCACCAACCGGCAGCGCGTGATGGATGAGATCACAGCCTATCAGATCACCTCGATGATGCAGGGCGTGGTCGATCGGGGTACGGCCTCGGGTGCGATCAGGTTGCCGGTGCCCATCGCGGGCAAAACCGGCACCACCAATGATGCGCGTGACGTCTGGTTTGTCGGGTTCTCCAGCAATATCGTGGCCGGGTGCTATATCGGGTATGACCAACCCCGCAGCCTCGGGCGCGGCGCCTTCGGCTCTTCTATGTGCGGGCCCGTGTTCCAGCGTTTCATGTCTAAGGCGATCAAGAAATTCGGGGGCGGACGCTTTGCCGTGCCGGAGGGGGGACGCTTTATCAAGATCGACCGTTTCTCCGGCGCGCGTCTGCCGGAAGGGGCCAGCGGGTCCTATGTGGTGGCGGAATTTTTCCGCGAGGGCGAAGAGCCGCTTTTTGGCTACGTCTTTGACGGCGGCTTTGCCATGGGCGATGACCTGCAGCTTTTTGAGGAAGGCCGCTATTCCGAGGATGGGACAACGACCACGAACGGCAATCAATCAAGCTTTGGCTCGCTCAGTTCGGGTGGTCTTTACTGAGCATCGTGCCCGCGTTTTGGGGCAGGCTGACCCAAATCAGTTTACTGAAATGCGGCGAAATAAAGGACAGGGCCAGTCGGCAGACGCTGCCTTTTCCATGCCAGAGCCAAGCGATTCGCCCAAATCTTCATAAATTTGATCATAATTTCGAAACAATGTTTAAATTACGCCAGCAATAGACAGCCCCACGGGACGTAAACGCAGTAAAAACAGGTCCAAATTTGGGCGCGCGCTGTTCATCTAGGGGTGCTGTATCGTTCGCAAAACGGCGACGATCCTGAATTTAAGATCCCAAAGTGTGTGCTAAAGGGGATTTCGCGCTCAAGTGGAAACCGACATATTTTCAAAGGTTTCAGGGCGCAAATTTTGATCAAATTCACCACGTGGTCCGCGATGACCTGGGCCCACTGTCGCGATTTTCGAAACAGAAGTAAGGCAAATTCGGATCGTGACGTGGCGGAATTATGGCATTTTTTGGGTCACAAATGGCTTTCCCCCTTCGCTGCCCTTGGGTAATTTCAGCCTGTACCTGACTGGGGGGTATGAATTGGTCTGGGGCGACCAACCCGCGTGGCGCATGTGATGCGTCGTGCCGATGGTTTGGTCGACACTTTGTCGGACAACCTCAGTTTTGGACAGCTCGTTTGGGGCGGGCCTTTAAGACTGTTCGGTGCGATGTAAACGCGCGTTACCACCACATTGTGCCGGACGGACACGTTCGGAAGTTTGAATAAGTGTTTGTGTACCAGTGAGAGGGGAAACAATGCCGACGACCGAAAACACCAAGATCGACGCCGCGAGTGATATCAACAGCGAGTCTGTCTCCCTTCCCAATGTTGTGCCCTGTTTTACACCCGGAACAGTGATCGCAACGCCCTTTGGCGAAAAGAGCGTGGAAACCCTGTCGGTGGGGGATCGGGTGCTGACCCGTGACAACGGCCTGCAAGAGATCCGCTGGATCGGGACGAGCCGCCTGAGCGCCCAAGACCTCAAGAATGCACCTGACCTGCGCCCTGTCTTGATCCGCTCTGGCGCGTTGGAGCATGGCCTGCCTGAGGCCGACATTCTGGTCAGCCCGTGGCACAACGTGCTGATCCAAAGCGCGTCAACCCGCGCCTTCTTTGACGAAAACGAAGTGCTCGCCGCGGCGGCGGATCTGACCGGAATTGACGGTGTCGATGTGTCTGAAGTGCCGGAAGTGACGTATATTCATTTCATGTTTGATCGCCATGAGGTGGTTTTGTCCAACGGTTTCTGGTCCGAAAGCCTGCGCCCCGACGATGCCGTGATGGCGAGCCTGGGCCAGGCCCAACGCCAACAGATTTTCAAATTGTTTCCAGAGCTGCGGGATGTGGAAGGGCGCAAAGCCTATCAGTCCGCCCGCCGCGCTCTGACCCGTAATGAGTGCCGTTTGTTAACCAAGTGATGTGTGAGTGATGCAGCAAGGCCGGCGACGCGTTTTGTCGTGCGGGCCTTTTGGAACCGGCTTGGGGGCTTGATCCGGTGTCCATCAAAGCAGCCTCGGCTCTCGCGCCGGGGCTGTTTTTGGTTTTGAGGGTGGGTTTGAGTATTTTTGGAAAGATGAAGCGGGGCGTATGTGTTCCGGACCGCAGGCCGGTCGAGGAATTGGACATATGTCTGCAAGGCGGCCCAACCAGACATGCGCGTTGCGTGTGACGCAAAGGTTTCAGGGCCCCAAAACACCGGACAGTGCGGCGTCACCGAGCTGCGTCACGGTCCAATTCATGGCGCCAAGGCGGGTTGGCGCCGGACCTGCTCACAGTCGCAGCCGCGACGTGCGTTGCGACCTCAAGGCATTGCATGAGCTCTTGCGTTGAAATGGAGCGAAACGCGTCAAGAGATGCGACGTTGGCCGCGCTCAACTGTGACAGAAACCCGGCATTGAACGCATCGCCTGCGCCGACCGTGTCCACAACCGGGACAGGTTTGGCGGTGATGGATATGGGCTCTTCGTTTTTGCGATAGGCGACCGCGCCGTTTTCACCAGCCGTGACGATCACCAATTGGGGCCCTTGTTCCAAGAGCCGGTCTGCTTTCGCCGCGGCGTCTTCTTGGGTCGGCAATATCCAGTCGAGATCTTCGGTCGAGACCTTGATGATGTCGACGCAGGGAAGAATGGCGTCGAGCCTCTGGCGATATCGTGCCTCGTCTTGGATGAAGCTTGGCCTGATATTGGGGTCCAGCATGATGAGATCAGTTTTAGCGTGGCGCGCAATGAGAGCGGCGTAGGCGTCCGCTGCGGGCTCCGCGACCAGGCTGATGCCCCCGAAAAACAAGGCTTTGGTCGTCGCGGGCAGGTCACCCATATCGGCGGGCGAAACCATACGTCCGGCGCTGTTTTCATCAAAGAAGGCGTAACTCGCCTGACCGTCAGTCAGTTGAACGAAGGCCAAAGTTGTGGGCCGCGCGGATCGGATAACAGATGACGTATCGACATGGCTTTGTGTCAAAGCGTCATGAAGCATATCCCCGAAAAAATCCGTCGAAAGCCCGGTCAAGAGACCGACATCTGCGCCCAAGCGACCAAGGGCCACGGCGGTGTTGAAAACGGCCCCACCGGGGTGAGGCACAAACCCCTCGCCGCCCTCAACCACAGGTTTGGGGATCATATCGATCAGCGCTTCCCCGCAGCACAGGATCATCTGCGCAAGCCCGAGGCGCGGTCAAAGAGGTGCCACCGGTCTGGCGATACGCTCAGATACAGCGGTTCATCGCGGCCCGATTGTGGAGGCACGTCCAGTTTGGCAATGAACTCGGTCCCCGCATTGGTCGTGCAATGCACCAAGGCATGCTCGCCCAGATGCTCGACCAATTGATGGGTGGCCGACAGGGTTTCTTCGCCCGCGCGGCGAAGGCTCAGATGTTCCGATCTGATCCCGATGATTGTGTCCTCGCCCACTTGCCGCAGTTCTGCCGGGGCGGTGCCGGCCAAATCCGAGGGGTTGAAGAAGTTCATCTTCGGGCTGCCGATGAACTGCGCCACGAAGGTGTTTTGCGGCCGCTCATAGAGGTCCATCGGGCTGCCGACCTGTTCGATATTGCCGCCGCGCAGGACCACGATTTTGTCGGCAAGCGTCATCGCCTCAACCTGATCATGGGTGACGTAGATCATGGTGGACCCGAGGCGTGCATGCAGGCGTGCGATCTCAAGCCGGGTTTGCACACGCAGGGCGGCGTCAAGGTTCGACAGCGGCTCATCAAAGAGGAACACTTCGGGTTCGCGAACAATGGCGCGCCCGATGGCGACCCGTTGACGTTGCCCGCCCGACAGAGCGCGCGGCGTGCGATCCAGAAGCGGGCCGATATCCAGAATGTCGGCCGCCTCGCGGACGCGTTTGTCGATCTGATCTTTGGGCATCTTGGCCTGTTTCAAACCAAAGGCCATGTTGTTGTAGACGGTCATGTGCGGGTAAAGCGCGTAGGTTTGAAACACCATGGCCACGCCGCGTTTGGCCGGGGCAACCTCATTCACGACAGTGTCGCCGATGGACACTTGCCCGCCTGAAATGTCCTCAAGCCCTGCAATCATGCGCAAGAGCGTGGACTTGCCACAGCCAGACGGCCCCACAAAGACCACGAACTCACCATCCGTGATGTCGAGGTCGATGCCCTCGATCACGCGCGTCGTGCCATAGGCTTTTGCAACATCTCTGAGGGTCACGCTGGCCATTGTGCATCCATTCGTTTGATTGCCGCTGTTAAATCAGGGGTGAAGTTTGGGAAACGCTTGGGCAAATCGCCCCAAAGCTGTGGGTCGCGCGCCAGAGCCTCTTCGCGCCCATATGCAAGCATCGGGGCAAGACCCTCCCAAAAGGGTTCGTGATAGGGGATGTTTGATCGGCCCGCCGCTGCATGGCGCGCGAAGACCACCCAGGACGCGATGCTGTCATACCCGGCGTTTGGTTGAATGCCTTGCGTCAAACAGGCCTCAAGCGTGGGGCGGATGTAGAGCCCCATCTTGGAATACCCATCCATGCAAATGCGTTCGAGCTGATCGGCAATGCCTTCGTTTTCAAACCGGTGCGTGACGTCCGCCAGATAGGAGGGCAGGTCGAAGGGGATGTCGCCCCCAAGCCCGGGCAAAACCTCGTCCCTTTCCCACCGATCGTAATGCGCGCGTAAGGCAGGGTCACGAATAGCGGCGTCAAACGTCTCATGACCTGACACTGCGCCCAGATAGGCAAGGCAGGTATGCCCACCGTTTAGAATGCGGATCTTGGCCTCCTCAAAGGGTTCAACGTCTGCCACGATCTGAACGCCGGCTTGGGCAAGGTCCGGCATGGGCCCTGCGAAAGCCTCTTCGAGAACCCATTGCAGGTAGGCTTCGGCCTGGATGGGGGATATGGCCTCTGTCGGGAAAAGCTGGTTCACTTCGCTGAGCAGCTCTGGTGAGCTGCGCGGGGTGATGCGGTCCACCATGGAGCAGGGGAACGACACGTGGCCGCGCACCCAATCCAGCAGCTCCTCTTGCCTGGATGCGGCCAGATAGGCCTCAAACGCGCGTTCAAGAACCCGCCCATTGCTGCGAATGTTGTCACAGCACAGAATTGAGATCGGTGCACCGCCGGCCTTTTGCCGTTTTGACAGTCCCCGCGCCAGAAAGCCGTAAAGCGTGCTGGGCGTTTCCCCCGAAAGGTCAGCCGCAACGCCCGGGTCTTTGAGGTTCAGCGCCCAGTTTTCATCGAAGGCGTATCCGCTTTCCGTGATCGTGATTGTGACGACCGAAACCGTTGTCCGCGCCAGCAGCGCCGTGGCGGCGTCCATGTCTTTCGATGCGTCCCAAAACTCCAAATGCGAGCGCACTTTGCGAAATTCCTGGGTGCCATCTGGTGAGATCGTCTTGAGCAGATACCCATCCGTTGGCTTTGAAGCGTCGGCAAAGGCGCCCGATTCAGACGCCCGCAAATTGACGGCAGCGATCCCCCATCTGAGGTCACCTGTCTTGTTCATATAGTCATCGATGAACACCGCCTGATGCGCGCGGTGGAACGCGCCAAAGCCCACGTGAACCACGCCCGTGCTGCACTGAGACCGGTCATAGGAGGTGGCAAAAAAACGCGGCTCACCCATGGGTTTTCTCTGGCTTTTGCATCAACTCGGACCGCATGAGATCGCGGTATTCCGACGGGGTCATGTCTTTGACCTTCAGGAAGTGACGGTTGAAATTGGCAAGGTTGCGAAAGCCGACCTCGTGGCAAATGGTGGCCACTTTTTCTTCGGTCGCTTGCAGGCGGAAACAGGCCTGACCGATCCGCACTTTCGTCAAAAACGTGCTGAATTTGCTGCCTGTCATTTTCTGGAACTTGCGGGAAAACGATGTGGCGCTCATGTGTGCCATGTTGGCGGCGTCTTCGAGGCGGATGTCCTCTGCAAAGTTCTGCGTGAGATAATCCACGACATCCGCGATATTGTTTCGACCGGCCTGGGCCTTGGGCAAAGACAAACGGGTTTCCGACAAGGTTTTTTGCTTGGGATGCGCGTTGACCTTCACCAAAAGCTGCAAGAACCGCAGGATACGATCTGCGCCCAAAGCGTCGCGAATACCGGCCAAGGCGTGGCGCGCTTGGGACAGGTCAAAGTCGATAAACTCGATCCCACCGCGGGACCGC
>JBCCDT010000068.1:0-22160 GCA_039030635.1 Pseudomonadota bacterium
CATCGCGATGCGCTTGCCCTCAAACGCGTCCTTGTTGGCCGCCCACCACGCCGGAAAATCCCGGAAAGAGGCGGTTTGCGGGTCCACGGCGCCCTGAAACGTGCCAATCGCCACCTCGTAATCATTGCGCGTGTCAATCACCGCCACGTCCGGTGCGGCGATCAGGGCATTCCAATCCTGTGGCGCGACATAGCGCCCGGTCCCGGCAATCGGGTCCACCTGCGGCTGGCCCATTGTCACGATCTCGGCCTTCACGCGCACCTTCAGGCGGCGAAAAGGTTGGCGTTCGGAATGGCTTTCCTTCCACGTCAGATCCGCACATCCCGGCAATGCCCGCAGATGATCCAGAACCGCGCGAATGCCCGCATCCGGCCCCGCGATGGTGCCATTGATCCCTTCGGTCGCCAGGATCAGCGTCCCGGAAATCCGCTCTTCCTCGCACAGGGCAAAGAGCGGCCCTTGCAAGGCGTGCGGGTCATCGAACCGGGTAAAGTGATAAAGGGCGGCAATCGTGTACATGCGTCAATCGCGGTTAAGGTGTCTTGTCACATATGGCCCATCCCAACCCCAATGCCAACTCACGGGGGGCTGCCCCATGGACCTCGCTCAGCGGCCATACTACCCTGCCGTCCAAAATGCTGCCAGAACGGAGCGCGGCCAGAAAGGAGCGCATAATGTCTGACTGCCAAACCACCTTGCGACACTCCCGGCAAAATCCGCACCACCGGTGGACGGGCGTCGACAACAGCGCGCAAGAGAGGATCGACAAACACATGTGCGTCCCGCACGGTCGGCAAAGCTTCAACGCCCGGCCCGAGGATACGTTTTTCGCCATGGGCT
Source organism: Pseudomonadota bacterium (assembly GCA_039030635.1). Lineage (GTDB taxonomy): Bacteria > Pseudomonadota > Alphaproteobacteria > Rhodobacterales > Rhodobacteraceae > Roseovarius. The sequence continues at coordinate 841 of JBCCDT010000068.1, forward strand.
CCTGCTTTGCCCGCAACGTAGAAGAGACCCTTGAGGCCCATGGCGTCACAGTGCTCAGCCGCCAGGCCGATGTGCGCGATCTGGGCGCGACCAAGGCCAGGGCCACGGGGATCTTCAACAAATTCAACCCGTTTTCGATGTTGCACGAGCTGCAATTTGCCAGCGGGGAACAGGTTTTTGATGACCGCTCCATGTTCCTGTCCGGCCGCGATCAATACTACGATTCCCATCTCGTGCCAAAGTCCGGCACAGCCCCCTTGGCAGAGATGATGGCCCGGCGCGAAGAGATCAATCGCTACTTTGCCCAGGCCTTTGAGGCCGACATCCTTATCCTGACGCTGGGCCTCACCGAGGCATGGTTTGACCGCGAAACCGGTCTTTATTTCAACGCCGCCCCCCACCCGCATCAAATCCGCGCGACACCGGACAGGTTCGAATTTCAGGTGCTGTCCTTTCAGCAGTGCATGACCGCTTTGCGCGACATCAAATCGATCCTGGATCGCCACAGCAAACCGGGCCAGAAACTGGTGCTCACGGTCTCCCCGGTGCCCTTGGGGCGGACCTTCACCACCGATGATGTGATCACCGCCAATATGACGTCCAAGGCGACCCTGCGCAGCGCGGCTTGGGAGTTTGTCGAAGAGGCGTCAGGCGTCGATTATTTCCCAAGCTATGAGGCGGCTCAGATCAGTCACCCCGATCTCGCCTGGCAACAAGACCGCGTGCATGTCACCAACGCGCTGGTCGGTGAGATCATCAAAACTTTCCTTGTCCGCTACGGCCTCGCAGACCCCGCAACACTAAAGGGTCCTGCGACAGGGCTCAGCGATCAATCCGCCCTGATCCAGCATCTGACCCGACAGGTCGAAAGCTACAAAGGACAGGTTAAACTGTTGACAAAAATGGTGCAGGATCGCGATGCAACAGCCCAAGCAGGAGACTGAACAATGCAGGCTTTGATCGTCATAGACGTCCAAAATGATTTCTGCCCGGGCGGGGCGCTGGCCGTGGCCGGGGGCGATGAGATCGTCCCAGGCATCAACGCCCTGATGGCCCAGATGGACGCGGTCGTGCTCACCCAGGATTGGCACCCGGCGGGGCACTCCTCTTTCGCCTCCTCCCATCCCGGGCGCGATCCGATGACGTTGATCGATATGCCCTATGGCCCGCAGGTGCTTTGGCCCGATCACTGTATCCAAGGCAGCCCCGGCGCGGATTTTCACGAAGGTCTCAATACGGATGCGGCCAACATGATCGTGCGCAAAGGCTATAACCCCGCGATCGACAGCTATTCCGGGTTCTTTGAAAATGACCACAGCACGCCCACAGGCCTGCACGGATATCTGCAAACACGCGGCATCACGCAGCTGACCTGCGTGGGCATCGCCACGGATTTTTGCGTGAACTACACCGCCGTGGATGCCGCCAAGCTGGGCTACACGGTCGAGGTGCGCCAAGAGCTGTGTCGCGGCATTGATTTCGACGGGTCATTGGCAGCGGCAAAAGACGCCATGGACGCCGCCGGGGTCCGGCTTATCTGAGCCCACACATGGGATTGCAACACAAGATCAAAAATTGCCAGCTGTGTCAGGCGCGCTTTTCTGAAACGCACACACAGCACGCCCCGCGCCCCGTCGTGTGGTTTCAACCCGGTGCGCGGCTGCTCATCGCGGGACAGGCGCCCGGTCTGCGCGTCCACACTTCTGGCCGCCCCTTTGATGACCCCTCGGGCGATCGGTTGCGCGATTGGCTCGGGCTGGACTGGGATGATTTTTACGACACCACGCGCGTGGCCTTCGTGCCCATGGCCTTTTGTTTTCCGGGCTATGACGCCAAGGGCTCTGACCTGCCGCCGCCCAAACTCTGCGGTGAAACCTGGCACGATCAGGTGATGGATGCGCTCCAAAGCGTGCGCTTGCGCGTCCTCGTCGGTGGCTATGCGCATAAATACCATCTCGGGCGGCAGGGGTCGGTGACAGACACGGTTCACGCCTGGCGCGACCACGCGCCTCAGGTGTTCGCGCTGCCGCACCCGTCCTGGCGCAACAGCGGATGGCTCAAGAAAAATCCCTGGTTCGAGGCGGAGCTTCTCCCCGTCCTGCGCGCCCGGGTGCAAGAGGTGATGCATGGCTGAAACCCCGCTCGATCACGCCCATGCCGCGATGGAGGCCGCCTCGGACGAGGCCACGCGCATGGCATTCTACCAACAGCTTGTGGGCACCGAACTTTTCGTCCTGCTCGAACGCGAAAGCACAGGCGACAGCGTGGAACCCAGGATCTTCCCGGCCGAAGGGCATTCTTTCGTTCTCGTCTTCGACACCGAGGCCCGGCTGGCCGAATTCGCAGGCGCTGGGGCGGCTTATGCGGCCCTTTCTGGCCGCTCCATCGCGGACCTTTTGGCGCCAGAGGGCTTTGGCCTTGGCATCAATCTGGGCGTCGCCCCCTCTGAGATGCTGATGCCGCCCGACGCCGTGCAATGGTTGCAAGACACGCTGGGCAAAGGCCCCGATGAGGTCGAAACCCATGTGCGCGAATTTGGCCCGCCGGGTCTTTTGCCCGAAAGCCTGCTCAAAGGTCTCGATGCGCGGCTGGCCAGTGCCACAGGCCTGGCCGACAACGCCTATCTGGCCAGCGTGATCTATGACAACGGCGCCGACGGTCACATGCTGGGCATCATCGACGCGCTGCCGGGCTCTGAGCCCGCTTTGGCCCGCGCGGTGTCTGAGGTGCTGCAGTTTTCAGGGCTTGAGGCCGCCGCGCTGGACGTGGCTTTTTTCCGCGCCGAGGCCCCGATCGCGGCCCGTCTGGCCCGGGTGGGGCTGCGCTTTGATCTACCCAAGCCCCCGGCGGTGCAAGAGACACAGATCACGCCGCCCGGTATGGACCCCGACAAACCCCCGCGTCTAAGGTGAAATCATGCGTATTTTGTTTCTTTTCCTGGCTTTGGCCATGCCCCTCAGCGCGGTGGCGCAATCCCCAACCCCAACACCAACCCTGGAACCGGTGGATGAGGCCGAAAGTGACGCGAGCTTTGTCACCTATCGTGACGCCCTGATCGCTGCCGTGGTGGCCCGCGATATCGATGCCATTCTCGCCATGGCAGCTGCGGATATCATGCTCAGTTTCGGTGGGGATGCCGGCCATGACGCCCTGCGCGCCTTCCTGGAGGTGGACCCCGAACAGTTCTCGCCCGACCAAAAACACGAGGTGCCCGCCCTGCGCGAACGCAACTGGGCAGAGCTGGAAACCGTGCTGCGACTGGGCGGGCTTTTCCGGGACGACGGCACATTCGTGGCGCCCTACACCTTTGCCGCCGAACAGCCCGCCGATATGGATCCGTTTGAGGTGCTGTTCATCACCGGTTCTGGCGTGGCCCTGCGCGACCGTCCGATCCGGTTTGGCAATGTGGTGACACGGCTCAACTACGATGTGGTGACCTTTCGCAACTGGGTCACCGGCACGCAGTTCGTAGAACTCGAAATGGCCGATGGCACCAAGGGTTTCGTGCACCGCGATTTCGCCCGCTTCCTGCTTGATCACCGCGCGATCTTTGCCAAGGTCGATGGCAGCTGGACAATGACGCATTTCATCGCGGGCGACTGACCTAAAATGCGGATCTTTACCCTTAGGATGTAGGGTGGGGTTTACCCCACCACTCAATACCCCAGCGTACGGTCAACCAAGTGCAGCAACGGCTCCCCCGCCTCGCACCGCCGGACATTTTCAACAATCACCTTGGCCGAGGTTGATGGCCGTGTATCGGCCGCAATATGCGGCGTCACAGTCACCTTGGGATGGTGCCAAAACGGATGCTCTTGCGGCAACGGCTCTACCCGGAAAACATCCAATGTCGCATGTCCGATCTGGCCACGGTCCAGCGCGTCCAGCAGATCCTCATCGTGGATCAGCGGCCCACGCCCGGGGTTGATCACCACCGCGCCCCGCGGCAGCATCGCCATGGTGCGCGCGTTCAGGAGGTTCTCTGTCGCGGGCGTGTTGGGCAGCAACAGCACCAAGATCTCGGCGCTATGCAGCGCCTCGTGCAGCCCGCCTTCGCCGTGCAGACAGCCGATCCCGGGGATGTCTTTCGCGCTGCGGCTCCAGCCTGTGACGGGAAAGCCAAGCTCGATCAAGGGCCGTGCCGCTGCTTGTCCCAACTCCCCCAGACCCAGGATCGTCACCGGCCGTTCCGGCGCCAGCGGCGGGATATCTGCCGCCCAATCCCCCGGCGCGCGGGTCACATCCTTGTCGATGTCCAGATGATGGCGCAGCACATGCCCCGTGACCCATTCCGCCATGCCCAGCGTCAGCCCTTCATCCACCATCCGGCACAAAGGTTGGGTCAAGGTCGCATTGCCCACGACCTTTTCCACCCCCGCCCAAAGGCTCAGCACCGCCTTGGTGCGCGTATAGGGCGTGAAATCCGACACCGGCCCGGTGGGCGCAAAGACGATGTAATCCACCTCCTCCGGCGCGATCTCTGGTGACAGGTGCACGTCCAGCCCGGCGGTCTCAAACCCGGCCTCCAGATGCGGCTGAAACTCCGGCCAGCGCGCCGGTCGTCCGGCATAAAGCACGTTCAACACCATGGCTCAGCGCGGCCTGTGAATATGGGCGGATTGCACCAAGCCAAACCCGATCATCAAAATCAGCATGGCCGACCCTCCGAAACTGACCAAGGGCAGCGGCACACCCACAACAGGCGCCAGCCCCATCACCATCGACATGTTCACCGCGAAAAAGAGGAAAAACGTCGCCGCGATCCCCAGCGTCAAAAGGGAGGCAAACCGATCCTTGTTGGCCAGCGCCGACACCACGCAAAAGAGGATGATCAACCCATAAAGCACCAAAAGCGACACCGCACCGACAAAGCCAAATTCTTCGGCCAAGGTCGTAAAGATAAAGTCAGTGTGCTTTTCCGGCAGAAAGTTCAGACGCGATTGCGTGCCTTGCATGAACCCCCGCCCGGTCCACCCGCCAGAGCCAAGTGCGATCTTGGATTGCGTGATGTGATAGCCCGCTCCCAACGGATCGGTGGAGGGATCCAGAAACGTGTCAATCCGGCGATACTGATAATCCGCGAGCATCTGCCAATCGGTGCCACGGCTTTGAAACACGGCCGCGACCAACCCAACCACCGCCGCAATGACCACCGCGAAATAGATCCAATGCACGCCCGCCAGAAACATCAGGATCGCACCGCCCGTGATCAACAGGATTGAGGTCCCCAGATCGGGTTGGCGCAGCACCAGCCCGACCGGCAACAGGATCAAGACAGACGGCACAAACACCCAAACCGGATGCGACACGCGCGACATGGGCAGCCAATCGTAATAGGCCGCCAGCGCCATCACGAGGCTGATTTTCATCATCTCCGAGGGCTGCAACCGCATAAAGCCCAGGTCAATCCACCGCTGCGCGCCTTTGCCTTCAAAGCCCGCAAACTCCACCGCGACCAGCAGCAAAATCGCCACCACATAAGCCAGCGCGGACACGTTGCGCCAAAAATAGATCGGCACCATGGCCACAACGAACATCAGAACAAAGCCCACGGCAAAGCGCTTCATTTGCGGCTCTGCCCAGGGTGAAAATGATCCCCCCGCCACCGAGAAAAGCATCAAAAACCCAATGCCCGCCACCGTGGTCAACAGCAGCGCGAGACCCCAATGGAAATAAAGCGCCTTGCGCAGACCCGTGGGCGTCGTTTTCAGGGTGTATTCTAGATAACTCACGCCCGGTCGCTTCCGTCGCTCAGGGTCGCGGCCTGCAATTTGCGCAGCATTTCCTGCTGCGATTTGATCGCCGCGCGGTCCTTGCTGGGATAGGCGTCCAGCGGCGGGTCACCTTTGTAAAGCGCCTGTAGCGTGATGTCGCGCGCAATCGGCGCGGCGGCCTTGGATCCGCTGCCGCCATGCTCCACAATCACGGCCACAGCGACCTTGGGGTTGTCATAGGGCGCAAAATTCACAAACAGCGCATGGTCCCGACGTTCGCGCGGCAGGTCCTCATTGCGAAACACCCCCGCGGCCCGTTCCGCGGCGGTGATGTTGCGCACCTGGCTGGTGCCGGTCTTACCCGCCATGCGGTGTTCATCGGCAATCACCCGGCTGGAATAGGCCGTGCCGCGCCGGTTGTTTGAGACATCAAACATCGCCCTGCGCACCGCCCGCAGGTGATTTTCATTGAGCTCTAGCGACCCCGCCGTCTTGTTCTGCACCCGCGCGGGCTTGGCCACGCCGCCCACCGATTTCACCAGGTTGGGCAGGATCGCGCGTCCGGTCGCAATCCGCGCCGTCATCACCGCCAGCTGCAAAGGAGAAGCCAGCACAAAACCCTGCCCGATTGAGGCGTTTACGCTGTCGCCAATCACCCATTGCGCCCCGCGGTTGACGATCTTCCAATCCTTGGTCGGCGCCAGCCCGGCGGCCACAGAGGTCAGCGGCAGATCATAGCGCATCCCCATGCCCAGCCGCGTCGCCATGGCGGAGATTTTCTCGATGCCCACGCGCAGCGCCATCTCATAGTAATAGACATCGCAACTGTCGCGAATGGATGTGTTGAAATCCACGTTGCCATGCCCGCCGCGTTTCCAACAGTGAAAGCGCCGGTCGCTGATTTCCATGTGACCAGGGCAATAGACCGTTTCATTGAGATCAAGCTGCCCGTCTTCCATCGCGGCCAGCGCCGTGGCCATTTTGAAGGTCGATCCCGGCGGATAAATCCCCTGCACCGCCTTGTTGGGCAGCGGGCGATATTCATTGTTGAGCAGGTCGTTATAGGCCGACACCGAAATCCCGCGCACAAAAAGGTTGGGATCAAAGCTCGGGGTAGAAACACAGGCGAGGATATCGCCGGTTTCGCAATCAATCACCGTGGCGGCGGCACTTTCGCCCGACAGGCGCGCATGGGCATAGGCCTGCAAGGCGCTGTCCACCGTGATCTGCATATCCGCGCCGGAACTGCCCTCTTTGCGGTCCAACTCCCGCATCACACGGCCGGCGGCGTTGACCTCCACCCGTTTGGTGCCCGCCTCACCGCGCAAGGCATCCTCATTTTCCGCCTCCAACCCGATCTTGCCGATCTGAAACCGTGGGATCAGGAGCAGCGCATCAGGCGCATCAATCTTTTCGAGATCCCGGTCACTCACCGGGCCCACATAGCCCACCAGATGAGCATAGGCGTTGCGCATCGGATAATGCCGCGACAGGCCCACCTCCGGCGTCACACCGGGCAGGGCAGGGGCGTTGACGGCCACGCGGCTGATCTCTTCCCACGTGACCCGTTCCGCAATCGTCACAGGCGTGTCGCCGCGCAGCCGCTCCAGATCCCGCAGGGCGCGCTCCAACTCATCGGGGTCCAGCTCCACCAACGTGGCCAGACGCTCAATGACCTTGGTCACATCGCCCATTTCCTCGCGCACCACGGTGATCCGATAGCTCGGCACGTTTTCGGCCACGATCCGGCCTTCGCGGTCAAAAATGCGGCCCCGTGCAGGTGGGATCAGGCGGATATTGATCCGGTTTTCTTCGGCCAGCAGGCGGAACTCATTGGCCTGCTCGACCGACAAATGCCGCATCCGCACGCCAAGCGCGCCCATCACGCCCACCATGCCGCCGCCCAGGATCAGCGACCGGCGCGTGATCCGGCGATAGCTTTCTTCATTGTCGCGCCCTGGCCGCCGCATCAGATGTTCCTCATCGCGTCAAGCTCACCCGGTGCGATCTTGCGCACGCGGAATATAGTCTGCGAGGCCAGCACCACCAACGGGTAGGCGACCAAGGTGGTCAACGCTTGGATCAACGACAGCGACAAAGGCGGCGTATCCACCACCAAGAGCGTCAGGATGATCCGATAGCCAATGGTGATCGCCACCAGGGTCGTGGCCACGCTCAGCCATTCCATCGGAAAGGTCAGGTCGCGCAGGTCAGGGGCCTTCGCCCGCAACGTCTGCGACCCGATCAGCACCAGCGCCGCCCACAGACCGGGCGGGCGGTGAAACAGGAAATCGGCCAAAAGAAACACGCCCGCGATCAACACAAGCGGCGCATAATCGGGCCGCCGCAGCACCCAGGCAAAGGTCAGCGCGATCATCAGGTCAGGGGCGGCCCAAAACCGCGAAACCGGCTCCAGCGGCAGCAAATGCAAAAACATCACCAACCCGCAAAGCCCGAGGTAAATCAGCCGCATCGACCAGACATATGTGGCAGAGCGTTCAGCCATCAGCAGGCTCCGTATCGACCACCGGCTCTTCAACCGTGTCTGTGCTTTCAGAGATCTCGTCGCCCGGTAAGGCTTCTCCCGGCACCTCTTCCACCGGCAGGTCAGGATCCACGATGCTACCAGGATCGACAATCTGTTCCTGCGGCCAGTTGCGCAGCACCCGCAGGAATTCCAACCGCTCATAATCCGCCGAGAGCCGCACGCGCAGCCGCCCGCCCACATCCTGCGTCACTTGCCCCACGAGCAAGCCCGCCGGGAAAACACCGCCATCGCCCGAGGTCATCACCCGGTCCCCGGGCCGCACCCCGTCATCATCTTCGAGAAAGCTCAAGAGAGGCGCGCCAGAGTTCTCACCCGCCACCAGCGCCTGATGCCCCGAGGGCTGCACTGTCACGGGAATACGGCTCGAACTGTCGGTCAAGAGCACCACCCGGGCAGAGTTTTCGCCCACGCCCGAAATCCGCCCCACAAGGCCCAGCCCGTCCATCGCGGCCCAGCCATCCACGATCCCGTCGCGCGCACCCACATTGATCAGCACGGATTGACGAAAGGGTGACCCGCTATCGGCCAGCACCACACCGGTGACAAAGGTCAGGCGCGGGTCAAGCTGCACGTTGTTCAGATCGAGCAGCCGGGCGTTTTCCTGTTCCAGCTGCAAAGCCGCCTCGCGCCAGGATTTCATCTGCTGCAATTCGCGACGAAGCTCTTGGTTTTGCTGGTAAATCCTTTGATAGCTCTGGAAATCACGCAGGATGTTCACCGCCCCCGTCACCGGCGCCATCGCCCAATCGAAATTGGGCACCACCCGGTCAATCACCTGGGCGCGGAACCGCTCCACCCGCGGGCTGTCGATGCGCCAGACCAGAAACACGGCCAAGAGGCACAACACAAGAACGGCCAAAAGCAGCTTGCGCAGCTGGCCCACATAGTCGTTGTCCTGAGCACGGTCCTTGGCCAAGGGCATCCCCTCTAACCCGTTGAATCGCTTACCCGTCTACCCCAAAGGGTGACTTAACTGTCGTAGTCTATCGCGTGTCGGAGCTGTTTTTCAAACTCTAGCGCTTTGCCGGTGCCCAAAGCCACACAATTCAGACTGTCATCGGCAATGGATACGGCCAATCCTGTCTGTTCGCGCAAAGCCAGATCCAGATCGCCCAACAGCGCCCCACCGCCGGTCAGCATCACACCCCGGTCCACGATATCCGCGGCCAGATCGGGCGGTGTTGTCTCAAGCGCGGTCATCACCGCCTCGCAAATGGATTGCACCGGTTCGGCCAGCGCCTCGGCCACCTGCGCCTGGGTGATCTCGGTTTCCTTGGGCACGCCATTGAGAAGGTCACGCCCGCGCACCTGCATGGACGTGCCACGCCCGTCATCGGGCATCCGCGCGGTGCCGATGGATGTCTTGATCCGCTCTGCCGTGCTTTCGCCCACAAGCAGGTTCAACTGACGCCGCAGATAGTTGATGATTGCCTCATCCATCCGGTCGCCCCCCACCCGGATCGACCGGGCATAGACGATGTCGCCAAGGCTCAGAACGGCCACTTCGGTGGTCCCGCCGCCGATATCCACAACCATGTTGCCGGTGGGATCGGTGATCGGCATGCCCGCACCAATGGCGGCCGCAATCGGTTCGGCCACAAGGCCCGCGCGCCGCGCACCTGCAGAGAGCACCGATTGACGAATGGCGCGTTTTTCCACCGGCGTCGCCCCATGGGGCACGCAGACGATGATCTTGGGCTTGGAAAAGGTGGATCGCTTATGCACCTTCTTGATGAAGTGCTTGATCATCGCCTCGGCGGTGTCAAAGTCTGCGATCACGCCTTCGCGCATCGGGCGGATCGCCTCAATGCTGCCCGGTGTCCGGCCCAGCATCAGCTTGGCATCTTCCCCCACGGCCAGCACTTTTTTCACGCCATCCTTGACGTGATAGGCCACCACAGACGGCTCCGATAGGATCACACCCTTGCCTTTGACATAGACCAGCGTGTTCGCCGTGCCGAGATCAATGGCCATGTCAGATGAAAATAGCCCCGGAAGATTGTCCAGAATTGACATAAGCGCCCGCGTTCCCGTCCTTACACTACACGCAGGGGCCTGAATCGCGACCCCTGCAACGCGCTCTGTATAAAGAGGTGTCTCGCAGGGTGAAAGTGCCTGTTTTGGCGCGTCTCGGCGTCAATCTGCCGGAGCGCCGGGTGGGATCACAGGTCAATGAGTATTTTTGGAAAGATGAAACAGGGGACGCGCACCTAAGCTAGGCATAGTTCTTGGCCTTCGACATTTTGCCGATCCCGGGGTTCATCGAGTTGGTCGGATCACAGGCCCGGTAATGGGCCGCCAAGTCGGGTTTGGCGGGGTAGAGATGCCCGACATTGTGCTCTGCCGGGTATTCCGCGCCGCGCTGATCCAGCAAGTCGAGCAGCTGCGCCTTCAACGCCTTAGTGTCGACACCCTTTCTCACAATGTAATCCTGATGCAGGACGTGGCACATGAAATGCCCGTAATACAGCTTTTCGACAATCTGGTCGTCGACCTCCTTGGGCAGCACCTCGTACCAGTCGCGATCATTGCGCCTGAGGGCGATATCAAGCGGCAGAATATCCTCCACCTCGCGCCCGTGAATGGCCATGTACCGCACCGCCGCGCCCGCGGCCGCAAACCGGTGCAGCCCGGCAATCTTGGCCTCACGCTCAGTGCATTCAAAGAAATCGGCGTCCCGGTCTTGAAACAGATCGGTCAGATAGGCCGATGCCGCCGCAATCCCGTCATCGCGCATCTTCAGGATCAGGTGATGCTGAAATCGCCTGCGAAAGGCCCTCATCCGTTTGGGCAAAACAGACGGCGTGATCCGGGTGACAAACTGCATCACCCGGTCGGTGAAATTGGCCATACCCGGCACCCGGCGCAGCCGCGCATCCACCGCGCCCTTGAGGGCGAAAACCATCGGCAAGCGGTCTGTGCCCAGCCAATCGATCATCATCACCGTGTCTTTGCCATAGCGCTCCGTGATGTCAAAAACCGCGCCGTCCATATATTCGGCGGACACCGGTAAGACACTGAATTGGCTCAGGATATGCCGCCGCAACTCGGTCAGGTCCTCGACGGAATTGGTGCCGATATAGAATGTCTTTTGCGCGGCGGGCTTGGCATAGGTATCCAACCGCACCGCAAAGACGCCCAGTTTGCCCGCGCAGCCCGCCGTTTCATAAAGCTTGCCCGCATCCGCGTTGAACCGCGCGGGCGTGGCGGCCTCCACATCGCGGACCTTTTCGGCGTAATCGGTTGAAGACGCTTTGCGATTGCTGGGTGAGGGGTCTTGTTCAAACGCACCCTGTTCCAGACGGGTCAGCATCTCTTCGGGGGTGTCCCCCAAATCGATGCCCAAATGGTTCACCAAATGCAGACGACCCTGTTCATCCACCTGCGCGTAAATCGACAGCTCCGTGTAGGACGGCCCCCGCTCCACCAGCGACCCGCCCGAATTGTTGCACACACCGCCCACGATGGAGGCGCCGATGCAGGACGACCCGATCACCGAATGCGGCTCTCGTCCCAAGGGCGCCAGCAGTTTTTCGAGCGCGAAGAGCGTGGCGCCCGGAAAGGAGATCACCTGTTTGCCGCCGTTGAGCGGCACGATCTTGTCCATCCGCCGCGTGTTGATCAGCACCACATCGCGATCATAGCGGCCCGACGGGGTGGAGCCTTCGGTCAGCCCGGTATTGGCGGCCTGCATGATGACAATCTTGTCGGCCGCGACACAGGCCTCCAGCACCTTCCACTGTTCAAGCAGCGTGCCCGGCTGCACCACGCAGAGCGCCTCCCCCTCGCCAGAGCGAAAGCCGCGGCGAAACCGTTCTGTCGCCTTGGCCCCCGTCAGAACGTGCGCACCGCCCACGACCTTGCGCAGGTGGGCCAGAAATTCCGCGTCATCGCGCATCCGTATCCTCATGGTTTTCACCATTATAGGGGAGGCCGCATCGAGATTGCCAAGCGAGGATTGTCGCACGAGGCGCGCACTGCGATGGTGTCAAAAACACCCGGCCTCTTGCGCGCATCGGGCAATCGCCTGTTTGAGCGTGTCGCTCATCTGCCCATCCACCGCGCCGGCAAAGAACCCTTGCTGCGCCAGATGGTGCTGAAAATTCTTCACCGCCCTCTCACCGCCGAGATTGATGGCTTGGCTCCAATCGGCCAGGGCACCATCGGCATTGCCCATCTTTTGATGCACCCGGCCGCGATCCTGCAACAGCAACGCGTTCTCCGGCGCGCGCGCCACCAGCCCGTTATAGATGCCAATCGCCTCCTCATACCGGCCCAGCTTTTCCAGGGTGAAGGCGCGGTTGGAATAGATTTTGGGGTTTTCCGCATCGAGGGCCTGTGCCCGATCATAATCGGCCAGGGCCAAGGCATAATCGCCCAGGTTCGAATGCCCGTTGCCGCGGTTCATATAGGCCTGCGATGAGGATGGATCGAGCGCGATCACCGCGTCAAAATCCGCAATCGCCGCCGTCATCTGGCCGCTTTGACCATAGGCGATGCCGCGTTCCATCAGGTACGAGGTGCTGTCGGGGCGCAGCGCAATGGCCTGATTGAAATCGCGCAGCGCATCCTCCATCCGGCCCGCCCCCTTCAGAACCCGGCCGCGGTTGAAATGCGGGTTGGGGTTGTCGGGTTCCAGCTCAATCGCGCGGGTGAACATGCGATAGGCCCGATCCATGTCGCCCGCCTGCGCATAGAGAAACCCCATATTGTTCAAAGGCTCCGAATCCTTGGGCGACAGCAGCGTCACCTCCTGCAAATCGGCCAGCGCGCCTTGCGTGTCCCCCATCCGCGCCAGCACATCGGCGCGGTTGAACAGATAGTCGGCACTGGTCGGGTTGATCTTGATGGCCTTTGAATAGGCCTCTGCCGCCGCAGAAAACTCTTCCTTGATCGCAAGTGCATTGCCCAGATTGTACTGCGCGATGGCCTGATCCTTGTCGCTTACCCCGTCCTCGGCCAACACGCTTTGACAGGCCGCGATCCGCTGATCGGGGTTTGACGCCTCAACACAGTCCGTTCGACTGTCCGCCACGGCCATGTGGGTGCAGAGCACACAGGCTGTCGCGCTCAGATACCCCAGTTTGAAAATGCGCGTCATGTGACCCCCCGCGAAACTGCAATGGGATCAGGCTAGCATAGGATAAAGGCCTGCGTCAGGTCTCAACTGACCGCGCAGGCCCATCACCTTTGGATAAGCCCCGCAAGGCGTCGCAGGGGCCGGGTGATCTTCCACGATCGTGACGACAAAACCGCATCACGCTCTGATCTAAGGGCGGTGGCCAATTCGGTCAGATCCTTGATTTTCCGGTCGCGCGACGCGGTCTCGTCGGGGTCGGGCCCCTTTGGCGTGGTTGGCTTTTTCACCCAGCTTGCGTCCCAGTGATGGAGCGTGAAGGTGTTGTCCGTAATGCAGCTTAGGTCAAACGCCTCGCCGTAAAAATAGGGGCTGAAATAGTCTGCCGGAAAGATCGTGCACCCCGCGATGGTGATCGGTGTCGGGGAATAATCCGTCAGCCCTTGGCGCACCAGAATGTCGGATGCCATATGTGGGCCCGATTGGTCGGCGGGCTCTGTTCCGTCAAACCTTTCCTGTAACTGCTCCAAACACTGTCTGACAAACGGATGGCCCGGCGCGGCCCCTGAAATGGCATTGTTGATACTGCGGTTCAGACGTTTTTTCGGCGACGTATTGTGATCGTATTGAAACCCTAGGAAGCAGTCATGCTTCAAGAGCGGATCAAACGATCGGAGGGCCTGCACGTCGGTGTCAAAATAAAGTCCACCGAGTTTTTCCAGCGCATAGAGCCGCAAAAAATTGGATGCATTCGCCCATTTCTGATGCGCCAAGGCATTGCGCAGATAGGCATTGTCCATGGGCGAGTTGTCTTCGTTCCAGAGCACCAACTCGTACTCTGGCATCACAGCTTGCCAAGACGCGATGCACATTTTCTGTTTTTCAGACAACGGGCCGCGCCCGTACCAGCAATAATGTATCTTCTTTGGGGTTTTCATCCGTCCGGCCCGATTTCAGTCTGTTCTGCGTGGGGTGTAGTTCTGCGCAGGTCGCCTTCATACACAAGGCCAAATGCCACGCAGAACACTCTTATCGCCTCCCAAAGGCGCCAGTCTGTTTGACTTTTAAGAAAAAACACGGCCGCCCCATCCGAGGCGCCGCGCGCCGTGAGATAGAAAATGGTGCCGGTGGAGGGGTCAACCTAGGAACACCCTACCCAAGCGTGCGACTGCACGCCGGCCGGTCAGGCCGCCCCATCGGAGGCGCCGCGCGCCGTGAGATAAAAAATGGTGCTGCTGGGGAGGATTGAACTCCCGACCTCACCCTTACCAAGGGTGCGCTCTACCACTGAGCTACAGCAGCTAAACCGTGGCGCGGTCCTAGACGACCCGGGGCCATCGCGCAAGCCATATCTGGACCGCAAAAACCCCCTGCGTTACAAGAGCTCATGGCATCGGACACAACAGGCAAATCCACAAATCAGGCGACACCCGACCGCGAAGACCGCTTGAAGGCCGCGCTCAAGGCCAATATGGCCAAGCGTAAGGCACAAGCACAGGCGCGCCGGTCGCAGGTTACGCATGGTCACGCTGATAGTAACGGGGCCGCAGATAACAATAAGAGCAAGGGGTAAGGGCACATGGACGCGATTTTGGTCAAAGGCAACGGGGCGCTCAACGGGGATATCCCCATCGCGGGGGCCAAAAATGCCTGTCTGACGCTGATGCCCGCCACGCTGCTGAGTGAAGAGCCGCTCACCCTGACCAACGCGCCCCGCCTTTCCGATATTCGCACCATGGGCACCCTGCTTGAAAGCCTGGGCGCTGAGGTCAGCGCGATGCAGGATGGCAAGGTGCTTGCGCTGTCGAGCCACGAGATCACCAATCACCGCGCCGAATATGACATCGTGCGCAAGATGCGGGCCTCGATCCTCGTGCTGGGGCCGATGCTGGCGCGCGATGGCCATGCGGTTGTCTCGCTCCCCGGGGGCTGTGCCATTGGCGCGCGGCCTGTTGATCTGCACCTCAAGGCGCTTGAGGCGATGGGCGCGGAGCTTGAACTGAAAGAGGGCTATGTCCACGCCAAGGCCCCGGGTGGGCTCAAGGGGGGGACGTTCGAATTTCCCTTCGTCTCGGTGGGGGCCACGGAAAACGCGCTCATGGCGGCAACGCTGGCCAAAGGCACGACGGTTCTGAAAAACGCCGCGCGCGAGCCTGAGATCGTGGATCTGGCGCAGTGTCTGCGCCGCATGGGGGCCGAGATTGAGGGCGAAGGCACCTCCACGATCACCATTCAGGGCGTGGACCGCTTGAACGGCGCGACGCACCCCGTCGTGCCAGACCGCATTGAGCTGGGCACCTACATGCTCGCACCCGCCATTTGCGGCGGCGCTGTGACATGCCTTGGCGGGCGCATGGATCTGGTGCAGTCTTTTGTCGACAAGCTCGTTGAGGCGGGCATCAATGTGGAAGAGACCGACAAAGGCCTGCGCGTGTCGCGGGGCAATGAACGGGTCCGCTCCGTGGATGTGATGACCGAACCCTTCCCCGGCTTTCCCACCGATCTTCAGGCGCAGATGATGGCGCTGATGTGCACCGCCGATGGCACCAGCGTGCTGGAAGAAAAGATTTTTGAAAACCGCTTCATGCATGCGCCCGAATTGATGCGCATGGGCGCGCAAATTGATGTCCAGGGCGGCACTGCGACCGTGACAGGCGTTGAGAAAATGAAGGGCGCGCCGGTGATGGCCACGGATCTGCGCGCCTCTGTCTCGCTCATTCTGGCGGGGCTTGCCGCGGAGGGTGAAACGCTGGTCAACCGGGTCTACCACCTGGATCGCGGCTATGAGCGGGTTGAGGAAAAGCTGGGCAATGTCGGCGCTCAGATTGAGCGGGTTGAGGTGTAATGACCCAAGACGCGACATTCGATGACGGGCGCGAGGCCCCGCTCAATCTTGGCGCGCTGGATGCCGAGGATCTTCAGGTGATCTCATCGCTGGTGCAGGATTCCGTCCTGCCCGTGTCAGAGCTGTCCTGGAGGCCCGGTGAGCGGCGCTTTGCGCTCTTGGCCAACCGGTTCCGTTGGGAGGATGAAGGCCGTGACCGGCATGGCTCGGAACGGGTGCAATCGGTGCTGGTCATCGACCATGTGCTGCGGGTGGCCAGCCAGGGCGTGGCGCGCGGCGACCGCGACATGATCCTGTCGTTGATGTCGGTGACCTTTGAGCCGGGTGAGGATGCGTCTGGTCAGGTGCTCTTGACGCTCGCGGGCGATGGCGCGATCCGTCTGGAGGTTGAGGCGCTTGAGGTCACGCTCAAGGATGTGACGCGACCCTACCGCGCACCATCTGGGAAAGCACCCGATCATGGGGCATAAGACGCCTCAGTCACGCCCTGCAAGAGACCAGATATGCCGCAATTCCTGAACGCCAGAGACCCCGGGTTTGAGACCGCATTCGCCGCGCTGTTGTCGGCCAAGCGCGAAGACAGCCCGGATGTGGATGCCGTTGTGGCCGAGATCATCGAGGATGTGCGCGCCCGTGGCGATGCTGCCGTGCTGGAGCTGACGGCCAAGTTTGACCGGCTGGAGCTGAGCCCTGAAACATTGCGCTTTTCCGAGGCAGAGGTCGACGCATTGATCGCCCAGGTCTCGGAAGAAGACCGCGCGGCGCTGGAACTGGCCCGTGACCGCATCCGCGCCTATCACGCCCGCCAGATGCCTCAAGATCACAGCTGGCAAGAGCCCACAGGCGCGCGGCTTGGCTGGCGCTGGACGCCTGTGGGCGCGGCCGGGCTTTATGTGCCGGGCGGGCTGGCGTCCTACCCGTCCTCGGTGTTGATGAACGCAATCCCGGCCAAGGTGGCGGGCGTGCCGCGCCTGGCCATCACCGTGCCCACGCCAGATGGGGTGGCCAACCCGCTGGTTCTTTTGGCGGCGCGGCTCTCGGACGTGGATGAGATTTACCGCATTGGCGGGGCGCAGGCCGTCGCCGCGCTGGCCTATGGCACCGACACCATCGCGCCCGTGGACAAGATCACCGGTCCCGGCAATGCCTTTGTCGCGGCGGCCAAGCGGCGGGTTTTTGGCAAGGTGGGCATCGATATGATCGCGGGCCCCTCCGAGATCTTGGTGGTGGCCGATGGCGACAATGATCCCGACTGGATCGCGCTTGATATGCTGAGCCAGGCCGAACATGACGAAAGCGCGCAGGCGCTGTTGATCACCACGGATGCAGAGTTTGGCATGGCTGTGGCCAAGGCGGTTGAGGCCCGGCTTGAGACGTTGGAGCGGCGCGCCATCGCCGGGGCCAGCTGGCGCGATTTCGGTGCGATCATCACGGTGCCGGATCTAGATGTGGCGGCGCAACTGACCGACCGGATCGCGCCTGAGCATCTGGAGCTTTGCGTGGCCGACCCTGTGGCGCTGTCAGAGAAGATCACCCATGCGGGTGCGATTTTTCTTGGCGCTTGGACGCCTGAGGCCATCGGCGATTACGTGGGCGGGCCCAACCATGTGCTGCCCACCGCGCGCTCGGCGCGGTTTTCGTCCGGCCTCAGCGTGATGGATTTCCTCAAACGGACCACGCTGGCGCAGATGACGCCCGAGGCGCTGGGCGCGATTGGCCCCGCGGCGGAGCGGTTGGCCATATCTGAGAGCCTTGAGGCCCATGGGCTGAGTGTGCGGGCGCGGCTGGATCGCCTCAATAAAGGCTCCTAGGGCGGCTCGTCCCTCCCTTCGGTCAGGTCTCGCCTCAGATGGTGTTCTGTTACGTCAGGATTGCCCCTGTCTTTCGGCTGCGCTAGGGCTTGGGGCACGACATTCTGGACCAAAACGATGACGCATATCTGCCATATCGAACTTGATGATGCCAACCTGCCGCCTCCGACACCGGAGATTGAGCAAGAGCGCAAAGTGGCCATGTTTGACCTCATTGAGGACAACACCTTTGCCCTGCCCAAACGCGATGACCGCGTGGTCCCCGAAGGACCTTATCAGGTGGGTCTGTCGATCCGCGACAAGCGCCTTGTGTTCGATGTCACCACCAAAACCGGCGACAAGGCCGCAGAGTTTCACCTGTCGCTCTCGCCCTTCCGGCAGGTGGTCAAGGATTACTGGTCAATCTGCGAAAGCTATTTTGACGCCGTGAAAAACCTGCCGCCCAGCCAAATTGAGACCATCGACATGGCCCGGCGCGGCATTCACAACGAAGGCGCCCGTGTGCTCGAAGAGCGGCTTCACGGCAAGGCGGATATCGACAATGACACCGCGCGCCGCCTCTTCACGCTCATTTGCGTTCTGCATTTTGGGGCCTGAGGGATGGTCAAAGAGCTTCCCCAATCGGTGCTCTTTTGCTGTGACCACAATGCCGTGCGCTCCCCCATGGCCGAAGGCATCACCAAACAGCTTTATGGCGCGGACACCTATGTGCAATCCGCCGGTGTCAAAAGCGATCTCGATGTGGATGGGTTTTGCATTGCCGTTTGCCAGGAATTGGGGGTCGAGCTCGCCCGCCACAGAAGCCGCAGTTTTGACGAAATGGAAGAATGGGGCGATGATCTCAGCTCCTTTGACCTGATCGTCGCGCTGAGCCCCGCCAGCCAACGCCGCGCGCTGGAACTAACGCGGGTGTTTCACCTCGATGTGCTCTATTGGCCGATCATGGACCCGACGGGATTAGGCGAAACGCGCGAGGCCAAACTGGCCGCCTATCGCCAGACCCGCGATCAGATCATCGGTCAGGTGCAGGATCTCTGGGGTCCGGGCCGCGGCTTTCCCAACCCATCATGATCCGGGTTGAGCGCTTGCAAGGCGAGGCGCTGACCACCGCACTGGCCCATGTGGCCCGCCTCCGTATCGAGGTCTTTCGCGCCTGGCCTTACCTCTATGATGGCGATATGGCCTATGAAGAGGCTTACCTTCGGGTCTATCGCGACAACCCGCGCGCCATCCTCGTGGCGGCCTTTGACGGCGATCGTCTTGTCGGTGCGTCCACCGGCGCGCCCATGGCCGAGCATGATGATGAGTTCGGCGCGGCCTTCGGGCATGCGCAGCCGCCGATGTCCGAGGTGTTTTATTGCGCCGAAAGCGTGCTTTTGCCCGCCTATAGAGGGCAGGGCGTCGGCCACCGGTTTTTCGATATGCGAGAGGATCACGCCCGCGCGCTGGGCTTTGCCTATTCGGCCTTTTGCGCCGTGTCGCGCCCAACAGATCACGCCCTGAGGCCGCGGGAGTATCGCCCCCTCGATCCGTTCTGGCGCAAGCGTGGCTACGCGCCCGTCGAAGGTGCCGTGGCGCGGTTTGTCTGGAAAGACATCGATCAACCGGGTGAAACCCGCCACGATCTGCAATTTTGGATGCGCGCGCTTTAGCGTTGTGGCCGCAAGGTCGCATTGCGGCGTGATCCACCCGCGCAGCAGGCGGTTTGTCTGGCCAAATCCCAAGGCGGGGTGATACGCAATCCTCGCCGGGGGGCGCAAAACAAGGGTCACACCTTCATGACACGCCTCCTGATTGCGATTTTCGCCATCCTGTCCATCTCCTTTGCCGCCCATGCCACCCATGCGTCTGAGCGCACGAAGCAGGGTTTTGGCCTGATGATCACCAATGATGTGCTGGGCGACACCCATGATCGTTGGCGCACAGGGTCCTTTGAATCGAGCTGGATTTTCGCCCCCGGTTGGTCTGGGCAAGCGCCCGCGCGGTTTGGGGAGCTTTTGGAACTGCGCATCAATGGTGAGGTTGTGGGCCCCGAAAACCTGGCCACGCCCGCGCCCTTTGATCGCCGCTACGGGCAGGCGCTCAGCTTTGGCCTGCACACGCATTGGCAGCCCGGTTTGGTTGACTATGCCCTCGGCCTCGATGCGGTGATCACCGGCTCTCAGATCGGGCTGGATGACGTGCAAGAGGCGCTGCACACCGTGTTGGGCGGGCGCGATCCGTCCGCCGTGGTTCTGGCCGGGCAGCTCAGCAATGGCATTCATGCCAATGGTGTGTTTGAGGCAGGACGCCGGTTTGATCTGGGCACGACACAGATCCGCCCGTTCCTTGAGGCCCGCGCAGGCACGGAGACCCTCGCGCGCCTAGGCGTCGACCTGACCTTCGGGCGCTATGGCTCCAGCGGATTGCTGGTGCGCAACCCGATCTCCGGCCACCGGCTCAGCGCGGTCGAAGATGCGCCCTATTCTGGCCTGTCCTTTCTGATGGGGGCCGATGTGGCCTATGTGGAGAACTCGATTTTCATCGCCTCCAGCGCCCCGGTGCAGCTCGAAGAGGTCCGCACGCGGGCCCGGGCCGGGGTGCATTGGCGCAGCCAGGCGGGCACATCCGTTTTCTACGGGGTCACGTGGCTCTCTGAGGAATTCAACACCCAACGCGAGGCGCAGGTCGTGGGGTCTTTGCAGCTTCGTGTGAAATTCTGAGTAATTTCAAAAGTTAACGCTTTGCACGGTGATTCGGTTTTGTTAACCTTTCGTCCATAAAAAGAAAAAACTGAGGCAGGATTACAGGATATGGGAACGGGCTATCGTGGCGCGTTCGTTATCTCCTGGTCGCAAACGGAACTAGACGGCATCAATGCCGCGCCGATGGATACACTGGCCGTGGGGATCACCTGGGGCTGGACCGGAGACGCCCTGCGCGTCGACGGACCAAGTGACGTTTTGCGCCTGGAAGAGGCGGACACTGGGGCAACGCGGCGCAAATGCGCTGCAAAACTTGTGCGACGGTTGGTGAGTGCGGCGAAAGCCGGAGCGGTAAATCTGAAACATCTCGAAGACGACAGGACAGGCGCGCCCGATGGCGGGTTCGTCGTGACAGACGGTCTGCGCACCTATTCGGTGACGCTGGTCCCGGTGGATGGCGACGCGCCGCCGCTTTTGATGTTCGTCGATGAAATTCCCCCCAAGGGCGTGACCCTTTGGGTGGTGCATCTGTCGATCAACCCCCAAGTGCAAGGCGTGATGCATGCGGATGCGGGCGGGGTGATCTGTTTCACTCCTGGCACCATGATCCAGACGCCGCAAGGGCCGGTCGCGGTCGAAGA
>JBCCDT010000069.1:0-21955 GCA_039030635.1 Pseudomonadota bacterium
CCTTAAATACCGAGGCTTCGGCCTCACCGAAAACCGAAGGCCCTCTCCTCCTCCCTGGGCTGGACGTGATAACGGCGGCACCGCTTCCTCCCATAGGTGCCGCCGTTTTTTTATGCCCAAAGCCTGTGAGAGTTGAAAGGGCCCTGCCCGCTTCGACACATTGGCGTCAAGTCGCACGACCACGCGTCATTTGGCCCCCGGATTTGGCTTTCAAACCTGTCGACTATTTCTATAGTAGCCTCATGCGGGACAACGATCAGACGGTCGATCTTTTCATCATCGGCGGCGGCATCAATGGATGCGGCATTGCGCGCGATGCGGCCGGGCGTGGCTTATCCGTGACCCTCGCTGAAAAGGATGATCTGGCGCAAGCGACGTCATCATCGTCCACCAAACTGTTTCACGGCGGCCTGCGCTACCTTGAGTTTTTTGAATTTCGCCTGGTGCGCGAGGCTTTGGAAGAGCGTGAGACGCTCCTGCGCGCAATGCCTCACATCAGTTGGCCCATGCGCTTTGTCCTGCCGCTTGATCCCGACATGCGCTTTGACAGCGATACGCCCACATCGCGCATCATGGCGGTGCTGATGCCCTGGGCCAAAGGGCGGCGTCCGGCCTGGCTCATCCGGTTGGGGCTGTTTCTCTATGACAAACTGGGCGGGCGCAAAATCCTGCCCGGCACGACCCGCCTGAGCTTGCCCAATACGCCCGAAGGCGCACCGCTGAAGCCGCATTTGACGCGGGCCTTTGAGTATTCCGACTGCTGGGTTGAGGATTCGCGCCTTGTGGCCCTCAACGCCCGCGATGCGGTGGACCGTGGGGCAACTGTGATGACACGCTCAAAAGTGGTTTCGGCCCGGCGCGATGGTGATCTTTGGCGCATTGAGGTCGAGGATCGCACCACCGGAGAGGTCAGCGTGCACCGCGCGCGCATGGTGATCAACGCAGGCGGGCCATGGGTGGGCCACCTGATCCGCAACGTCGCCGGCATCAATTCTCGTGAAAGCGTGCGGCTGGTCCGCGGCAGCCACATTGTGACCCGCAAGCTGTTTGACCATGACAAATGCTATTTCTTTCAAGGCCCGGACGGACGGATCATCTTCGCCATTCCCTACGAGACGGATTTCACCCTGATCGGCACAACCGATGCCGATCACCCCGACGCCTCAGAAGAGCCCATCTGCACACCGCAAGAACGGGATTACCTGCTAACCTTCGCCTCGCGCTATTTCGCCCAAGAGATCACGGCAGACGACGTGGTCTGGACCTATTCCGGCGTGCGCCCGCTCTATGATGACGGCGCAAAATCCGCGACAGCGGCAACGCGCGATTATGTGCTGTCGCTCGACACGACCGGCGCACCGATGCTGAACGTCTTTGGCGGAAAGATCACGACCTATCGGCGCCTGGCCGAAAGCGCGATGGATGAGGTGGCCAGCCAATTCCCAGATCTACCGGGCCATTGGACAGCCGGGGTCGCGTTGCCAGGCGGGGATTTCCCTGTCGATGGCGTGCCTGACCTGGTTGCGCATCTGCAAAGCATGCATGGGTTTTTGACGCCAGCCTGGGCACTGCGGCTTGTCAAAGCCTACGGGACGGATGCCGCGCGCATGTTGGAGGGGGCCAGGAGCCCGGATAATCTGGGGCAAGATTTTGGTGCGACCCTGACAGAACGCGAGGTGAGCTGGCTTATGACCCATGAGTTCGCCCGTCACGCCGAGGATGTGGTCTGGCGGCGCACGAAACTGGGGCTTAGGATGACGGCAGAGGAGATCGCCGCGCTTGACGCCTGGATGACCCAGCACAGCACGGCACGGGAGGCCGCGCAGTGACATATATTCTCGCCATCGACCAAGGCACCACATCCAGCCGGGCCATTCTGTTTGACGCGAACATGCGCGTGGCCGCTGTGGCGCAGGAGGAATTTACCCAGCATTTCCCGGCCTCTGGTTGGGTGGAGCATGACCCGGATGACATCTGGGCCAGCACCGCAGGGACCTGCCGCGCCGCCATTGAGCGGGCGGGCATAGCCCCCGAAGACATTGCCGCCATTGGCATCACCAATCAGCGAGAAACCACCGTGGTGTGGGACCGCACCACCGGCAAGGCGGTTCACAACGCCATCGTCTGGCAGGATCGGCGCACCTCTCAGATGTGTCAGGGTTTGCGCGATGCCGGTCATGAGGCGCTTGTGACCGAGCAAACAGGCTTGCTGCTTGATCCGTACTTTTCGGGGACCAAACTGGCCTGGATCCTCGACAACACAGAGGGTGCAAGGGCCGCCGCCGCGCGCGGTGATCTGCTCTTTGGTACGGTGGATTGTTTTCTGATCTGGAAACTGACGGGCGGCAAGGTCCATGCAACAGACGCCACCAATGCCGCACGCACGCTGCTCTATGACATCAAAAAGGGCGCATGGAGCGCAGAGATTTGCGACATCCTCAATATCCCGATGTCGATGCTGCCGGAGGTCAAGAATTCCGCCGACGATTTCGGGCTCAGCCGCGCAGATCTCTTTGGTCGCGCCCTGCCGATCCTGGGTGTCGCGGGCGACCAGCAAGCGGCGACCGTGGGGCAGGCCTGTTTCACACCTGGCATGATGAAATCCACCTATGGCACGGGCTGTTTTGCGCTGCTCAACACCGGAGATGCGCCGGTGACCTCGACCAATCGCCTGCTCACCACCATTGCCTATCAGCTCAATGGCAAACCAACCTATGCGCTGGAAGGGTCAATCTTCATTGCAGGCGCCGTGGTGCAATGGCTGCGCGACGGTTTGCAAATCATCAAATCCGCCGCCGACACCCAGCCGCTGGCCGACCGCGCCGATGACGGGCAAGGCGTCATCATGGTGCCAGCCTTTACCGGGCTGGGCGCGCCCTATTGGGATGCCGATTGCCGCGGCGCGGTGTTTGGGCTGACCCGCAATACCGGACCCGCAGAAATGGCCCGCGCCGCGCTGGAAAGCGTGGGGTTTCAAACCCGCGATCTTCTAGAGGCGATGCAGGCCGATTGGGCGTCTGACGGCGATCAGATCCTACGCGTTGACGGCGGGATGAGCGCGTCTGATTGGACCATGCAATTTCTGGCCGACATCATCGGCGCGCCAGTGGACCGGCCCCAAGTGTTGGAAACCACGGCGATGGGCGCGGCCTGGCTGGCCGGGATGCAGGCGGGCGTCTACCCGGATATGGAGGGGTTCGCCGCGGGCTGGGCCTTGGAACGGCGGTTTGAGCCTGCGATGCCAGCAGAGGCGCGCGATGAAAGATACGCCGCCTGGAAACGCGCCGTTGCGGCAGTGCAGGCCGTCTGAAACACCTCCTCTGAACATCCACAATCCCGACGCTTGCAAATCGGCTCATTTCAGCGATGCTTTGCAAATATCCCATTATCTAAAGCCTGGCTGAAAATGGCGATCAAAATCGAAATGCTCCGCTGCTTCCGCGCCGTGGCCGAAAGTGGCAGCCTGGCTGACGCCGCAGAAACCCTTGGGCGCACGCCGTCGGCCGTGTCGATGATGCTGCGCCAGTTTGAAGATCACATCGGCGCGCCCTTGTTTGAAACGTCGCGCAAATCTCATCTGACCCCGCTGGGCCATCTGATCCGGCAAGAGGCCACCCGCGAATTGGCCCATTTCGAACGCACCGTGGCCGCCATAGAGGGGCTGGCCCGCGCGGAACAAGGCCATGTGCGGCTCATCGCGACGCCCTCGGTGGTGCAGGTGGTGATGCCGCCGATCCTGCGCGCGTTCATGGCGGACCACCCCGAGGTGCGCATTGATTTACGTGATGCCGATTCCGCAACAATCGAAGAGGATCTGCGCCAAGACCGCGCCGACATTGCCCTGGCCAGTCTCGGCCCGGTCACAGGCTTTCAACGGCGTAAATTCCTGTCAGATGGGTTCGGTCTGGTTTGCACGGCGGATCACGCCCTGTCGCGCGCGCCCTTTGATTGGGACAGTCTGACAAAGCACCGGTTCATCGCCAATGGCCTTTGCGCGCATATCGAAGATGACGCCTTTCAACCGATACTGACCCATGCCACGCTGACCGTTCACAACACAGGCTCTCTGCTCGATTTGGTGCGCGCAGGCGTGGGCGTCACGATCTTACCGCGCCTTGCGGTGTTGCCTCAAAATGAGGATCTCACCTTTCTGCCGATCAACACCACGCCGTTGAGCCGTGACGTGTACCTCTTTACCCCGCAGACCAATCTGCAGACGCCCGCAACGAAAGCCATGGTGGGGGCGATTATGGACGCGGAATTTCAGGGTTTCTGAAATTGAGTTCAGAACTTTGCGTTTGACCTGAATTTTGCGCCATGGCCATATCAGGCATCATATACACAAGGCACGATGACGGGACGGACACCATGGCGGAGCTGAACAAGAACTACATCGCAGGTGAGTGGGTGGGGGGCCCCTCCACCGTTGAAAACCGCAGCCCTTCAGACGTGTCTGATCTCGTCGGCCACTATGCCCAAGCCTCCACCGACCAACCGAATGACGCCATCGAAAGCGCCCGGGCCGCACAGCGCGCATGGGCCAGCTACGGGATCGAGCAAAAGCAATCCGTCCTGATGGCGATTGGCAATGAGATGATGGCGCGCGCTGAGGAATTGGGCACGCTTCTGAGCCGTGAAGAGGGCAAGCCACTGGCCGAGGGCAAGGGTGAGGTGTTCCGCGCCGGACAGTTTTTCACCTATTACGCCCATGAGTGTCTGCGCCAACTGGGCGAGAACGCGGATTCTGTGCGCCCTGGCATCGAAGTGGACGTGCGGCGAGAGCCGGTGGGCACCGTGGCGATCATCAGCCCCTGGAATTTCCCCACGGCGACGGCCAGTTGGAAAATTGCGCCCGCACTGGCCTTTGGCAATGCCGTGATCTGGAAACCGGCGAACATCACGCCCGCCTCCGCCGTGGCCCTGACCGAGATCATCGCGAAACAAGATATCCCTGCGGGGCTCTTCAACCTTGTGATGGGCGGCGGCAGCAGCATTGGTCAGGCCCTCGTCGAAAGCCCCAAGATCAACGCGATCTCGTTTACTGGGTCCGTGCCTGTCGGCCGTGGCATCGCACAGGCCGCCGTGGGCTATTTCACCAAGCTGCAGATGGAGATGGGCAGCAAAAATGCCCTTGCTGTGATGGAGGATGGCGATCTTGATATCGCGGTGGCCGTGGCGCTCGGCGGGGCGTTCGGCGGCACGGGCCAGAAATGCACGGCGTCGTCGCGTCTGATCGTGCATGAGGCCGTGCATGACGCTTTCGTTGAAAAGCTGATCGCTGGGGCCAAGGCGATGAAGGTGGGCCATGCGCTTGGCGAGGGCACACAAATGGGGCCGGTGGTGAGTGAAGAACAGCTTCGCGAAAACCTGGCTTATGTCGATCTGGGTTTGTCAGAGGGGGCCGAACTGGCCTGCGGTGGCGCGCGGTTGGAGCGGGAGACCGAAGGATACTACATGTCCCCCGGCGTGTTTCTGGGCACCACCAACGCCATGCGCATCAACCGCGAAGAGATGTTTGCCCCGCTCACGGCAGTGATCAAAGTGGCCAGCTATGATGAGGCGCTGGCGACAGTGAATGACACCGAGTTTGGCCTCACCTCCGGCATTGTGACCCGCGATCTGGCCCGCGCCACCCATTTCCGGCGCCATGCTGAAACAGGCGTGGTGACGGTGAACCTGCCCACCGCCGGCACCGATTATCACGTGCCGTTCGGCGGCCGGGGGCAAAGCTCCTACGGGCCGCGCGAACAAGGCACCTATGCGCGCGAATTCTACACCACGGTCAAAACCGCCTATATCGCCGCCGGGGATCCCACGTGAGCCATCGCATCGACAATCTGCAATACGCCAACTGGTCCGAAAAGATCTTTCGCCAGATGCGCGAAGGCGGGGTTGATGCCGTCCATGCCACGATCGCCTACCATGAAAACTTTCGCGAAACGGTGCTCAATATCGAGGCGTGGAACCGGTGGTTTGAACGCTTCCCTGATCTGATTTTCCACGGGCGCACCGGCGATGACGTGCGGCGCGCTCGTGAGACCGGGCGCACCGCGATTTTCTTTGGATTTCAAAACCCCTCCCCCATCGAAGATGACATCGGGCTCGTAGAAATTGTGCACACGCTCGGCGCGCGATTCATGCAGCTGAGCTATAACAACCAATCCCTGTTGGCCACCGGGTGCTATGAGGCAGAAGACCCCGGCATCACCCGTATGGGCCGTCAGGTGATCAAGGAGATGAACCGCGTGGGGCTGGTGGTGGATATGAGCCACTCGGCAGATCGGTCGACCATTAAGGCGGCCGACATCTCAGAGAGGCCCATCACCATCACCCACGCCAATCTGCACGCCTGGCACCCCGCGCGGCGCAACAAGCGCGATGATGTGGTGCGCGCCGTGGTGGAAAACGGCGGCATGATGGGGTTTTCGCTCTACCCTCATCATTTGCAGGACGGCACAGAGTGCACCGTTGAGGGCTTTTGTCAGATGGTGGCCATGGCGGCGGAACGCTTTGGCGTGGAACATTTTGGCATTGGCTCCGACCTGTGTCAGGATCAACCCGACAGCGTGGTGGAGTGGATGCGCGTGGGACGTTGGAGCAAAGAGATCGACTACGGAGAAGGCTCCGCCGCCGCGCCTGGCTTTCCGCCACAGCCCGCATGGTTCCGCGACAATCGGGATTTCGGAAACATTGAGGCCGGGCTGCGTGCCATTGGTTTTGACGAAAAAGAGGTCGCAGGCCTGATGGGCGACAACTGGCTGGCCTTTTATGACGCCAATTTCGGGCCCGTCGCATGACGGAAGCCCCCCGGATACCGCGACGCCCACCAGAGCAGGTGATGAAACTGTCCCGCATGGGATCGTTTCACCAGTCGCGCCTGTCCTTCATGCGCCAGCTTTTGCGACGGATGGCGCGCGACAACTGGCGATTTGAAAAACGCGCGTTCGAGATTGATGACCAAGGTGTCGGTCATGCCGTCTATACGATGCACGCGCCAGAGCGGAGCTATTCGCTGGTGGCTTTTGCCCATGATCTACCTCCAGAGGCGCGCTCTGATCGGGTGATTGCGACGGCGTGGGATGCCACATTCGCGCTGTTTGACGGCCTGCCAGAGCCCACCGACATCGACCGCCTTCGCGCCAACGTGCCGGTGCAGGAAACGGGCCGCGTCAGCGGGTCTGAGCTGACAATGAGCCGGGCCAACCGCTCGGTCCGGCTCTGGGATCATGTGGTGGAGCGCCTGGCCGCGGGGGCGCAGCCCGACCTGAACCTCGTGGGCGAGGTTGGGTATCTGATGCGCACCACCGCCGTCTATGGCTCAGGCAAGTTTGGCGCGGCAGACCGTGAGGCCATTGCCCACCGCCCTGAATGCCACGCGCCGTTCCAAGTGGAAATGCTGACCGTCTACCTGATCCGCACCTTTGTGATGGATCTGGTGGAACACATGGCCCGCGCGCGCGCGCCACAAAAGGCCGTGGCCTTGGCGCCAGACATGCGGCGGCGCTTTGGCATTGGCAACTCTACGGGTCTTGGGATGGCGCCGTTTCTGGTCACGCACCCGGCCTTGTTGCACGCCTGGATCGCGACCCGGGAAGAGGCGCTGTCACGGGTCCGCTCGGCGCTGCACGCCTCGCCTGCTCAGATTGCGAGTTTTCGCGCCTGTGCCTTGCGGGCCCGGTTACATAGCCACAGCTGGCACTCTGCGCATCCGGTGCAGGCGCGCAAGTTGGAAGAGTTGCGCGCGGATATGGATCACCTCGTCGCCCATCTGGAGCAGTTTGATTTCACCGTGCAGCAGCCCTGGAACGCGCTCATGATTTGGGCCGAGGCCAAGCTGAGCGAAGAAGGTCAGGAAATGCTGGTGTCGCTGGTGTTGGAGCCGCAGGCCGATTTGGTCGACCCGCTCACGGACAACATGGCCGTGAATGAGACCCTGACCTGGCGCATCGACGGAACCATGACGACCACCGCGTTGCGCAGAACCCTGGAGGACGTCTATGCCTGGGCACTTGCCCTGGATTGGGACGCGCAGGCCAACACGGCGCGGGTTTGGTACGTGTCGGAAAACAAGCTGGAGCCGCGCCTGGGCGAGCGTTTTAAAGAGCCACTTGAGCCCTTTGAACAGCCGCTCTGCCCCGGACGGGATGCCGCATGGCTTTATGCCGATCTGACGGATGATGAACCCCTCGCCGCCTTTCTATTGCGCCATCCCGAGCATCGCCACATGGCGCGGCGGGCGCAAATCGCGGCGCGCTTGCCCTATGCAGAAATCCGCGACAACACGATTGACGCCCAGATGATGCCGATTGACATGTTACGCATGAAGCTCAGCTTTTTCGGCGCGTCCGAATTCGACCCCCGCTCTGATCGCTGGGTGCGGATCACCATGTTCCAACACGCGCCCTTCCCCGATGAGTTGGCCACAGACAGAGCCGATGATTGGGCCTTGCCGCCCCTGCCTGAGGCCGCCGAGTGACCTATTCCCTGGGCGAGGTCGAGGCACTTTGCAAGAAAGCCACGCGGGGCGCGGGGTTGAGTTGGGGCCTGGCGGAAGATGCCGCCAAATCTGTGCGATGGCTCTGCAGTTGGGGCCTGCCGGGGGTCCATGTGCTGGCTCGTTACCTCGAAGACCGGACGGACGACACAGGGCCGACGCACCCGACAGCGATGACCTGGTCTGCGGCGGGGCAACTCTGTCCGATCATCTGCGCGACGCTGCTCAGCGACATGGGGTCTCAGGCGCTAGAGCGACGGCTGATGCACGTCCGCTGGCCGCTGTTGCTCCTCCCCTATGGTGTTGGGCCGCTCGCCATAAGTTGGGGGACGACGCGGATCGATGTGACCGATCACGTCACCATCTCTGGCACGCTCACCAGCCCTTTGGCCGACGAGGTCACGGTCACGCGAAAAACCGACACAGGCGGTCGGCCCTGCTCCCGGTCCTTGCGCGCAGAGATCGCGGAGGCGGACCTCGATGCATTAACGCGATTGGCGGCGCGCACCTATGCGCCGGAGACGGAAACCAGCAAACTGACCGGTGCGGGCGCGGGTTTGCAGGACACGGATTAGACCGATGCGCAGCACTCTTTTGATCCAAACCGTGGAAGTGCATGCCGAAGGCGAGCCCGGCCGGGTTGTCACCGGCGGGCTGCCCCCCATCCCCGGCGCATCCGTCTTTGAAAAAATGCAGTGGATGCAGACAAACGCAGATCACATCCGAAAACTGTTGCTGAAAGAACCGCGCGGGTATCCCGGTCTTTGTGCAAACGTCATCGTACCCCCATCCGATCCCCGCGCGGATGCGGGCTTCATCATCATGGAGCAAACAGAATATCCGCCGATGTCGGGATCAAACGCAATCTGCGTGGCCACGGTCCTGCTTGAAACCGGGATCCTGGCGATGGCTGAGCCGGTGACAGAGCTTACACTCGAAAGTCCTGCCGGCTTGATCGGGGTGCGCGCCCATTGCCAAGATGGTAAGGTCGTCCGCGTCACATTGCGCAACGTGCCGTGCTTTGTGATGGCGCTTGATGCGCCCTTGCGCGTGGACGGGCTGGGCGACATCAAAGTGGATATCGCGTGGGGCGGGATGTTTTACGTGCTGGCCAATGGTGATGCGCTTGGTATTGACCTGGATGCCCAAAACGGGGCGCAGATTGCACGGGTGTCAGAGCGGATCCTGGCGGCAGCCCGGGTGCAATTGCCCGTCACTCATCCCGAAAATCCTGCGATCACAGGCCCGACGATCACCAACCTTTGGGGCGCACCCACGGACAGCGCAACGCATGGGCGCGGGGCGATCACGGTCTCCTCCGGCGGGTATGACCCGGCCCGGCCCGACGCGATACCGGGCGCGCTTGATCGCTGCCCTTGCGGCACAGGAACATGTGCGAAAATGGCCGTTTTGCATGCGCGCGGGGACCTCGGCGTGGGCGAGGACTATGTCAATGCCGGCCCCTTGGGCACGACCTTTACCGGCCGCATTGAGGAGGTCACGACCCTGGCTGGTCAGCCTGCGATCGTGCCCAGCATTTCAGGTCAGGCATGGATCTACGGCACGGCCCAATACATGCTGGATCCCACCGACCCGTTCCCCGAGGGCTTTACCGTCGGAGACATTTGGGCCTGAAGGCACAGAACGCATGCATCAAGGCCAAATCGCCTGACCTTTGGTCATCGCCAGGCCCGCCTTGCGCGCCCTAAAATTGCCACACTGCGACCCGCCCCACGTCCTTTTCCCCCGATATGACAGCTCATAGAGCAGGTTGAAAACAGTCGTGAGGGGCAGACCATGACGATGCAGGTGAACGTTTCGACACGGGGGTCGGCCATCGGGCCCGCGCTTTGGCGCAACCGGGCGCTGATTGCACTTGTGTCACTGCATTTTCTGGCCGTTTACGCCATCTGCCTCATGCTCGGGCACGAATTTGGCTCTGGGACGGCGTCCACCCTGATCAACCTGCTGCAACTTCAGGTGCCGCTTTTCCTGATCATTCTATTTTTCTGGCGCTTTGGCTGGATGGTGATCAAGGTCCGGCCGCGTCGGCCCATTCAGTGGTTTCTCAATGATCTCAAAGAGATCGTCCTAGATCGTCACCGCATCTTCTGTGGTGCGGTCGCATTTGTGACGATGTGCCTCTTTGCGGGCACCTTTACCGTCGCCAAAGACCTGATCCCGGTGATCCATCCTTTTGCCTGGGACGAAACCTTTGCGGTTTGGGACCGGGTGCTGCACTTCGGACAGGATCCATGGAGGCTCATTTGGCCGCTCACTGGCAGCCCATATGTGACGACCGCCATCAATGCCGCCTATCATCTGTGGCTGATGCTGGCCTATTTCCTGATCTTCGTCGCCTGCTTTAACGTCTCACGCCACGACAAGCATCGGACCTATCTTTTGGCCGATGTCACCTGCTGGATCGTGGGTGGCAATATCCTGGCCACGATCTTTTCTTCCGTGGGGCCGGTCTATTACCAGGCGATGGGCTACGGCACCGATTTCCGCCCTTTGATGGATCAGCTCTATGCCTTTAACGAGGTCAGCCCGGTCTGGGCCCTGCCCTTGCAGGAGATGTTGATTGACGGCTACCTCAATGATGGCCCGGTCAAAGGGATCTCGGCCATGCCCAGTATGCACGTGGCCAGCACCGTCATGATGACGCTTTACGCGTTTTCGGTCAGTCGCGTGTGGGGGTGGATCATGACCGTTTTTGCCGCGCTCATTCTGGTAGGCTCAGTGCAGCTTGGCTGGCACTATGCGATTGACGGATATGTCTCAATCGTCTTGGCGCTTGGCATCTACTGGGTGGCCCGGCGCGTGATCGAAGCCCTGTCACGGGCAGAGGCCAACGCCTGAAACAAAAACGCCCCGCATTGATCCGGGGCGTTTCTAATGATCACTTGGAGGCGGGTGTGCGACCCAAATGGGCGTTGAGCAACCAGGCAAATTTCTCATGCGTTTGACCCCGGCCGATGCACAGGTCCTCTGTCAAAAGGTCGCCGTGCCCACTGGCGATGGCGGCTGTAGCGGCCAAAGTACCTGCCACGGTCAGTTGCGCATCCGCCAAGGCTGCGATCATGTCTTCCGCCGACTGCGTGCCGTCAAATTCACCGACCTTCGACGCCTCCACCATCTGAGAGAGCTGGCCATTTGCATGCCCGCCAATCGCCTTTACCCGTTCGGCCAGATCATCTTGCGCGGTGAAATGATCCTCATAGATCTCCTGGAACAGCGCATGAAGCGGGCCAAAGGCCATGCCGGTCACGTTCCAATGGAAGTTTTGCGCCATCATCGTGGTCACAACGGTTTCCGCCACAGATTGGTTCAGCCCCGCGACAATCTCGGTCTGGGCGTCAGAGGTCAGTGTTTTCGCTGTCTGTGTCATGGGTCACCTTTTTAGATTAATTCTAAGTTGGTAGACAGGTAGACCGATTGGCGCCGCGTTTCAATGGTTGCGCGGACAAAAGCTTGGATTCTCTTTGGTAGTTCTTGCCTCAATCTGTCAGGAGTGCCGACAGACCTGAAACAAGCAATGCAAAAATGCGCCGCTTGGACGCATCGACGCGGCTCAAGATGAGAAACGCAAAGCTGTTGTCATCGCCCTTGGATTTCGCGGTGATCGCAGCGATCAACCACCGCTCGTCAAAGCTTGTTGTTTCTTCGCCGGGGCGCAGGAAAATCGGATCCTGGCCAAGCGCCTGCCCCATGACACGCAGCAATGTGTTGATCTGGGCCGCTTCGGCGCGCCCCTCATGGGGGTCCAACACCGCGCAGGCGTGAAAAATATCAAGGCGCGCGGATGCCCGGCATGTCGTGGCGTGAAACCTGATCTTGTTCAAAAGCGCGCGCACGTCATCCGGGACCTGCGGCTCAGGGCGGTCATTGTGGACGGGCAGCTTTAGCAATGCGTTCATGATCACCAACACCAAGACGCTGATCAAGAATCAGCGGGTAACACGACTAAAATAGTCAGAAATCACAGCCAAGCCCAGAGAAAGATGCGCAACTTTGCGTGACAGGTTAACGCGACGTGCCGTCCAGAGAGGTTAGAGCGCCGTAAAGATCCGGCCGCCGATCTCGGAACACACCCCAATTGACGCGGTATTTTTCCGCCTCATCAAGGTCAACCGTGGCGGTCAAAACGGTTTCTTCCTCGCGGTCGGCCTCGGCCAATATCTCACCGGTGTAGCCTGCGATAAAGGACGTCCCGTAGAAATCCATCGACACATTGCCCGTCGCCTCGTGGCCCACGCGATTGGAGGCGATGAGCGGCATAATGTTGGCCGCTGCATGGCCTTGCATCGTGCGCCGCCAATGACCTGCGCTGTCCAGCTCGGGCACGGCAGGCTCCGTCCCAATGGCCGTGGGGAACAGCAAAATCTCCGCCCCCTTGAGCGCCATGGCGCGCGAGGCCTCAGGAAACCATTGATCCCAACAAATGCCACAGCCCAACCGCCCAAAGCGCGTCTCGACCACCTCGAACCCGGTGTCGCCTGGTGAGAAATAGAATTTCTCCTCATAGCCCGGGAATTGAGGGATGTGACTTTTGCGATAGGTGAAGCGATGCGCGCCATCGGCGTCAAACACGGCCAGCGCGTTGAACCGCGCAAGCCCGGCCTGTTCGAAAAAGGACACGGGCAGAACCACGCCCAGCTCTTTGGCCAAGGCGCGAAAATGCGACACAACACGGCTGTCGTCGAGTGGGCGGGCCAGGTGCAGATGCTCGTAATCCTGCGTGATGCAGAAATAGGGAGTCTCGAACAGCTCTTGCAGCAAGATCACCTGCGCCCCCGCCTCCGCCGCAGCCCGCACAAGCCCCTCTGCGCGCGCAATATTGTCATCGATGTCCCAAGAACAGGCCATCTGCGTGGCGGCAAGGGTCACAGGGCGCATGGGCTGTCCTTTCTATCGTTCTGACCAAGTTTGCCACGAAGATCATGCGCCGGCAATCATGGCTCGGCTGCCAAGATCATAGGCAAAGTCCGGCCATGAGGTTGACGTAAGACATTTCTACGTAACGTCATTCTCCGCGAATCCGGAGGTCTTTGTTAAGCTTGGATCAAATTTTCCAACCGGGAGGAAAGTTCGATGATCGTATTTGTCTTTCTCATTGCCAGTTTCGCCACGTTCTTTGCGCTTGCCATGATGCGGGCACCTTTGATCGCTTGGGCCGGGGCCACTGCGGCCATTGCCGTCATCGGCACGTCCGGCGTGCTGTCTGGTGCAGGGTTTGCACCGGCGCTGACGGGGGGCACGCTTTTTGCCCTTCTGCCAGCCATTTTCATGGGGCTTCTATCGATCCCGCCGGTGCGCATGGCGATGCTGACAGCGCCGGTCTTTGCGGTGGTCAAACGCATCCTGCCGCCGGTTTCTGAGACGGAGCAGGAAGCCTTGGACGCGGGCACAATCGGCTGGGACGCCGAGCTGTTCGGCGGCAAACCGGATTGGTCAGTCCTGAAAAACATTGCGCCTTTGGAGCTCTCTGACGAAGAGCGCGCCTTCCTCGATGGCCCGACCGAAGAGCTGTGTCAGATGCTCGATGATTGGGAAATCCGGCATGAAACCAAAGACATCCCGGCGGAAGCGATCGCCTTCATGGCCGAAAAAGGCTTCTTCGGCATGCTGATTTCCAAAGAGCATGGCGGCCTCGGCTTTTCGCCTCAGGCGCAATCACTGATCGTCGGCAAAATCTCATCCCGGTCGCCCGATGCCGCCACGGTTGTCGCGGTGCCCAACTCGCTCGGGCCGGGGGAGTTGATCGAACATTACGGCACCGACGCGCAGAAAGAGCACTACCTGCCCCGCCTCGCGCAAGGCAAAGAGGTCCCTTGCTTTGCCCTGACCGGGCCAACGTCAGGGTCAGATGCGGCCACGATGCGCGATATCGGTTACGTCACCAAGGGCACTTATGAAGGCCAAGAGGTTCTTGGCGTCTCGTTGAGCTGGGACAAGCGCTATATCACGCTGGCGCCCAAAGCGACGCTTCTGGGCCTTGCCTTCCGCCTCTTTGATCCCAAAGGGCTTTTGGGTGAGGACGAAGATATCGGCATCACGCTGGCGATGATCCCGACGGATTATCCTGGCGTCAATATTGGCCGTCGTCACCTGCCCAGCGGGTCGGCTTTCCCCAATGGTCCCAACTGGGGCAAGGATGTCTTTATCCCGATGGAGTTCATCATCGGCGGGCAAGAGCGCGTGGGTCAGGGCTGGCGCATGCTCATGAACTGTCTGTCGGTGGGCCGGGCGATTTCGCTACCTGCCTCCTCCACCGCGGGGGCCAAGGCGATGCTGCGTCACACCACGGCCTACACCCGCATCCGCAAACAATTCGGCATGCCGATTGGCCGGATGGAAGGCATCGAGGAGGTGCTCGCCCGCTTGATCGAAAGCGCGTATCTGACGGAATCCGGCCGCTCCATCACCGCCTCCATGGTGGGTGGTGGTGAAAAGCCTGCGGTGCCCTCGGCGGTGATGAAATACCAATCGACGGAATACATGCGTCGCTCGGTCAATGACGCGATGGACATCCATGGCGGACGCGCGATTTGTGATGGGCCGTCGAACTACCTGCAAGGTGCCTATCAGATGATCCCGGTGGGCATCACCGTGGAAGGGGCCAACATCCTGACGCGGACCCTGATTACATTTGCGCAAGGCTCATTGCGCTGCCACCCCTATCTGCTGGCCGAGATTTCGGCGGCAGAGATGGACAGCCACCGCGAGGGTCTCAAGGCATTCGATGCGGCCTTCTGCGGTCATGTGAGCTTTGTCTTCTCCAACATGGCCGGCGCGCTTTGGCACAATGCCACGGGCGGGGTGTTTACCGACACGCCAAGCGGCTCCATCCTGACACAGCGCCATTACAAACAATTGGCGCGCGCCACGCGGACCTTCGCCTTGGTGGCGGATCTGACGGTCAGCCTGTTGGGCGGTGGATTGAAGATGAAGCAGCGCATCACCGGGCGTTTGGCGGATGCGCTGAGCGAGGTGTATCTGATCTCGTCGATGCTCAAGCGTTTTGAGGATGACGGTAAACCCAAGGATGACCTCGACACGTTGCAATACTGCGTGGAAAACGCGCTGTGCCGTTTCGACCGCGCCATTGACGGCGTGATTGCGAATTTCCCGATCAAAGCGCTGCGCCCGGTGATGCGGGTCATGGCCTTCCCTCTGGGGATGCGGCGCAAGATGGCCTCCGACGATCTGGGCAAGAAAATCGTGGCACAGGTGCTGGAGCCCGGGGATTACCGTGATCGGCTCACGCGCGACATCTTCATCAGCCATGACCGAAATGATGTCATGGGCATCTTGGAACACACGCTGGCCAAGGTTATCGCCACTGAGCCGGTGGAAAAGAAGCTGGAACGTGCGATCCGCAAAGGTCAGGTGCGCCGCTATCATGGCATCGACTGGTTGGCCGATGCCGAGAGCGCGGGCGTGCTGACCGCCGAGGAAGTCGCACAGCTTCGGGAGCTGGAAGAGCTGGTGGGTCAGGTCATTGCCGTCGATCACTTCGATCCGCAATCCGTGGTGCCGCATTTCCAGTCCGATGAGACGGCGGTGCGCAGCTTCGGCCTCGCGGCGGAGTAAGCATCCGGAAAAATCAAAGAGCGGGCGTATTTCGGTGCGCCCGCTTTTGTTTGAGAGAACGGTAATCTTTTGAAGACTGGGCGCTCTTAGAACACGGCCAGCTGGCTAAGCCCCTTACCGGCAAAGAACAACACCCCACCAATGAGCGCGCCCAGAAGCGCCCCATTGATGCGGATGAACTGCAGGTCTGGGCCGATCTCCCGCTCAAAGCGATCAGAAAGCTCCTGCGCCTCCCACCCTTGGATCACATCGGTCACGTAGCCCGCAATCGGTTCGCGCAGCTCAACCATGGCGGCCTCTGCGGTGTGGGCAAGCTGCGCTTCAAAGCGCGCCAAAGCGGCCTCGTCCGACAGCAGTTTCTTGGCAAAACTCTGCAGCGCTTTGGCGACGGCACCTTCGGCCTGACCCTGATCATCGGCCAGTCGCTCACGCACAAGGGTGAGGGTTGCATCCACGGCCTCGTCAAATTCTTGAGATTGGGTGAACCGTGTTTTCCCGTCATGCACCGCCCGTTCGAGAGCGCCATTGTCGGTCAATGTCGTGAGAAAATTCGCCAGCCCGTTTTCAAAATCCTTGCGCAAGGCACTGTCAGATTTTTCCAGATCGTCGATCACATTCAGCACGCCATCGACCAGAACAGCCGACACGCCACGATCCACGCGCGAGGCCACCCACCAGCGGCTGTTTTCCTGTACCAGCTCGAGCACGCGGTCGCGATTGCCGTCCAATGAGGCGCGCACCTGGCGCAGCATGTCATTCATCAGCGGGCCGTGCACGGCCTGTTCCAAGACCGGGCCAAGTGCTGTGGCGATGCCGTTTGTTGCGGTTTTACTGGCAATGGCCGCGCGCAATTCCTTGCGCAAACCGTCATTGAGGGTCTTGTCGCCCTTCCCGTCTACGGCAATGGAAATCGCCTTGGTCAACGGGGCGGCCACGAGGGCGGCATTGTCTGGAACCTTCAACCATTCGGCCGCACGACGGGCGGGCGCAATCTCGGCCACGCGGGCAGAGATGGACGCCGGATCCAGAAAATAGCTTTTGAAGAACGCGCCCACGCTTTCGGCGGCCCGCGCTTGATTGCGGGGCAAAAGTGCTGTGTGCGGGATCGGGATGCCAAGCGGATGGCGAAAGAGCGCGACAACGGCAAACCAATCTGCCAGTCCGCCAATCATCCCCGCCTCGGCCATGTGCCGGATCAGACGCACCCATTGCGGAGGATCGGACGGAAGGTAGGTGACCAGGTAGACGGCCACAAGCGCCACCAGCACAAGCTCGGCCATGCGGCGCGTCTTGCGCAGGCGGGCCTGCTTGGCCGCGTCCGCGTCGGTCAACCCATCAAGCGGGGACGGGATCATCCTCGAACTCCTCAGCGCCCATCACGACGCCGTCATGGATAAACGCCTCGATCCGCTGTGCGGTCTCACCGGGTTTCGACAGGATAAAAAGATGCCCGCAATCCATCACAACCATCTGCGCATCCGGCAGACGCTTCATGATGATCTTGCCATTCACCACCGGGATCAGAGGGTCATCGCCCCCCATCAAAAGCAAGGTCGGCACCTCGATCTGCGGCAGCCAGAGCCAGCTTGTCCACCCCATGCCACACAGCAGCTGATAGAGATATCCGCGCGCGTCACCTGCCTTGAGCGAGCTGGCATGCATATCCAGCATTTCGCGGTTGTAGCGCAGCTGCCCGCCATAGATATCCGGCCCGATATTCATCATGTGATCGGGGTCCATGTAGCGTTTGGGCGTCGCCATCTTGCGCAGAACCTGGATGTTGCCGGGGATCATGACCATGCCGGCCGAGGTGGCGCACAGCGTCATGGACCGGCAGCGCGATTGGTGATCATAGACAAATTGCTGCGCGGCCGCCCCGCCCCAAGAGACACCGGCCACGTCCACCTCCTCCACGCCCAGCGCGTCGAGCAAACGCGCCGTCATGCGGCTGAGCCAGGCAAAACGATAGGGGATCAAAGGCGTGGGTGACCCACCCACTCCGGGCACATCAAAGGTCAGAATACGGGTGCGTTCAAAATGCCCCGCCACCGGGGCCACCGCATCCAGGCTTGCCCCAATGCCGTTGAACACCAAAAGCGTGCGCTCCGCGTCCTCGGGGCCGAAAAACGCATAGCGGATCTGCTGCCCCATGACCTTGATGTCACCGGTGACGGTGTTGTCTTTCATATCATGGGGCATGCATGTGATCCTTTACACTTTCGCCTTGGCGTGAACGTAGGTCCCCGGCGCGTCATCCATCGGCTTGTACTTGGTGGAGCCGAACTTCACCGGTGCCTTGGCCTGCTTGCCAGAGCGTTCATTCAGCCAATGCATCCAATGGGGCCACCAGCTGCCTTTGTTCTTCTTGGCGGTTTCCAAGAACTCCTCAGGCGATTTATGATCCCCGTCATTGGTCATGAACTTCGCCCGCGGATTGCCCGGAGGGTTGATCAGAGACTGGATGTGACCGGCCTGGGACAGAACGAACTCAGACTTGCCACCGAACAGGTGGTGCGACTGATAACAGCCATCCCAAGGCGTGATGTGATCGGTCTCACCGCCCACGATGAACGTGTCGCATTTCACGTCCTGCAGCGACAGACGATGGCCCGCAACCTCCCAGCCTTGCTCACCACTCAGGCCCCCGCGCTGCAAGAGCTCAATCAGGTCACCATGCAGTGCCGCCGGCAGGTTGGTGGTGTCGGCATTCCAGAACAGAATGTCAAAGGCGGGCGGATCGTTCCCGATCAGGTAGTTGTTCACCCAATAAGCCCAGATCAGATCATTGGGCCGGAGCCAGGCAAATGTGCGCTCAAGATCCTTGCCTTCCAGCACACCCTTCCGGCCTGAGAATGCCCGGGCCAGTTCCAGCGTCTCAAGGTTGGCAAATAGCCCCATCGTGGTGTTCTTGCCGCCTTCCACGTCGAGGATCGCCACAAGGCAGGTAAACGTGTTCGCACGGCTTTCATCGCCCCGCGCCGTCCACAGCGCGATCAGCATGGCAGCCGTGATCCCACCGGAGCAGGCCCCGATGACGTTGAGGCTATCGGACTTGGAAATCTCGCAAGCCACTTCGGACGCACGATCGAGCGCTTCCACATAGGAATTGATGCCCCAATCCGCCTCTTTCGACGTCGGGTTGCGCCAGCTGACGATAAACACCTGATGGCCCAGCGAGGTGAGGTATTCGATCACCGACCGACCCGGGGCCAGATCCCAGACATAGAATTTGTTGATCTGCGGCGGCACGATGAAGATCGGCGTCTTAAAGGCCGTATCCGTCTTCGGCAGATATTGCAGCAGCTCAAGGTGATCTTCGCGGTAGACAACCTTGCCTTCGCTCAGCGCAAGGTTCTCGCCCACTTTGAATTTCGATTTGTCCACCATGGACGGCAGACCGTTGTTGTTCTGCATGTCGCCGATGAACTGCTTGAGGCCCTTGGCGAGGTTCTGACCGCCATATTCCAGCGTGACCTTCATCGCCGTGGGGTTGCCCAAAAGCGTGTTGGTCGGCGCCATCGTGTCGGTCACCACACCAGTCAGCAGCTTGGCGCGCAGCTTGTCACGCTCCGACAGGGCCAGGCCATCCACCCAGGCTTCAATCCCGCGGCACCAGGTGAGATAGCTTTGCATCATGACGCGGTAGGCGGGATTGGTCATCCACACCGGATCGCGCCAGCGTTTGTCGCCGCGCTCTGGGCCCACGGTGGATTTGCCCGTGGCCGAGCGGACCATTTCCTGGCCCAGCTTCATGGTTTCGCTCATCGCCACTTGCGGGGCCATCAGCGCCTTGCCGTAGAACCCCATCATCGCCTTGGCGAGGTCCGTGGCTGTCTCCAGCGAGGCTTTATCGTCTTTCTTCGACATTGTGTTCTCTCCTCCCCTGCGCGCTCAGACCACGATCATTGCCAGAACTTCGGCAACAATGGCGGGCTTGGGCATGCCTTCGATCATGGTGGTGGCTTCCACCTTGGCCAAAAGCCGCCCCTCGCCCTTTTCCTCAACGCTCAGCAGCTTGTAGGAATTCACGATGGTGCTATCGGTCAGCACGGGCGTGAGAAAGCGCACTTTATCCGTACCATAGTTCAAAACACCTTTGGCATCTTTCGGCACGATGCCGATATCGGCAATGTCACCGGCCAGCATGGAGAGCACAAGGAAGCCGTGGGCGACAGTGCCGCCAAAGGGGCTGTGCTTTTTGGCCATGTCCGGGTGGACGTGGATCCACTGATGATCGCCGGTCACATCCGCAAACGTATTGATCCGGATCTGATTGATCTCTTGCGGCTCGGACGCGCCGAAATCATGTCCGATGAAATCCTTCATCGTGGCGCATGTATACCCTTTAGGTGCAGCCATTGTAATGTGTCCTCCAATTAAGATTGGCGCAGTTCGCGTCTTAGAATTTTGCCCACATTAGACTTGGGCAGCTCATTCAGGAAAGTAATACGTTGCGGCACCTTGTAGGCCGCAAGCCCTTGCCGACAGTGGGCGATGATGTCGTCTTCGCTCACCTCAGCGCCCGTCGATTTCACCACAAAGACATGAGGCGCTTCGCCGGTTTTGTCGTGGTCCATCCCGATGCAGGCATTCTCCGCCACGCCGGGGCAGGCCTGAACAACCGCCTCAATTTCATTGGGATAGACGTTGAAGCCAGAGACCAGGATCATGTCTTTCTTGCGATCCACGATGCGCAGGTAGCCGTCTTCATCCAAGACCCCGATGTCACCGGTGCGGAAGTATCCATCGGCCGTGAACACCTCATCATTGGCGTCATCGCGGTTCCAGTACCCACGCATGATCTGCGGGCCCGCCGCGCAAATTTCGCCGCGTTCGCCGGTGCCGACCTCTTGGTCATTCTCGTCCAGCAGTTTGATATCCGTAGACGACACGGGCAGACCGCAAGCGCCTGTGAAATGCGTCACTGACATGGGGTTGATGCACAGGATGGGCGAGGTTTCCGACAGGCCATACCCTTCCTTGATGTGGTGGCCAGTGATCGCTTTCCACGCCTCGGACGTGGCCTCCAGCACCGCCGCGCCGCCCCCGATGGACACTTTGTAATTGCTGAAATCGGCCTTTTTGAACT
The DNA here is from genome assembly GCA_039030635.1 of Pseudomonadota bacterium. Lineage (GTDB taxonomy): Bacteria > Pseudomonadota > Alphaproteobacteria > Rhodobacterales > Rhodobacteraceae > Roseovarius. The sequence goes on from JBCCDT010000069.1 coordinate 21,180, forward strand.
CTGGATGCATGCACAGGCCCGCAAAGAGCGTGTTGACGCCTGCCATGATCGAAAACTTCGCGTCCTTGATCGAGGCGACAAAGCTGTCCATGTCGCGCGGGTTGGGGATCAGGATGATTTTCGCGCCAATGGCCAGATAGACCAGCGACAGCGTCAGCCCGAAAATGTGATAGAGCGGCAGCGCGCCCACGACGACCTCCTTGCCCGGCGCGGAGGCCTCTGGCAGGTAGGCGCGGAATTGTTCAGAGTTGGCAATCAGGTTGCGATGGGTAAGAACCGCGCCCTTGGACAGACCTGTGGTGCCGCCCGTGTACTGAAAGAACAACGTGTCATCGCCGGTCAGGGTGACCGGTGCGAACTCCAATGTCTCACCTTCCGCCAGAACATCGGCGAATTTGATCGGGTTGGGAATACCGGCGTCGACCGGCGGCGTCGGAATGGGCAAGCCAATCGCATCGCCCAGATCAATCGTCACCACCGTTTTGATCGGCGTGTCCTCTAGGATCGCGGCCAGCGTGGGCGTGGACCCCGAAAACAGCAGGATTGTCTCAACGCCAGCGTCATTCAACTGATGAGCCAACTCACGCGGGGTATAGAGCGGGTTCACATTCACCTGCGTGGCCCCGGCCCGCAGGATGCCCATCATGGCGACGGGGAAGGCAAAAATGTTCGGACACATGAGCGCGACGCGATCACCACGTTTCACGCCCATCTTGGTTTGCAAATAAGCCGCCACCGCGCGCGATTTTTCATCAAGCTGCGCATAGGTCATCTGC
>JBCCDT010000070.1:0-21731 GCA_039030635.1 Pseudomonadota bacterium
CTCAATTTCCATGCTGCGAGTGGGTGTTCAGGCCTCTGTCGCCACAACGGTCACCGCGCCGCTCGTGACACTGGTCAAGAACCGCTACGGCGTCGAAGACATGACATTGCATGCCGGTCAAAGCGGTGACCATGAACGGCTTTTGCGCACCAAAACCGCGGATTTGGCCATCACGTCTGACCCGTTCCTCGATCTTGACGGGCTGGAACGTCACGGTGTTCTACGGGAAAGTTTTCTTCTGGTGCTGCCAGCCGCCGATCGCGGCCCGGTGGACAGCCTGGAGGCCGTGCAAGCGCGCCTGCCGCTGGTGCGCTTTGCCGACACGACCTATGCCGGGCGGCTGATCATGCAGCATCTGCGACGCCTGCGATTTGAACCTGATCGCGTGATCCAGGCGGATCGATCTTCGATGATCACATCTTGTGTGGCCAAGGGCATGGGGTTCAGTCTGCTGACGCCGACCTTGCTGATCGACGGGATGGTCGAAAACATGGCACTGCGCATCTGCCCGCTTCCTGTGGCGGGTCTGTCGCGCGCGCTGACCGTGGTGGCGCGGAAAGGGGAGCTTTTGGATTTGCCCGCCGCCGTGGCAGAGGAGACGCGAACCGTTCTCTTGTCACAGGTGGCCCGGTTTGTGGGCGATATCGGCTCTCAAGCGGTGCGTGTCGAGGAAAGCTGACCCGTTCGGGTTTGGGTCTAACGGCCTTTCCAAACGGGATCGCGTTTTTCAGCAAAGGCCTTGGCCCCTTCGAGCTGATCCTCAGAGGCGTAAAGCCTGTCGACCGTGTCGAATTGCCGTTTGGTGATCCGGTTCATCGCATCCTGAAACGTCATTGCTTCGGCTTCGCGCACAATCTCCTTGATCGCGGCATAAACCAGTGGCGGGCCGGAGGCCAAGTGATCGGCCAGGGCGCGCGCCTCTGCCATCAGATCTGCGGCCGGAACAATGCGGTTCACAAACCCCCATCGCGCGGCCTCTTCCGCATCCAGCCAGCGCCCCGTCAGCAGCATCTCCATCGCGATGTGATAGGGAATGCGCTTGGGCATCTTGACGCTTGCCGCATCCGCCACGGTGCCCGACCTGATTTCAGGCAGGGCGAAACTCGCATGATCGGCGGCCAGAATGATATCGGCGGACAGGGCCCATTCCAGCCCGCCGCCGCAGCAAATCCCGTTGACCGCGGCAATCACCGGTTTGTTCATCGCCCGCATTTCCTGCAGCCCGCCAAATCCGCCGACGCCGTAATCGCCATCCACCTCATCGCCATCTGCCGCGGCCTTCAGATCCCAGCCCGGGCAAAAGAACTTGTCCCCGGCCCCTGTGATCAAAGCCACGCGTAGGTCCGGGTCATCGCGGAATTCGGCAAAGGCATCGCCCATGATACGGCTGGTCTGAAGGTCAATCGCATTGGCCTTGGGGCGGTCGAGCGTCAGCTCAAACACATGTCCGCGACGCGCGGTACGGATGGGGCTGTCGGTCATGATGTCTCTCCTAAAGGGGCCATTCGGATCAAAGCGTCTGCCGCGACGGCGCGGGTTTCCGTGCAGATCAGCGGGTTAATTTCTACTTCCTCCACGCGGTCTGCATGGGCGATCACATAGTCTTGCACAGCGCACACCGCCTCGACAATCGCCTGCCGCGCGGCCCCCGGTTTGCCGCGATAGCCGAGCAGAACCGGCGCGATGCGCAAGCGGTCGAGCGCGGCATCAATCTCAAGTTCTGTGGCGGGCACCAAAAGGGTCGCGCTGTCCTGCAAAATTTCTGTCAGCGTGCCACCCGCACCTAGGGTCAGGACAAGGCCATGGGCAGGGTCGCGCACAACACCGACCAAAAGCTCAGTCACGGCAGGGGTGATCATTTCCTCCATGAGAAACACGTCGCCCGGCATGTTGCGTGCCGCCTGCAAAACGGCGCTCACGTCATTGAGGTTCAAGGCGACGCCACCGGCCTCCGTTTTGTGGGCAATCCCTTCGGATTTCAGCACCAGAGGAAAGCTGAGGCTGGCCGCATGCTTGGCCAAGTCCCCACGGTCTGAGCGTGCAGATTGGGGCACGGACACGCCTTGCTTTGCCAGGTCTGCCTTGGCCTGCGCCTCGGTCAGGGTCACAGCATCAGACACCGCACCGGGCAGCAAGATCGGGCGTGGATCTGTTGGGGGTGACCCTAATTCGGCGGCGGCGGCGATGGCTTCCAATGTGTCACTGAGGCCAAGCATTGGGATCATGCCATGCGCGATGCTGCGCTGGATCACAGTGTCTGAAAAGGTTTCAGGCACGGTGGCCACAAGCGCCAAAGGTTTGCCAGAGCGCTGCGCGGCCAGTTGACCACCCTCATACACGCACTCCCACGCGGAAGGGTCGCATCGGTCTTCGCGGGGAAAATCGCAAATCAAACACCCCATTGCCACATCGCCACTGAGGGCAGCGGCAAAGGTCTGTCCCATGCGCGGTCCGTCGGTCCATATGAACGTGTGGTAGTCAAGCGGATTGGCTAGCGCGACCATGGGGCCAAGGGCCTCGCGCAGCCCGTCATGCTGGGCTTGGCTCAGCGGCGGGAACACCACGTCATGATCCATCGCCGTGTCGGCCATCAAGCTCGCCTCGCCACCCGAACATGACATCGAAATGATGTGGTTGGATGGCAGCGGGCCCGTGAAGTGCAAAAGCTTGAGCGTCTCCAGCAGGGCTGTCAGGCTGCTCACCTGTGCAATGCCAAGCCGTTTGAGCAAGGCCCGCGCACCGGCATCCGACCCCGCCAGCGATGCGGTATGGGACACCGCCGCCGCTTGGGCTTGGTCCGAGCGTCCTGCCTTCAGCGCCACAATCGGTTTGCCCAAGTGACGCGCCCGCGCGGCCATCGCTTCAAAGGCGCGGAGATCCCCGACACCCTCGATATGCAGGCCCAACGCGGTCACACGCGGATCCTCCAAAAGCGCGTGGCCCAGATCAGAGAGCCCGAGTTGCGCCTGATTGCCCGCCGTCCCCAGATAGGCCAAGGGCAAGCCGCGCACCTGCATGGAAATGTTGATCGCCATGTTGGAACTTTGCGTGAGGACCGCGACCCCCTGATCAACCCGCGTGCCTCCGTGCTGATCCGGCCACAAAAGAGCGCCATCGAGGTAGTTGATGAACCCGTAGCAATTCGGCCCGATGATGGGCATCTCGCCAGCAGCCTCAAGCAGGGCGTCTTGCAGGCTATCCCCATCCCCCGTTTCAGCCTGCGCCTCTCTGAAGCCGGAGGCAAAACACACCGCTCCGCCCGCGTTCATCTCTTTGAGCCTGCCGACCGTGTCGATCGTGACCGTGCGGTTGACCCCGATAAAGGTGGCATCAGGGGCCCCGGGAAGATCGGACAGATCGGCAAAACTCGCCACCCCTGCAATCTCGGGTTTTTTGGGGTGAACGGGCCAGACTGGTCCGCCAAAACCCATCTTGAGGCATTGTTCCACGACCGAGGCGCACCAGGCACCGCCCCCGATCACAGCGATGGATTTGGGCTGGAGAAGGCGAGAGAGGTCAGGCATGAGGCTTAGGTGGTGTCATAGATTTTGTGCCTCCGGCGGGGATATTTTTGGCCAGAAGATGCAACGGTTTGTTAACCATGACCGCGCAAAGTTGAACGGCGGTACAGGCGGGAACGCCGATGACCGCGCCAGGAGAAGCATCACGCTTCGCATGGGGAGGTGCATGCGCTTCCCCATGTTTCTTCTGGCTGAAAATATCCCCGCCGGAGGCATGAAATCTCAGGCTCCTAGCGGCCGCAACAGGTCGCGGCTGATGATATGGCGCTGGATCTCTGATGTGCCGTCCCAAATACGCTCCACCCGCGCATCGCGCCAAAACCGCTCGATTGGGAAATCATCCATCAAACCCATGCCCCCATAAATCTGTAAGGTCGCATCCGTCACCCGGGCGAGCATTTCAGAGGCATAGAGTTTGGCCGAGGCGATCTCGCGGTTTGCAGGCAACCCTTGATCAAGCCGCCAGGCAGAGGCCAGCGTGAGCCAATCGGCGGCGTCAATCTCGGTCACCATGTCTGCGATCTGAAAACTGATGCCCTGAAATTTTCCGATCTGTTGGCCGAATTGTTTGCGTTCAGCCGCGTAGTTCAGCGCGTAATCAAAGACACGGCGCGCACGACCAACACTCATCGTGGCCACGGTGATGCGCGTGGCGTAAAGCCATTCATTCATCACCTCGAACCCGCCATCGACCTCACCCAGAACCTGGGCATCGGGCAGGCGGCAATCGTCAAACTCCAACACCATGTTCTTGTAGCCACGGTGACTGACCGATTTGTATCCGTCTCGGATGGTGAACCCGGGCGTGCCGCGATCGACCAGGAAGGTGGTGATCCGCTTCTTGGGGCCCTTGGGTGTGTCATCCTCCCCGGTCGCGATGAAGACGATGATGAAATCCGCATGGTCCGCGCCGGAGATGAAGTGCTTGGTGCCGTTCACCACCCAATCGCCGCCCTCGCGCCGTGCGGTGCATTTCATGCCGCGCACGTCTGAGCCGGCATCGGGTTCTGTCATTGCCAGCGCATCCATCCGTTCGCCGCGCACGGCGGGCAGCAAGTAGCGCTCCTTTTGCTCTCCCTCGCAAGCCATCAGGATGTTTTGCGGGCGGCCAAAGAAATGCGTCAATGCCATGGAGCCACGCCCCAGCTCGCGCTCCACGAGGGCGAATTCCAGATGGCTGAGACCCGCGCCGCCAACCTCTTCGGGGAAGTTGCAAGCGTAAAACCCCAGATCGATGGTCTTTTGCTTGATCGCCTCAGCCACCTCGTGGGGCACTTCACCGGTGCGTTCGACGTCCGCCTCATGGGGGTAAATCTCATTCTCCACGAAACTGCGTACGGTGGAGACGATCATTTCTTGTTCGTCTGTCAGTCCGAAATGCATGGTTTTTACCCCTCAGCATGTGCGCTGGCGAGCGCTTCAACTTTCTTGCGAACATGGTCCGCGGGTTCACAGGTGCGGCGGGTCTCAAGGCTGACATGCAGCATGAACTGGTCGCATGTGGCCATCAGTTCGCCGTCTGAGACACGCCGCATTTCATGGAAGCAGCGCAGTTTCTTGCCGTCTCCGACGGTGACCTTGGTGTGGACCTTGATCCGTTCACCCGCATGGGTTTCTGCCAGATACTTCACCGTGGTGTCGACGGTGAAATAGCTCAGGCCAGAGGCGACATAATCGTCATCCGCACCCACGGCGGCCATCACAACCTCGGCCGCATCCGAGAAAAGTTGCCCGTAGCGGCCTTCGTTCATGTGGCCGTTCATGTCGGTCCAGTCTACCGGCACGACCCTGCGCTGCGTGACCATCGGGTGTTCGGCGCCCGGGATACGCATCAACGCCTTTTGATGGGTGTTGGCCACGCGCCCTGCGCCCCAATCGCCGCCCTTGAGGGAGCGAATAATGCCGACAAGATTGTCATCGCGAATGCGCTCAAGGTCACGAGGAACAAGATCACCGGCTTGCACATCGCATTGATCGCCGACCTTGTTGACAAAATCCTCCGTCAGGTCCGGCACATCCATTAGCTTTGTCCATGGCCATTTCAGGCAGGGCCCAAACATTGCCAGCATCGCGCGCATGCCCCCTTCGCCACCGGCAAGATGGAAGGTTTGCATCGTGCCCATCTGCGCCCAGCGAAGACCGGGCCCATAGGCGATGGCGGCGTCAATTTCATCGGCTGTCGCGACATCATCATGCAAAAGCCACAGTGCTTCGCGCCAAAGCGCCTCTTGTAAGCGGTCGGAGAGGAAGCCCTCAATCTCAACGCGGCAGTGCAGGGGATACATGCCGAGGCTGGCGTAGATCTCTTTCGCGGTCTCAATCGCCTTAGGGTCGGTTTTTTCGCCCGCAACCAATTCCACCAGTGGCAACAGATAGACCGGGTTGAACGGATGCCCTACAATCAGGCGGCCGGGATGGGCCATATCCGCCTGCAGGTCTGTTGGCATGATCCCCGAGGTCGACGATGCGATGATGCCGTCGGTATTCACCGCCTCGATCTGTGCGTAAACCTTGCGCTTGATGTCGACGCGCTCTGGTACGGCCTCAACAATCAGGGCGGCACCCTGTGCGGCCTCTTCGAGCGTGGCACAGATCGTCAGCTCACCCTCGGCCGGCATGTCGTGATCGACCAGCATGGGCAGGGCCCGGCGGGCATTGTCCATCACTTCGGTGATTTTGCGACTGGCCTCTGGATCGGGGTCATAGATCTTCACGTTCCAGCCGTTCAGCGTCAGCCGCGCAGCCCAGCCGCCACCGATCACACCGCCGCCAACGATTCCTGCTGTATGTGTCATCCTGACCTCCTGAATTCTACGATCAAACCAACGCCTCCGTATGGCCATCCACGGCCATCACCTGACCAGACACTTTTGAGGCCGCGGGTGACGCAAGGAACAAGGCCATGTCGGCCAGATCATCGCCGCTGACCCATGTGCGCAGGGACGTGTTTTTGACATAAGAGGCGCGCAATTCCTCAATGTCGCGCCCTGATGCCGCGCTTTCGTTTGAGAGCACGCGCTCCATCCTGTCACCTGTGACAGAGCCGGGCGCAATGGCGTTGACGCGTACGCCCGCTGGGCCAAGTTCCATCGCCAAGGTTTTGGTCAGCCCAACCAGCCCCCATTTCGCCGTGGCATAGGGTGACCGGAGCGGATAGCCAAACAGCCCTGCGGTTGAGCTAGTGATGACAATCAAACCGGACCCCTGCGCGCGCATGAGGCGCGCGGCCCAGCGGCAGGTCAGGAATGTTCCGTGCAGGTTCACCGCGACACAGCTTTGCCAATCGGCATAGGACATGTCTTCGATGCGGCCTGCGGGCCCGCCGGTCCCGGCATTTGCACAAACCACGTCGATCCCACCCCAGGCGGTTTCGACGTTGGACAGGAACGCATCCATTTGCGTCTCATTGGTGACATCAGCCACCCGTGCGATCCAGTCTGGCTGCGCCGCAGTGACGCCTTCAACCGCGCGGGCATCGGCATCGCAGACGGCCATCCGCGCGCCCGTTTCAGCGAACCGTTCGGCCAGTCGAAGGCCGATCCCCGATGCGCCGCCCGTGATCAGGACCCGTTGGGTCACCCCTTGGGCGCTCGTTTGGTCAGGCCCAGATTGTCGCGCACCTCTTGCGGGCCAATGACGCGCGCCCCAAGGCGTTCAATGATTTCAACAGAGCGCGCGACGAGCTGTTCATTGGTGGCCAACACGCCGCGATCCAGCATCAGATTGTCCTCAAGACCCACGCGGACATTGCCACCGGCAAGCACGGCTGCGGCCACATAGGGCATTTGGTTGCGGCCCAGCGAAAACGCCGAGAAGGTCCAATCAGACGGCACGTTGTTGACCATGGCCATGAACGTGTTGAGGTCATCGGGTGCGCCCCAGGGCACGCCCATGCAAAGCTGCACCAAGGCAGGGCTGTCCAGAACACCGTCCTCGACCAGTTGTTTGGCGTACCACAAGTGACCGGTGTCAAACGCCTCAATCTCAGGCTTCACGCCCAATTCGGTCATCATTCCGCCCATAGCGGTCAGCATGCCGGGCGTGTTGGTCATAACGTAATCGGCTTCGGCAAAGTTCATCGTGCCGCAATCCAGCGTACAGATTTCCGGCAGGCACTCCGCCACATGTTCCACACGTTCGGTCGCGCCCACAAGGTCGGTGCTATCGGCGAGTGGGAACGGCTGCTCTGGGGAGCCATAGATCACATCACCGCCCATGCCTGCCGTCAGGTTCAGCACCACATCGACCTCTGCATCGCGGATCCGGTCGGTCACCTCGCGGAACATTTTCTTGTCGCGGCTTGGCCCGCCGGTTTCGGGGTCGCGCACATGGCAATGGACCACCGCCGCACCGGCCTTGGCAGCGGCAATCGCGCTATCGGCGATCTCTTTGGGGCTGCGCGGCACATGCGGGCTGCGATCCTGCGTGGCCCCGCCACCGGTCACGGCACAGGTGATAAAGACCTCACGGTTCATGGTGAGCGGCATGGCATCCTCCCTCAAGGCGTTGCGTTGGGCGATGATAGCGCTCTGGCGCGATTCTAGATTATGCCGTATATGTCAAAAACCATGCCGGAATGGACAAAAAATCCTACGCGCCCGGTGCGCATCGCGATCCTCTTGTTTGATCGGTTTTCCAACCTGTGTTTGGCCAATTGCATTGAGCCTTTGCGCGCCGCCAATACCCTGGGGGCACGCACGATGTTTAACTGGCAGATTGTCAGCCCGGATGGCCGAACTGTGCGGTCGTCCAGTGGGATCGACATTGTGCCCAGTGGCGCCGCAGGAGATCTGGCCGACCTCGATTACCTGTTCGTGATGGCCAGCTACGCCCATGACGGGCATGACACCCCGGCCAACCGCCGATTGCTGCGCCAAATCACCCGGCGCTGCGACATGACGGTAGGCTTTGATGCAGGCCCGTGGCTTTTGGCGTCTGCCGGGCTTTTGGATGGACGCCGGGCGACGGTCCATTGGGACCTGCTTGACGCGTTCACGGAACGGTTTCTGAATGTGGAAGCCAGCCGTGCCCATGTCATGCGCGATGGGTCAATGATGACCTGTGCCGGGGCGATGTCGGCGCTGAACTTGACGCTGGATTTGATCGCTGATCACCTTGGCCTCGCAGCGCGTTTGGACGTAGAAGGGCTTTTTCTGCAAGGCGACCCGCCGGTGGGTCCGTCCGATCAGATCGCAGACCCTTTGGTGCGACAGGCGCTTGGCCTGATGCGCGATCACGTGGAACGCCCTTTGGACATTGCGCGCCTTGCCGCGCAACTGTCTTGCCAACCCCGAACGCTGGATCGTCACTTTCGCCGTCGCCTTGGCGCGCCACCGGGCACGGTGTACCGCCATATGCGCCTGTCTGCAGCGCGCAAGCTGATCGAAGACACGCAGCTGTCTGTGGCAGAGATCTCGTTGCGATGCGGGTACGAAAGCTCTGCTGCCTTGACCCGTGCCATCCGACGCATCTATGGCGCAACCCCGCGTGCCCTGCGGCAGGCCCGTGCCGGTTGACAGCCCAACACCCATATCGCACCGTCGTCCGATGTATCTTTCACGCCTCATCGCTGTCTTGATCGTCTGGTCGGTTTGGCCCTTGGCCGCGGCCGCGCAAACCCCAGAACAGGAACGGTTTATCAAGGCCAACATCCTGGCCGTGTTTTACCACGAACTGGGTCACGCGGTCATCGATGTCGAAAACCTGCCCATCTACGGACAGGAAGAGGACGCCGCCGACGTTTTTTCGATCTTCATGATCGACGCGCTTTACGAAGAAGAACTGGCGCGCGATCTAGCCTTTGACACAGCGCAAGGGTTCCGCGCGGAAAAGGAGTTTGACGGTCAATCGGAGGCGCAGGAAAACTGGTCCGGTGTCCACGGGCTGAGCGAACAGCGGTTTTACAACTCGGTTTGCATTTTCTATGGCGCGAACCGGGCCATGCGCGGCAGCTTTGCAGATGAGTTGGGCCTGCCTGACGCCCGGGCCGAGACCTGTGCCGAGGAATACGAGCAAGCCAATCACAGCTGGGGCGCCGTGCTGGATGATCTGATTGCGCGCGGAGAAGGCAAAAGCTTGCGGTTTGACGGTCAGGGCCTCGGCTCCCGCGCAGCAGAGCTTTTGGCCCATGAGGTGGCCTATCTCAATAGCGTGCTGCAACTCTCCGCGCCGATCACTGTGGTGGTGGAGCCTTGTGACGACGCGAACGCTTATTACCACACAGGCGATCGGTTGATCCAATTCTGCGAAGAATTTGAAACCTATTTCGAAGACATGGCGCTCTGGCTACTCTGACGGCTTTGGCGTGTCAGGATGATCCGAAAAACCCGGTCAGCGCGCGTTTGACAAGACCTGTGACAGAAGGACGTTCCAACGCAGCAAAAGGCATGGGGCGACACACCTCCATCGCGGCCACACCGACCCGAGCGGTCAACGCCCCGTTGACCACGCCTTCGCCGAACCGGCGGGAGAGTTTTGACAACAGCCCGCCCCCAGCGACCGATCCCAAAAGATCGTCCCCAAGCGCCACCGCCCCCGTGGCCACAAGATGGGCCATCACAGCGCGGGCCAACCGCCAATTGCCGACCACCCCGGACCGCCCGCCATAGATCACCGCGATGCGGCGGATCATCCGCAGGTTTGCCGTGAGCGCCGATCCAACATCTGCCAGCGCAAGAGGCACCAGCGCGGTCACCGTCGCCACTTGTCGGGCCGCGGCCTCAATTTCTGCCATCGCCGCCTTGTCGAGCGGACCCATCAGGGATTTTTCCGCCAAACCAAGAAGCGCATCTGCGTCGAATTGATCGGCCTCATGGGCCGCGATCTGGTTTTGCCCCCATTTCGTGTCAGGCCGCCCACGATAAAGCCGCTTAAGCCCGGTTACGACATTCCGTGCGGCCTCAAGATCTTGCGCCGCCAACGCCTCCCCCGCCGCAGCTTGGAGGCTGTCCAACCGTTTCAGCCGCGCAATCATCGACAGTTCTTTCAGGGCGATGAACAGCATCAGGATGGCCAACAGGCCCACAAGCCCGGTGACGCCATATCCCAAAAGCGGCACGCGCAGGATCAGCCCGCTGACGAAATCCCATGCAGCGATCGACACCAAAGTGGTGATCAGAACCAAAGCGACTGTCCAGAACCATCGCATGAGCCGCGATGGCCTGTAGGCCAGCACGCCGGTGACCTGCTGCATCGCGTGCCCCTCGGACGGCTCGGGCAGCGTATCATCGGGCACCGGTGGTGCCGCATCGGGGCGCGGGGCGGCGTCATCTTCGATTTCGATCAGGACAGGGCCTTTGCTCATAACCGGTCTCCAATCAAGAACTGCGCGGCGCGATCCAGCCGAATATGGGGTGGCCCATCACCTGGTGAGAGGCTCAGCGCGGCCGGGGCAAAGCGCATGGCGTCATACTCTCCATCCAGCCAGCTTTCCGCCCCGGTGCTGGCAGGTTGCAAGAGCCGGATCGGATCATCGGGGAGGTCACCGGGATAGAATGCAGCCGTCTTGCCGCGTGTCCCGTCCGAGTTCAAAAGAACCCCGCGCACGCAATCGAGCGTGTCACCTTTGTGGCTGCGCGTCTCTTCTGTGGTGGCCCGAAGCGCGGCCAGGGCCATGGCTTGGGTCTGCGCGCCGGCAAAATCGGCCCGGCGGCGTGCGTCAGCAAGGAGGGCATTCATGATCGCGGTCAGCTTGCCATGCTGTGTATGGTGCAAGTGGTCGGCTTTGGTGGCGGCAAACAGGATGTGATCGACCCGGCGCGTGCCGAAAATCTGGCCAAGAAACGTGTTTTGACCGGGACGGAAGGCCGCCAGGATATCGGCCATGGCTTGGCGCAAATCATCCACGGCCGAAGGTCCGCGGTGGATGGCACCCAGAACATCAACAAGCACAACCTGGCGGTCAATCCGCGCAAAATGATCGCGGAAAAACGGCTTCACCACGCGGGATTTATAGGCCTCAAACCGGCGTTCCATCTCGCGGATCAGGGATTTGCGCGGCGGGTTGGATTGCCGGGGCAGGGGGGCAAAGGTCAACACGGGCGAGCCTTCGAGATCGCCGGGCAGCAGGAACCGCCCGGGTGAGCAATCCGAAAATCCCGCCGCCCGCGCGGCGTGCAGATACCCGGTGAACGCGCTTGCAAGGCGCTGGGCCACGGGTTCATCCAGTTTGGCCGCCGCATCGGTCTCGCCAAGTGCGGCAAGATAGTCCTTGGCGCTGCTACGGGTTTTCATGCGTTCCAGCGTGGCCTCGGACCAATCAGCATAGCTTTTGTCCAACAGACCCAAATCCAGCAACCATTCCCCGGGGTAGTCTACGATATCCAGATGCACCGTGCGCGGGCCTGACAACCCGCTCAGCAGGCCCGAGGGTCGCACCCGCATCGACAATCGCAGCTCTGACACCGACCGCGTGCTTTCGGGCCAATGGGGTTCAGGCCCGGTCAAGGCGCCAAGATGCGTCTCATAATCAAACCGGGGCAGCGTATCGTCGGGCTGCGGCTGCAAAAATGCGGCCTCAATCCGACCGTCGCGCGCCGCGAGCAACCCCGGCATGCGCCCGCGATCCATCAGGTTGGCCACCAGCGAGGTGATGAACACCGTTTTTCCCGCCCGCGACAGCCCGGTGACCCCCAAACGGATCACAGGCTCAAAAAGCGCTCCACTGAGCCGGGCACCGATACCTTCCACACCACGGGTCAACCCGTCTGCGAGATCTGAAATGACCAAAATACGTCGTCTTTCTTGTTCGTCAGATGCGTAGATAGCCATCCCAAGCCGCTGTTGCCAGACTTGTGGCGCCGTCAGACCCCCGCTATCAGCACGCTCATGCCTCGCTACGCGCTCAAAATCGAATATCATGGTGCTCCGTTTGCCGGGTGGCAGCGTCAGGCCGATCAGCCGTCTGTGCAAGGCGCGATTGAGGCGGCTTTGGCCAAGTTGGAGCCGCGCGATCATACCATCGCCGCCGCCGGGCGCACGGATGCTGGCGTCCACGCCTTGGGCCAGGTGGCGCAGTGCGATATGACGAAAGCCTGGGATCCCTTTCGCCTGTCTGAGGCGCTCAATCACCATCTCAAACCCATGCCCGTCGCAATTGTCGACTGCGCTGAGGTGGATGAGGATTGGCACGCGCGTTTTTCGGCGGTGGAGCGGCAATATCTTTTTCGGCTGCTTATGCGCCGCGCGCCCGCAACCCACGCGGCCGGGCAGGTTTGGCAAGTGTCCCAACACCTTGATACAGAGGCCATGCGCGCCGGGGCCAAGCACTTGATCGGTCAGCATGATTTCACCACCTTTCGATCCACCATGTGTCAGGCCAAAAGCCCCGTGAAAACACTGGACGAGATCGAGATTGAGGAAGTGGTCGGTCGAAGTGGTCCGGAACTGCGGTTTCACCTGCGCGCCCGGTCGTTTTTGCACAATCAAGTGCGCTCTATCGTTGGCACGTTGGAGCGGGTGGGCGCTGGGTCATGGGCCTCGGATGATGTCAAAACGGCCCTTGAGGCCACAGAGCGCGCGGCGTGCGGCCCGGTTTGTCCGCCGCAGGGGCTTTATCTGGCCCATGTCAGCTATCCAGACGACCCGTTTCATCGCTCTGGCTAATTCCCCTTTGATCTCCGACTGCCGCAACGCTACACCCACCCCAGCGGTCCCGTAGCTCAACTGGATAGAGCAGCTGACTTCTAATCAGCAGGCTGAGGGTTCGAGTCCTTCCGGGATCGCCAGAATGCCCCTTTCGGTCATCTCCAAAACGACGCGTAGGAGGCAAACAGCCCCTGTAGTTTCGACAGCATCCGGTTGCCCGGACCCGGGCGCGGCACAGTTCCGGTGACGAGGCGATCCACCACGGTTTCAACCGGGCAGGGACCGCGCATGACAGGGTCGAAGTAACGCGGATAGTCGATCAGGGCCGCGTGGGCCAACCCTTCCAGCGTGGGCCGGGCGACGCGGCGGGCCGGAACGCGGCCTAGATCACGGGTCAGCCCCCAGCCTGCGTAAAACGGCGCGCCTGTGGTGGTCACCGCAACACCTCTCAACAGGGCTTCAAAACCCATCAGGGAGGTCATCGTCCATACCTCATCCACCTCAGTGAGCAAGGCGGCGGGGTCTGCACGGGTCAGAACCTGGTCGGCCAACGCGGTCAATGCGTCTTGCGGGACAGCCCCTGTGCGCAGACCGGCCTCTACGTCCGGGTGGGGTTTGTAGAGGATCACCGCATCGGGGTTATCGGCCCGCGCGCGTTGCAACAGGTCCAGATTGGTGGCCACCGCGCCCGCGCCCAACAGGATAGAGGCATCATCTTCCACCTGACCCGGTACCAGAATGCGGTGCCCCTCGGGCAAACGTGGCGCCTCCAGACCGAGGTTGTACTTGCTCAAACCCGACTGCGTGAGGCGCTGGACCAAACGGGACGCGCGCAACTCTTGATCGGGGCGCAGGGTGGCGCGGGCTGTGATCCACCGCTCCAACCGGCTTTCGCGTGCGGGATCATAGTAGATACCCAAATCATCGCAGACGAGCGACAGCGGCGGGATCAGATCAGCCCCCAGACCGCGCGACCGCAAAAACCCGTCCTCAACGCGGACGGCGTGGGCTGGGGCGGTCTCTTGCTGTGAGGTCCAGACCATCGCAGGGCGGTCGCCAGTTTTGGGAGTGTCGAGAAACCGGATCGGGCCGTGCGCCCCAAAAAACCCACGCAATGGCGCGCGTTTCCAAAGGCGCATGCCGTACGCGTCCCAGCCGGTCTTGTCCTCCCGCCAGGCCCGCGTCTGCGCCTCAAGGATCGAGATTGCATCCTCCACCTCACACAGCGCATCCGCGTGCGGGTTGTACCATTTCGGGTAAAGGATCATCGCGGCCGCAAACAGCTGCGCCCGCGTCAATCGGCGCGTGCGGCGTGGAAACGTGAGTGGGTGACGGTCATCGGTCAGGTGCCACCCGGCGTAAAACGGACGGCCAAAGACCCGCGGTTTGTGACCCGCCAGGATGGCCTCAAACCCCAATTGGGAACTCACTGTGTAGACAGCGACAGCCCCCTCCAGCAAGGCCCAAGGGCTGACCGGATCGGCAAAAAGCGCAATGCGGTCTGTTTCGTCGGCTTGGGAAAAATACCCTTGCCTGTGCCCCTGAACAGTCTCGGGGTGGGTTTTGATCAGGATGCGCGCGCCTGGGTTTTCATCCTGCGCCCAATAGAGCATTTCCTTGAAACTGGCCGCGTTTGCGCCGCCATGGGTGACAGAGGCATCGCCCTCTGTCTGGTCGATCACCAGCACGTAGCCCGGCTCTGGGGCGGTCTTTGCCGCGTCAAAGGCCGTGTATTTCGAAAGATGTGCCTCTTGCAGGCGCGCGATCGCGCCACGTGCGCGGTTCAAAAGGGCCGTGTCATCAAGCGGATGGGTGGCCAGCAGGGTTTCCAGATCAGACGGGGTCTCGCCGTCAAAATGCATGCCGGTCTGGTCAATCACCAGACCCAAAGGCGGCTCCCCCGACCGCCCGGGAAAGAGAGAGCGCAAAAACGCATCCTCAACCCGCACAAGCCCCGCCCCGGTTGCGCCGGCGACCGTTTCACCGCGTTTGGCATAGGGCGAATGCCCCCAAACCGCGATCAGATCCTCCGCCCCGGGCTTGCCAATCTCCAACGCATATCCCGCCAGTTCCATGATCCGGCGCACGCGTTTTTGGCGCAGAAACCCCGCGTTGAAATAGAAAGCCCGCCGAGGCGCGTTCGTCCCGGCGGGCTTGTGATCGTCATTGAGATGCATCAGTTGCCGGAAAAACCTTGCGCCGTGCTCGAAATGGAGCCAACCGCGCCCAGAGTGCCGGTCAAAGCCGAAATCACCTTGCTCCACTGGGCAAACGGGGCCTCTGTGACATAAAGCGTATCATCATCGCGCACGGCAAAGTCGCGCGCTTGGAACATGCCGTTGGGCTGCGTCAGATCCAACACATAGACCATGCGCTGCGCCCCGACCAAATCGCCGCGGCCCAAGACCTGATTGGCGATCTCTGCGGGTTCGTTGCGCAGGATGAACACACCGGTCGGATCCGCCGTGTTGGAATTCAGACCACCGACCTGAGCGATGGCTTCAACCGCGCTAATGGTCGGGCTTGCAAAAGGCAGACGCGCCTGCGCACCCGTGGCGCCAAGGGCGGTGAACGCTCGGCTGTCTTCTTCCACAAGGATGCGATCGCCGCCGCGCAAGGCGATGTCAAAACGCGGGTTGCTAAAGATGTCCTGGAACCAAACCTTGGAGCGATGTTCACCGCGCACAACGGTGACTTGCGCCACCTCGGGGTTGATCGTCACACCGCCTGCATTGGCCAGCATGGTCGACAGCGTGCGTGTCGGACGCTCAATGGGATAGACACCTTGGGCGCCCACACCACCAATGAGGGACACGGTCGCGCCGTCCCCGGCAAGCCTGCGCACCTCAACCTGCGGGTCAGGGGTTTGTTCATCAAGCTTGGATGTGATCAGGCGGCGAATGGCCTCTGGCGTGTTGCCCGCGGCGCGAATGCGGCCTGCATAGGGCACAAAGATAAAGCCCGCACCGTCAACTTGCACCTCTTCCAGCACCGTGTTGGGCTGCACTTCGCCTGCCAGAAGCCCATCATCGACGTTCTCCCAAATGGTCAGGCCAAGGGTGTCACCGGGACGGATCGTGTCAGAGCCGATCACGCCTGCATTCTTGAACGCATCGGTAAAGCCAAGGGCCGGTTGCACCGCGGTGGCCCGGGTGACGCGGTCATTCACGGAGACGACAAAGGCGTCGCCGCTGCGCTGCACCGAGCCTTCGAAAAGCTCTCGTTTGTTGGGGCCCACACGTGGGAGGGCACAGGACGCGACTATAGACACAGCCGCGATTAGGGCGACGGTTCTCGCCCAACGCTTGGTACGGGGTTTCACTGCTCGGTCTCCTCGACCTATTATTGTTCTGCCTCAATTTTTCCCTGCAACATAACGGAATCTGTGGATAAAATCCAGCGCTACAGGTTGTGCTTATGTCTGCACGGCACGCAACTGTTGCCTCGGAGCCGCGGTGCCCGAGATCAGTGCGTCATAGGGATCATCCTCACTCAACATCAAATCCACGGCCTGTCGAAGCAGCTGTCGGCGGCCGCTGGCAGAATAAAACCCACCTGCGATTTGACTGCTTTCCAAAAGGTAGCGGCGATAGTCACCATAGGCCTTGCGATCAGGCCGCTCGGCCAGCGTGAAGAAATCCTTGAGCGGCTTGGTGGAGACAAATTCCGGCTTGGCATAGACCGCATCGCCAAAGGTCTTGAGCGGGATCCCCCGCCACAGCACCTGCTGTGCGGCGGTGGAATTCACGGTCACCGCGCTGCGGGCCTCATCCAAAAGCTGGGCCAGCTTGCCGCCCCGCACGAAATGCACCCGCGCCTCAATCCCGTGCTTGCGGGCCAGCCGCATCAGCTCCCACCGGATCGGCACGCGGCCATCCTCCAGCGGGTGGGCCTTGACCACGAGGTGGTGATGCTTGGGGGCGCCCGCGGCAAATCCTTCGATCACGGTGCGCAGGAAATCGGCCATGGTCTCAAAGGGCGAATGCGCTTGAAACGAGGCGTCATGTTCCAGCTGCAACAGCGCCAAGTGATAGGGAAAGCCGCCGTGGCGAATACGCAGCGTGGCGATGCGGCGTTCCACGGCTTGATAGGGCATCAAGAGCAATCGCTTGAGATATAGCCCAAATTCCTGACGCACCGTTAGGGCGCGATGCGGGCGGAACTTGCGATACCCTTGGTTAAACAACAGCACCGCCCCGTGATAGAGCGCGCCATACCAGATGTGCTGTCGCATATCACCCCAGCTTGCCGGTGGCAGGGCCGTGTCCATGTCAGAATTTTCAAGCGCCCGCCGCATATCATCCACGCTCATCCGCATGAGCCGCGAATGCCCGTTGGAGCCGTCACGCTCATACGTCACCCAGTAGGGTCGCATATAGCCTTCTTCAAACACGTGAATTTTAAGGCCAATCTCCTTGGCGTGGGCCACGGCCTGGGCGTGGATCGGGCGGACATCCCCATAGAGCACCAGATCGGTCACGCCCTTGTCCGCGACCAGTGTCTTGAAGAAGTCTGGCCAGCCGTCGGCGTCGCCCTTATAGGCCACATAGCGATCCGGATCGCGCCAAAACAGGCGGTCGCCCGCGTTGAATCCGACGCGCCATACCTCGGCGCCCGAATGGCCCACCATCCGGCCCAAACGGTGAAAGAAAGGCCCGTGCGGGCCTTGCAGGAATAAAAATACTTTTTGGTCGCCCGTCAGCATAGTTCAAGGCCCGATAACTGCTTGTTTTGCGGCAGTATAGCTTGGAATCGGGCGAAAATGTGGCCTGCCATGCCTTGTCTGACGCCGGTGGTCAGGATACCTCCGGTGAGACGCATTTTTCAAGGAGTCTTGCCATGTTCACCGGGATCGTGACGGATGTGGGCCGCATTCTGGAGGCGGAGCAACGCGGTGATCTGCGCGCGCGGATCGAGACGCGCTATGACATGTCACGCGTGGATATGGGGGCCTCGATTGCCTGTGATGGGGTCTGTTTGACCGTTGTGGGCAAGGGCGATGGTTGGTTTGACGTGGATATCTCGGCCGAGACGGTGTCAAAGACGAACCTGACATCTTGGGCACCCGGAAAGCGGGTCAATCTGGAGCGATCCTTGCGCGTAGGCGATGAGCTGGGCGGGCATATTGTGTCGGGTCATGTGGATGGGGTGGCTGAGGTGATTTCCCTGAAAGATGAAGGGGATAGCACGCGCGTCGTCCTGCGCGCGCCGGAGGCTTTGGCGCGGTTTATTGCCTCGAAAGGCTCTGTGGCTCTCAATGGCACGTCTCTGACGGTCAATGAGGTGGACGGGTGCGATTTCGGCATCAACTTTATCCCGCACACCAAGAAAGTGACCACATGGGGCGATGTGGCTCAGGGCGATATGGTGAACCTCGAGATCGACACGCTGGCGCGCTATGTGGCGCGGATGCGTGAGATGGAGTAATCCGCGCTTTTTCTGATCTGTTTTTGATGGTTGCGCGGATCAAGATTTGAGTATTTTTGGCAAGATGAAACCTTGGGCGTTTAGCCCTCCAGCTCTGCCAGTTGGGTCAAAGCGGTCTTTAGTTTAGCCTCTTCTTCCTCGCGGAGGGCCAGGTTTTCGCGGGCCTCAACGACCACCTCTTCGGGCGCGCTTTCGACGAATTTGGGGTTGTTCAACCGTCCACGCAGGCCGCCCAATTCCTTGGCGAGCTTGCCGAGGGTTTTCTCAAGGCGCGCTTTTTCTTCTGCAACATCAATGACATCAGCGAGCGGCAGGCCAAAGTTGCCGCCTTCGACGGCGATGGTGATGCACCCTTTGGGCAATGTGTCCGCCATGCTGAGGTTTTCAACACGGGCGAGGCGTTTGATCATGACCTCGTTGGTCTTCCACGCGGCGTGGCCAGCCTCATCGAGATCGGTGCAGATGACCGGAATGTAGAGACCGACAGGCACGTGGACTTGGGCGCGGGCGGAGCGGATGGACTCAATGAGAGAGATCACCCAGTTCATTTCGCGATCGGCGTTTTTATCGATGAGGTCCATGCCATAGGTGGGCCAATCGGCATGGACGAGGTGCTTGTCGCGTGTCCCAAGCGTGCCCCAAAGCTCTTCGGTGATGAAGGGCATGATGGGGTGCAGCAGGATCAAACACTGGTCAATGACCCAGGCCATGGTGGCTTGGGTCTCGCGCTTGATGCCCTCGTCTTCGCCTGTGAGCAGCGGCTTGGAAAACTCCACATACCAGTCGCAGACCTTGCCCCAGACAAAGGCATAAAGCGCATTGGCCGCGTCGTTGAAGCGGAACTGGTTCAGGGCGTGATCGACGTCTTCGCGGACGCGGGCCGTCTCTCCGATGATCCATTTATTGACGGTCTGTTTCGGGTCAGCGGGACGCATGCGTTGCGATGGGTCGATCTGGCCGAAGGTGGCGCCGTTCATTTCGGCAAAGCGCGCGGCGTTCCAGAGCTTGGTGCCGAAATTACGGTAGCCCGCGATGCGGCTCGTGGAAAGCTTCAGATCGCGGCCCATGGCGGCCATGGCAGTGAGCGTGAAGCGGACGGCATCGGCGCCGTATTCGTCGATGAGCTCCAACGGGTCGAGGACATTGCCGAGCGACTTGGACATCTTTTTGCCCTTCTCGTCGCGGACAAGGGCGTGGACATAGACATGGTCGAACGGCTTTTGGCCGACGACGGCGTATTGCATCATCATCATGCGTGCGACCCAGAAGAAGATGATGTCGAAGCCTGTGACGAGGACGGAGGTGGGGAAGTATTTTTTCAGCTCAATCGTGTCCTCGGGCCAGCCGAGCGTGCCGATGGGCCAGAGGCCGGAGGAGAACCAGGTGTCGAGGACGTCTGGGTCGCGGTAGGCGACCATGTGGGAGTAGTCTTCACCGTTGCCGAAGTTTGCATTGACCAGGAATGCATCAACCACGTTGTTTTCGGGCAGTGTAAAGTCCGATGGAATTTCTCTAACGTCTTCGACCCCAAATCGTTCTTTGAGCTGTGCCTTCATTTCTTCGAAGCTGGCAGCGCAAATTGCCAATGGCTCGGTAGACGGTGCTTCTGGGTTTGCCGGAGAACCGTCCGCAGTACGCCCGGGCAGATACCAAACCGGGATCTGATGCCCCCACCAGAGCTGGCGGGAGATGCACCAGGGTTCGATGTTTTCCAGCCAGTTGAAATACACCTTCCGGTCCTGCTCGGGCATGATGTTTGTCTCGCCGGAGCGGACGGCATCAATGGCCGGGCCGACGATTTTGTCGGTGTCGACGAACCATTGGTCCGTCAGCATAGGTTCGATCACGACCTTTGAGCGATCGCCAAAAGGCTGCATGATTGGCTTGTTTTCCACCATTTGGACGTCGCGCGTGATGGTTTCGCCATCTTCGCTGGTTTCTTCCACAGTGGTCATCACGGCCAGACCTTCGGAGGTGATCTGCTCCACAACGACTTTTCGCGCCTCGAACCGGTCAAGGCCGCGAATGTCATCCGGAACCAGGTTGAGCGTGTCGACTTCCGCGCCGGTAAACTCCGCACCACCTGCAATTTCCTGCGCCCGTTCAGCGGCCTCGGCGTAAGGCGCGCCGTCATCGCGCATGGCGCCTTTCGTGTCCATCAGGCGGTACATCGGGATGCCGCCACGCGAGGCGACGCCGTAGTCGTTGAAGTCATGCGCGCCGGTGATCTTCACCGCACCGGAGCCGAAATTGGGGTCAGGGTATTCATCCGTGATGATGGGGATGAGGCGGCGGTGCTCTTTCGGCCCGACCGGGATTTCGCAGAGTTTGCCCACGATCGGCGCATAGCGTTCATCGCTTGGATGCACCGCGACCGCGCCGTCGCCCAGCATGGTTTCAGGCCGGGTGGTGGCGATGGAGATGTAGTCGCGCGTCTCTTGCAGGATCACATTCCCGTCTTCATCTTTCTCCAAATACTCATAGGTTTGACCATTGGCCAAAGGGTACTTGAAGTGCCACATGTTACCGGCAACTTCGATGTTCTCGACCTCGAGGTCGGAGATGGCGGATTCAAAGTACGGATCCCAGTTCACCAGCCGCTTGCCGCGATAAATGAGGCCTTTGTTGTACATATCCACGAAGACCTTGATGACGGCGTCGTGGAAATTGCCCTCTTCCCCCGCCGGTGCGTTGGGGGCACCCGACATGGTGAAGGCGTTGCGTGACCAATCGCAGGAGCTGCCCAGGCGTTTTAGCTGATCCACGATTCCATTGGCGGTGCGGTGCTTGTATTCCCAAGCGATCTTGAGGAACTCATCGCGGGTCATGTCGGTGCGCTTTTGGCCTGTGGTTTGCGCCAGTTCTTTTTCGACGGCCAGCTGTAGCGCGATGCCCGCATGATCCTGGCCCGGCTGCCAGAGCGTGTCATGCCCGCGCATGCGGTGCCAGCGGATCAGGATATCCTGGATTGTGTTGTTGAAGGCGTGCCCGATATGGAGCCGCCCGTTCACATTGGGCGGCGGAATCATGATGGAAAATGTCTCGGCACCCGCCTTGGCATTGGCCCCGGCCTTGAACGCGCCGGAGCCTTCCCATTCGTTGTAGATGCGGTTCTCGGACGCTTTCGCGTCGAATGTTTTTTCCATGGCCATGGGATGCCTCTCACCGTCTTGCCCGTGACGGCTCAGATAGCGCGTC
>JBCCDT010000071.1:0-21496 GCA_039030635.1 Pseudomonadota bacterium
CAAGGATGAGTATATCTTCCAAAAGGAAGGCAAGAAGAAGTAAGGACGCGAGAAAGATGGCAACAAGCAAAAGAGCTCTGTTTCAGCGACGCCGCATGCGCGTTCGCAGTAAACTTCGCAAGGTCAACGCAGGTCGCGTTCGCCTCAGCGTTCACCGTTCGTCAAAGAATATCAGCGTACAGTTGATCGATGACGTGCAAGGCGTGACGTTGGCCTCGGCCTCCTCCCTTGAAAAGGAGTTGGAAACCGGTGGCAAGAACGACATGAACGCGGCCCAAAAGGTCGGCGCGGCGATTGCCGAGCGTGCCAAGAAAGCAGGCGTGTCGGAAGCGTATTTCGACCGCGGCGGCTTTCTCTTCCACGGTCGGATCAAGGCGCTTGCCGATGCGGCCCGTGAGGGTGGCCTGAAGATCTAAAAAGGAAGACGGGTCTTGCTGGCCTGTCTCGATGATCCGGGCCCCCGGATGACATCCAAGGGCACTGGGATTGGACAACAGGTGCGACGCACCACACTGAAAGGACGCCACTATGGCAAGAGATGACAACCGCCGGGGTCGCGATCGCGACGAAGCTCCGGAATTCGCCGACCGCCTTGTGGCGATCAACCGCGTATCGAAAACCGTGAAGGGTGGTAAGCGTTTCGGCTTTGCAGCCCTCGTCGTGGTGGGCGATCAGAAAGGCCGCGTGGGCTTTGGCAAAGGTAAAGCCAAAGAGGTGCCTGAGGCGATCCGCAAAGCCACAGAACAGGCCAAGCGCCAAATGGTGCGCATTCCGCTCAAAGAAGGCCGCACATTGCACCACGATGTCGAAGGGCGTCACGGTGCAGGTAAGGTCGTGATGCGCACGGCACCTACGGGTACTGGGATCATCGCCGGTGGTCCGATGCGTGCCGTTTTCGAAATGCTTGGTGTTCAGGATGTGGTTGCCAAATCTGTCGGCTCTCAGAACCCCTACAACATGATCCGCGCCACGCTGAACGGTCTTGGCAAAGAGGCGAGCCCCCGCATGGTCGCGCAGCGTCGTGGCAAGAAGGTGGCGGATATTCTGCGCCGTGATGATGCACCGGCGACGGACGCACCCGCTGAAGCGCCCACCGAAGAAGCAGCGAGCTAAGGAGAGAGACCCATGGCAAAGACAATCGTTGTCAAACAAGTTGGTTCCCCCATTCGCCGCCCCAAGGAGCAGCGCGCGACACTGGTGGGCCTTGGCCTGAACAAGATGCACAAGACGCGCGAGTTGGAAGACACACCGTCCGTGCGCGGCATGGTCAGCAAGATCCCGCATCTGGTTGAGATCATCGAAGAAAAAGGCTGAAACCGATGCCGGGCTAAACCCCGGCCTACGGATTGCTGGACACCCCGGTCTGTGACGACCGGGGTTTTTCTTTTGGGGTGCGCATGTGGGGTTCTCCTGCCGAGGAAAGTTAAACGACAAACTTTGTCGCAAACGGGCATACGTTGCCCGGTCTCAAATGCTTGTCTGAATCCCGACATCAGCGGGAGAGACCCCATGGCGGCAGAAACCAAACGCAGAAGGCGCGGCGGCGGGCGTGCAGGCAATGCGGAGCGACGGGGGTCGGCGACCGATCATCAGATGCCGTGGAACCCACCGGTCAATATTGATCGCCCGACAGAACCTCTGACCGAAGAGGGCGTGCAGGCCATCCATGACGGCGCAATGCGCATCCTCGAAGAGATCGGCATTGAGTTTCTCAACCACGAAGCGCTTGAAATCCTAAGGGCGTCGGGCGGCTGCACGATCGACGGAGAAAATGTCCGCATGGGCCGCGAATTTGTCATGGAGCAGATCGCGCTTGCCCCGTCTTCTTGGACCGTCACACCGCGCAATCCTGACCGTCAGATCACGATCGGCGGCAAAAACCTGCTGTTTGGCAACGTGTCCTCTCCGCCCAGCTATTGGGATATGAGTCTTGGGAAAAAGGTGACCGGCACGCGTGAGATGTGCGCAAACCTGTTCCGCCTGAGCCAGCATTTTAACTGTATCCACTTTGTTGGCGGCTATCCGGTGGAGCCGCAGGATATCCACGCCTCGATCCGCCATCTGGATGTGCTCTACGACAAGCTGACCCTGACCGACAAGGTCGCGCATGCCTATTGCCTGGGCAAGGAACGTGTCGAAGATGTCATGGAGATGGTCCGCATCGCGGGCGGGCTCAGCCATGAGGAGTTTGACGCCACGCCGCGCATGTACACCAACATCAACTCCACCTCACCGTTGAAACACGACATTCCCATGTTGGACGGGTGGATGCGGCTGGCGCGGCGCAATCAGGGCCTCGTGGTGACGCCCTTCACGCTCGCAGGTGCGATGGCCCCGGTGACGATGTCCGGTGCTGTGGCGCAATCGCTGGCCGAAGGGCTCTGCGCCGTGGTTTTGGCCCAACTTGTGCGCCCGGGTGCGGCCTGCGCGATTGGGACGTTTACGTCGAACGTGGATATGAAATCCGGCGCCCCTGCCTTTGGCACGCCCGAATACATGCGCGCCACGCAGATGACCGGGCAACTTGCGCGCTTTTATGGTCTGCCGATGCGGGCCTCCGGCGTCTGCGCAGCCAACGTGCCCGATGGGCAATCGATTTGGGAGACGTCAAACAGCTTGTGGTCGGCGGTCCAGGCCGGTGCGAACATGGTCTATCATGCTGCCGGGTGGCTCGAGGGTGGGCTGATCGCCAGCCCCGAGAAATTCATCATGGATTGCGAAATTCTACAGCATATTCAACGCTATATGGATCCAATGCTGACGCAAACCGGACCTGACGAGATCGCGGTGGAGGCCGTGCGCGAAGTGGGGGATCAAGGCCATTTCTTTGGCATCCAGCACACGCAAGACCGCTACACAACCGCGTTCTACCAACCGTTCCTGAGCGATTGGCGCAACTTTGAGGCCTGGGAGGCTGCAGGCGGTGTCTGGACCCCACAGCGCGCGCATCAGCAGTTCCACGATATCCTCGCCAATTTCGAAGCGCCACCGATGGATGAGGCGATCCGTGAAGAGCTTTCAGAGTTTGTCGAAAGACGCAAACGCGAAGGCGGCGCGCCGACGGATTTCTAGGGTTTTAACCCGTCGCGATAGACCTGTTGCGGCCCAGAAAATAACGACAATTGGATCTGTTGGGTCCCTGTTAAGGACGTTTGTGCCAATCTGCGGGCTCCTAGATGTGGAGTCGGGGTTTGCACGGTCTGATCAATCGCGCGGTCGAAAGATTCGCGCGCGACACATATGGAGACGCGTTTTGGACGTCGGTCGCACAGTCGGCCGGGCTGGAATTTTCCACGTTTGAAGCGATGCTGCCTTACGCCTATGAGACCACGGAGCGCGTCGTTGAAGCGCTGGCGGAGGCGTTGGACAAGCGCCAAGACGAAGTGTTGGAAGATTTGGGCACGTATCTTGTGGCCTCTCCCAATACCGACGGGTTGCGCCGTCTGTTGCGTTTTGGTGGCACCGGATTCGTTGAATTTCTGAACTCATTGGATGAGCTGCCTGCACGGGCACAACTGGCTGTCCCGGATTTGCCGATGCCGCAACTGGAACTGCGCGAGGTGGATCCGACGACCTTTACCCTCGCGGTGACGGCGACGCCAGAAACCGGCGATTTGTTTGGGCATGTCATGGTCGGGCTGCTGCGCGCCATGGCCGACGATTATGGCGCGCTCGTGTTTCTCAACCACATGCAGGACGCGCCAGGTCAGGAAATCATTGAGATTATCCTGCTCGAAGTGGCGTTCGCAGAAGCGCGCGAATTCGAATTGGGAGCGAGGGCAGGATGACACATCAGACACAAACGCCTTCAGGGCTGGAACAGATGCTCAGCGTGCTTTGCCCCTGGTTCATCGTGATCAATGGCGAAGGCCGGATATGTGCCACGGGGCCCGGGGTTCTCAAGCTCAATGGCGATCAACCCCTGGTAGGGACCATGCTTTTGGATTTTTTGGACCTGCGCCGCCCGAAAACGCTGCACGGGATAGAGGGTCTCGTGGCCGAGCCGGGGCGCAAGCTGCATTTGGTCACCCGCACTGCCCCGCATACGGAGCTGAAGGGCGTGATTGCGCCCTTGCCGGATGGTGCGGTTCCGGGCGTCCAAGATGGCGCGGTTCTCAGCCTGTCTTTTGGCATCTCCGTGATCGATGCTGTGCGGGATTACGCGCTCTCGGGGGAGGATTTTGCCGTCACGGACCTGACGGTTGAAATGCTCTATTTGGTTGAGGCCAAAAGTGCGGTGATGGAGGAATTGCGTCACCTCAACACCCGTCTGGAGACGGCGCGCAATGATGCCGAAGAACAGGCCGTGACCGATCTGTTGACCGGGCTGGGCAACCGCCGCGCCATGGATCAGGCGATCGGGCAAATCATGTCGCGCAAGACCGGGTTTGCCATGATGCATGTCGATCTCGACCACTTCAAAGAGGTCAATGACACCTATGGCCATGCCGCCGGCGATGCGGTGTTGCAACGCGCGGCAGAGCGTTTGCGGAGCGTCACACGGGTGGAAGACACGGTGATACGCCATGGCGGCGATGAGTTCATCCTCGTGATGCCGGGCGTGATTGATGAGGCCAAGGTCGCCCGCCTGGCGCAACGTTTGGTGACCGAAATTGAAGAGCCGATCGCCTTTGGCAGCGAAACCCTGCGCGTGTCGGCCAGTATCGGCATCAGCATTGCAACGGACCTGACGACAGCCGATCCCGAGACCCTGATGGAGCAGGCCGATACCGCGCTCTATGTGGTCAAGGAACAGGGGCGCCACGGCTTTCGCATCTACACCCCGGATATGGGTCACATGACGGGCGGTGAAACAGCCGCTTAAGCCCGCGGACCACGGCGTTGATCCCCAGTCCGATGCCCGCGCAGAGGCCGCTTGTTTTCCTGCGCGCGATTTTTGACAGTTGCATCGGCCCCCGCCCTTTGGCATATGGCGCTGCAGGGCCGCCTTAGCTCAGTAGGTTAGAGCGCTAGATTGTGGATCTAGAGGTCCCCCGTTCGAGCCGGGGAGGCGGTACCATTTTCCAACATAACAGGACGCACGCCCGTGTGAGGCGTGGATCAGCAGTATTTGGTGGCGATGAACGTACAATACCGGCTGTCGGTCTGCGTGGCGTTCGATCCAACCTGACTGATCATGTGCAGCCCGATCTCGCGGACCCGGTCAAAAATGTCTGACCCAAAATCCGTGAACACCAAGGATTTTCCGCCGATGCCAGAATTGTGGTAGGCCTCAGGCAACAGATGTTCCACCTGACCGTTTGGATGCAGGACAGCGCGCGGTGTGGACGCCGCAGGCAAGGGAAGCCGCACGGGAATGGTAAAGACATACGCCCCCCCCGGGCGCAACACCCGCGCCACTTCGGCAAAGGCCTTCCACGGATCATGGACATGCTCCATGACTTCGGTGGACATCACCAAGTCGAACCGCGCATCCTCATAGGTCAGACGCGTCAGATCCTGGCACTGCACGCCATCCTTCCACGCCCCGGGCGCCACATCCTCCCAGAAATAGGAGTTCACGTAGCGTTTCGACGATTGCAGGTGCCGTTTGAGGGGCCCTTTGATCGCAACCTCGTAGATGTCCAAATCTTTGAACGCGCCCTCTTTCACCGCCGATGTGAAATCTCGCCAGCGGCCTTTGCCATAAAGCGACAGGAGCGCTGCGGCTTGACTGCGATGCCGCACAGAGGTGCCGCAGGCCACGCAAACGTGGCTGAAGGGGCGGTTTGGTTTGGTCTCCAGCATCGGTCCGAACGCACCACAAAAAGTGCAGAATTCATGATGTGAAACCGGGGCTGTGTCTTTGGCCATGGTAAACCTCTCGCTTGGGCGTTTCACATTCATTGAAGACGCGCCGCCACAGCAGCTGCGCGCTCTTCCCAGGAAATCGATGCGACGGCCTCTGCGAAGCCGGGTCTGTCGGTCAAAGGCTCGCGCAGCGCCGCCTCAATGGCTGCGGCAAACGCCTCTGGCCCGTCGGCGAACCGCAGATAGGGCATCAGACCTTCGTCAATATTGCTCACATGTGTGGTCACAATCGGACGGTGCATGGCCACGTAATTGTAGATCTTGAGCGGGTTCATGCGCGAGGTTTGATCGCTTTTCTCATGGGGCATGATGGCCACGTCAAAGGCCCGAATGCAGGGTTGAACTTGGTCGTAGGGCACTGGCCCGTGCAGCACCACGTTGGGCAAGCCCTTGACGATATCGGTGTCTTCATCCCGCGCGCCGCCGCCCACGATGACAAATGTGGCCTCGGGCAGGAGCTTGGCTGTCGCCGCCAGCAAGGGCCAATCAAACCGGTCCCGCAGGTTGCCGACATACCCGATGATCGGTTTGCCGTAGGCCACAATGGCGTCCATCGGGGGCATGGCCGCGATGTCATGGACCACTTCGGATCCGTTGGGCACCACGTGAATGTCGTTGCGCAGCCCCGAAAAGGAGGCGGCCATCGGTGCACAATTGGTCAGCACCGTATCGAACAAAGGCAGACAATCTTCATAACTTTTCACGATCCGCTGTCGATAGCTGTCTTTCATCGGGAAGGTGCGTTGATCATCAATCAGATCGGCGACCTTTTTCTTGAACGGAATGGCTTGAGCAATCTCGGGGAAATCGAACACGACAGGACAGACCCAAGCGATGGTGTTGAGCGGGTCAAATCCGAACTCATGCATGTGGCGCCGCACATAGTCGACCACGTCGCCCTGCGCCCGGCCGATATCTGGCAGCGCGCCGGTTTGTACGGTCTTGTCCGCATAGAGAAAGGTGCGAAACAAATGGGTGTCAGAATCGCGCAGCCCGAATTGATCATCGATCATGTTCTGCTGAACGAGGTAATCCACAGATCGCAATTTGCGGGCTTGCCCCGTGATAAGCCTGTGCATCATCTGAACGGGCTGGGGGGCATCAAATTGCAAAATGCGGCCCACCGCGCCGGACGCTTGCAGATACTTCATCAACATGTCTGAGCGGCGGCCAAAGAGCTTACTGTCGTTTTGCTTCCAAAAGGCCACGATATCGGGCGCATGTTCGTGCACGATCGCGGGGGAGGCGGGGGCATGGGCCTTCAGGCGCAGAAGGCTGTAGGTCGTTTGCGCGTGCACCAAGAGGCGTTCCATGCTCTCGGGCAGCTCCGGGTGATCCTCCGCCTCGGCCACCGCAAAGGACAGCCGCAGCGCGTTCACCTCATTGCCAAGTTCGGCCAGAAAAGCTGCGCGCGTGGCCTGCTGTTGTTGTACGGTCTCGCCTGAGGCGCGCGCCTGCATCAGGGCGGCAAGGTCTTTTTTGAGTTTGGTACCGCCCTTGGTTTCGCGCAGAATGCCAAGCGGAAAGAGGTCGCGCAGGGGCGGCACCTGCGTGGCCAGAATGGGGTAGCCGAAAGCGGCACCATCCGACACTTTGGCCGGAATTTGATACTGTGAGATCGGATGATCAGGGTCTTGCAAAAGTGCAAGCGCATCTGCCGCGGCCAGCTTTTGAGGCAGTTCATGCATCTCACAATTGGGATGATAGACGATGCGCGCTTTGTCGTAGCTGGCCAGCCGGTCGCGCACGGCCTTTTCTTTCACAGTGCCGACGATGTGAAAGACGAAACGCTTGTCTTTCATCTCGTGCAGGGCCTTTGCCACGTCGTAGATGCCTTTGTGCGGCCGCGGCGTGCCGACAAACACAATGGCAAAATCATCATCCGTTATGCCAAGGTCACGGCGCGCGGCCTCTCGGTCAAAGCGGGCCGGATGAAAAACGGTTTCGTCGCGGGCATGACGCACGATCACACCGCCGTAACGCCCTCTTAGAGCAACGTTTGAGACGATCTTGGCGGGAAAATCACCAATCACGCTTTCGCAGGCGCGGGTGGGCAACTCCTCAAAGGGGATGTCCAACCCCTCTGCGCCAGCGTTGATCAGATCATCGAGAGGGGCGGGCGTTTCATCCTTGAAAAACGACAGTTCAAAATCGTCGATATCGAGGACAAGGGGACAATGACTGGCCTTTTGGATCATCGCCCCAAGCAACAGCCCCGGCAGACGCGGTTTCACCACCACCACGAGGTCATAGATCTGGCCTGCTGCAAACCCGAGGGCTTTGGGATAGAAATCTTCGAAATGGCTGGTCTTGAAGGCGAGGATGGATCGTTCTGAACGGGCGATGGGCGGCCAGACTTCCCCGCCATACCGGTCCCAAAGCGGCCCCACCAGATCGACATCCCAATCCCGCGCCAGCAGATCGTAAATCACGACAGCCCGGCCCGCAGGGTTGTGGCCCAGATCCCAACAGACCACAGCCGCGCGCCCGCGTGCTTTGGCGCCGGTTTGGCGTTTTTGCGGCGTCACGGGCTGTATCGTTTTGGCGCTTTGCGCCCGTTTCAGTTCCTGTCTGAGGCCCGCAATCTCAGCGCGGTGACCAGACACTTCTGCTTCGCGACGCTCGATTTCCTCCAACAGGGTGATAACATTGCCTTGGTAGTTGGAGATCCGGTTGTCACGCTTGGATGTCATGATGCGCCAGGGTCCGCGCCCTGTTCGACCAATCTCACATCCGTCACAACGCAGCCGAGCAATCGTTCATCGCCGGTGCCTTGCAGGTCTTCTGCGTATTCGCTTTCGATCAGCAACTCGACGCTGTCCTGTTTGGCCATGGCTGTGGGGATCAGCACCCGTTGCACTTGGCCACGGACAAGTTCGACAGATGTGATCGGTTCACTGTGGTACAGGATGTCGAGGGTTTTTGCGCCGATCCGATCATCCTCGCCCGGAAGATACATCTCGACCTCAACCATCTCTGCGCCTTCGACGCGCAAGACAGCGTCGACATCGATCCACCCGTCCTCGTGATAGCCAGACACCCATTTGGCGCTTTTGATCGACGTGTATTGCGCTTTGATCTCTACGAACCTGTTAAGCAGGCTGCCCGACCAATTGCTGAACCCCAGGACACAGGTTTGCTGCGGTGTTTCAGAGACTACCCGCACCAGCCCCTTGCACGCGTCGCGGCGGCGGTCATAGCCGTCCGGGTCGATGCTCAGTTTGCAGTACCCACACAGCGTCAGACCGCTTTTGCCGGTTTCGACCAACCAGCACTCTCCGTTGATGTCGATGATCCAGGAAAAATCACTGGGGCGCGAGAATAGGGAAATCACGCCGGAATCGATCCTCGTCGGTTTGCGAGAGGTCTTGAGCGTGGTTTTGACCGTATCTCTGGGCATTATGTCCGTTTTGATCAGCATGTCTGAGGCGCGGTGTCTTTGGTTCTTTGAACCGAGTCAGCAAGGTCGTCGGCTGCCGTCGGTGGTTTGATCGCGACGAAGGTCTGAAGACGTTGCACGCGCGATACGCCAAGTCCGGGACTTTCCAACCAACCAATCAAACCCGCCTTTTCCGACAGCTCCACCAAGGGCGCATTAAACGAAAAATCCGCGTGTCTGCGGCTTGCTAACTCATCATGGTGTTCGGGTTTGGCGCCTCTGGTCCAGAACACGGCCAGAACGCCATTGTCTTTCAAAACGCGCGCAGCTTCGTCGAGCGAAAAGATCATAGATTCCGCGTCGCTGACCAAAAGATAGTCCAAGGATCCCGATTGGACAGGAAGACGCATGCGCCTGCGCGTAACCTTGCGCAGCTGTGCAATGCTGAACTGCTGGCAATGCCCGCCGATTTCCGTTTCCTCACGCTTGAACAAACGACCAATCACGGCGATCCGGCGGTTGCGTTGCTCAAGCGCTTGGGACAGCCGGGAAAAACTGCGCACCCCGTCGAGACATTCAAACCCCATAAGGAGTTCGGCAATGTATTGATCCCGCCATGACGCGGCACAGGTCGGGCACCCATCCGACAACACCTGCCGCAGATCATGAGGCAGATACCCATGGCAAAAGTGGCATTTCGCGCCTTGGGTTTTGGGCTGAAGCGTGGCCGGATCTACCGCTGCGGTCACAGGCGCACTCCGATCATCGAAAAGTTTCGCGTGCTGCCCTTGGTGACCCCAACTTCCCGTAGCATCAGCCGGAACCCGTTTTGAGCGAACAAGTTGCCTAGATCCACGCCGACTTTTCGGCGCATAGGCATCGTTCCGTCTGGCACACGGTAGGTTTTCTGCGCTTTGCTATCGATCTCTTGCGTCGTGCTTGGCACCGGCCAATCCACCTTGTTGATGGCTATGAAAGCACCGCCGCGCCGAATGACGCGGCCCATCTCTCGAATGACTTGGCCGAGGTCCGTCACGAAGTTGATCGCGTCATTGGTGATGATGAAATCCCGCGAGGCGTCGTCAAACCCCGTGTCGTGCAGATCGCAGAACGGAATGTCCCGTCCCGCGGAGGTTTTCTGCGACTGACCGTTGAGCCAGAAATACACCTGTTCATATTTCGGGTTGCCTGACATCTGCTTGGACAGAGCGGAATTATAGGCAAATTCGACGATCCGAGGGACACCTTCAGGTTGTTTTTCGCAGAATGATTTGATGGAGCTGAATCGCCCTTTGGAGGAGTGGTTGAGCAGCAGATGCGCCGCGTCCCTCTCCTTTAACTGCGCACCGCAGCACTGGCACCTGCCGTCATCACGCGCATCCCCCGCCGTGAACTCGAAGTCTTGCAGAGTGCCGCAAATGGTGCAACTTTCTTGGTAATTTGTGCTCAAAAGCTCCCCGCAGCTTTGCAATGTGTAACGGTTCAGAATCGGAATGCGGCCTTATGATCATGAGTGATGTGATGCAAAGCATTTGGTTTTGTCTACCCTCTTTGCGTGTTCGGCAAAAAATGGCACACTCGCGTGATAGTTGTGCAATTATTTTGGGCAACTGGTTTTTCTTTTGGCAGGTGGTGTCTGAGCTTGCGTAACAGATGCAAAAATCTCGGCGGAAAACCCGCATGGATCGCCTGTTTTTCGGGGGTGTGCCGATGCCTGAATGTGAGCGCCCTTCGCGGCAAGCCTTTTGGTGTGTGCCATGTCTGAAAAACCCAAGTTTATCAAAGCACTGATCCGTCATCTTGAGGATGCAGCGGACGTGATCTTGGATGCGCCACCAGACCCGCCGCATGATCCTGAACGGGTCCTGATTGTACGGCATATGGTGAGGTTGATTCTGAACTTGGGCGAAGACCTGCCTTTGTCGGTTTGGAAGCGTGCAGAGGCTCTTTTGCGGCGGGTTTTGGCCGATGCCCCCCATGACCGAGAGGCGCTTTTGGCGCGAATTACAGTCGCCAACGGCATGAAACAGCCACAGGTCGCACTGCATTTTGCGCGGGTTCTGGCCGATGCATGGCCCAAGGATGAAACCGCGCTCAGACGGCTTGCACGGGCGGCTTGCAATGCCCAGTCACTCCGCGAGGCGCTGGAGGCGATCACCGCGTGCAGCACGACCCGGCCGGGGGATGCGGGCGTGTTGATTGAGCTTGCCCGCGCGCTGCGCTCTGAGGAGGATTTGTCATCAGCGATCATCGCGTTGCGCCGCCTTCTGGACACACGGCCCGATCACCATGCCGGCCGCAAAATGCTGGTCGATGCCCTGCTTCAATTCGGCCAAGCAGAAGAGGCCCTGACCGAGGCGCGGCGCCTTCATTCAGAACAACCAGAGGCGGCAGACCTTGCGCTGCTGTTGGCCATTGCGTTGGCAGAGAC
This sequence comes from Pseudomonadota bacterium, assembly GCA_039030635.1. Lineage (GTDB taxonomy): Bacteria > Pseudomonadota > Alphaproteobacteria > Rhodobacterales > Rhodobacteraceae > Roseovarius. The sequence continues at coordinate 11,622 of JBCCDT010000071.1, forward strand.
GGGGCGCGCGTCCGAGGCGCTTGAGGCGCTGGCAACGGCAGTTCAATCGCGAGATCTGGCCTTCGGTCTGATTGGGCCAAGCTGCGAGAGGCTGGCCACCAGCGTCGGAGGAGAGGCGGCAGTGTCGGTTTGGCGCATGATGGCCGCTCGGTTCCCAAAGGAAAGACTGGTCTGGATGCGCCTCAGCGATGCCGTATTGGCCCATGCCGACACGGAGAGCGCGATCCAGGTGCTGCGCGAGGGGCAGACGCATCTGGCCGGCGATCATGCCATCAGCCTCAAGACGGCACGCCTCTTGGTGCAAGCGCGACGTTTGCCCGAAGCCAAAGCGGAATTGGACACCAGCCTGGCCCTGGAGCCGGGCAATCGCGTGGTGCGCGAGGTTTATGGCAAGCTTCTCCTGGATTTGGGGGAGACCGCACAGGCCGATAGGGTGTTCCAAGATCTATTGATCAGTGACCCCGACAATCAAACGGCCCTTCTAGGGCGCGTGGATGTGGCGACGGGGCGCGGCGATGTCGAGGCGGCGTTCCAGATCTTGGAAGACAGGTTGCTCAAGGATGACTGATACCTGCAGCCGCCAAACCCTCACAGGATCAAACCGCGCCGTCCTTTGGGTGCGTTACTTGGAATTGGCGGACAAAACTGGGGATTTGGACCGGTCCAACCGGGCGACCGCCGCGTTGCGCGGACAATTGGACAGTGTGCCGGACCACATGTTCCTGCGCCTGCTGCGCTTGTGCAAACACCTCTCGGATGGTGCATTCGCCGCTGAGGTTTTGACCGCGTGTTTTGCGCGGTCCCGGATGGATGGCAAACTGGCGACTGAGTGCCTGAACTGGGCCTGTACAACCCTTGGCCATCAGCAGGCGCAGGGCGTGGAACACCGGGTTCTGTCGAAAATGGATCCGGCCTCGCGCCAGGAATTCGCGTTGACCGCCCTGCGCCTTCTGCACGGTCCTGAGGCCGCATACCATGCCGCGCGGTCCGGCTATCCCCGCACCCGTCATGCGCAAGAGGCTGTTCTCTTGGCCAAGACCGTGTCTGATACCGGCCGCACCACGCTTGCGGCCCGCTATTTGCGACAGGCGGCACGGCGGTGGCCTTTGGACATGACCCTGCAGGATGCGGTGTTCAGGACTTTCTTGAACTCTGGGGATGTCGCGCGCGCGCGGGATCTTTTGACAGCATTGACCCCGTATCTGTCGGACACGCAATGGCGGTCGCGGTCGCTCGATCTTTTGAAGGGGGAGGGGCGGTACAAGGATGCCTGGCCGCAGCATCAGGCGTTGGAACGCGATGACGCGCGTTATGCGACATCCTTTGAATGCCTGCGCATGAATGTCTTTTTCGGCGAGATCGCTGAGTTTCGGCGTCTGGCCTATGAGGTGATGGCCAAACATCGCCACCATTTGCGCGCCACCTTTCTGGGCTCTGTCGTGGACGAAAAAAGGATCTACGCCGCGCAGCAGCCGCAAGGGGGCGAAATCACCCGTCAAGATGTGGCGTCCTACTACCATCCGGCCGCAGAGATCACGCGCCGCCTGCCACAGATGAACCCCGACACAGTGACAGGGCAGGGCACCCCGGTGCGCCAAATCCATCAGTATTGGGATAAGGCCGCTGTGCCCGAGATGGTAGATCAGATCATGCAAAGCTGGCAGGGCATCTATGGGTGGTCCTATCAACGGTTCACCCGCAAGACCGCCTTGACGTGGTTGGCGCGCACCTACGGCCGCGATCATGCGCGCGCCTTTCGCATGGTGCGCCGCGAGGCGGAACAGGCGGATTTCCTGCGCTTGTGTTTGCTGGACGCACAGGGCGGTCTTTACGTGGATGCCGATGATCGCCTGACAGGCTCGCCAGATGCGCTCTTGTCCGGTGCGCCCGGGGCCGTGTTCTTTTGCGAGGCCTTCGGATGTCTGAGCAACAACGTGATCTATGCGCCGCCGGGGCACGTGGTGATCCAAACGGCAAGAGAGATGGCATGCGAGGCCCTGTTGCGGCGCGACAATGACAAAGTGTGGCTCAAGACGGGCCCGGGGCTTTTGACCCGCGCCTTGGCGCTCTGTGCTATGGATGGCCTGCTTTGCGGGGGTCACACGGACCCGACCAAATCTGTGACGATCCGGTCAAACGCAGCACTCAAACAGCATGTCGCCCCCCATATCCCGCTACCCTACAAGCAGACGGATCAGAATTGGGCCCATAGCGACACACCTGTCGCGCCAGAGGTTAAGGCGGCATGGGCGCAGCTTCTGGCGTGAGGGGTTTGGGCGTTACTCGATGTCGATCGTCTGTCGCAACGCACCGCTCTCGCGGTCGTAGATCAGAATTTGATCCTCTTGCGTGACCACCGCATACCAATCCCCCCCTTGCGTGAAGGCCAGTGGCGTGCTGCCGTCAGGTAAGGTGATCGTATCCGGCAATTCCGGGCCAAAAGCATCGGAGAAGCGGATGACAAACAGGACCACGATCACTATGAAGCCCAAAACCATGGTGGCCGTCAGGATGGTCACCAGCCAACGCAGATATTTGACGGTGCCGGCATCGACCGGCGAGGTTTGAGGGCTGTCTGCCATGGGGGGAACCCTGCTGAGCTTTCCAATCGCGGCCTTGCCGCCGCCGCGCCTTGATAAGGCGCTTTCCCGCGATGTGCCAGAGGCGGCCGCGCTGTCGCGCACGCGCTTGGCCCGGCTGATCGCGGAGGGGTTTGTGCGTGTGAATGGGATCGTCACCCATGATGCCAAGGCCCGCGTCGCCGAAGGGGACCAGATCGAGATCGACGTGCCAGTGGCGCAAGAAACCGCCATCGTGGCTCAGGATATCGCGCTGGATATCCTCTTTGAGGACGACGACCTGATCGTGGTGAACAAACCGGCAGGCATGGTGGTGCACCCCGCGCCCGGTTCGCCCGCGCATACGCTGGTCAACGCGCTGCTCCATCATTGCGGTGACAGTCTTTCCGGCGTGGGCGGGGAGAAACGCCCCGGCATTGTCCACCGGATCGACAAAGACACCAGCGGGCTTTTGGTCGTCGCCAAAAGCGACCGCGCGCATCACGGTCTGGCGGAGCAGTTTGAACGCCACAGCGTCGATCGGGTGTATGCGGCCTTGGTGTATGGCGCGCCTGACATCGGCGACCCGCGGTTGCGCGGTATCAAGGGCGTTTCGTCTGAGACGGGAAACACCGTGAAAATCACCACGCAATTGGCGCGGCACAAAACCGATCGCCAGAAACAGGCGGTTTTGTTCAACGGGGGCCGCCACGCCGTGACCCGCCTGCGCGTGGTTGAGCCCTTTGGCTTGCCGCCCGTGGCCTCGATGGTGGAATGTCAGCTTGAAACCGGTCGCACGCATCAAATCCGCGTTCACATGGCCCATATCGGGCATGGCCTGATTGGGGATCCGGTGTACGGGGGGCGCCGCAAAATCAAATCTGGTGCCTTGTCCGAGCCGGCCATTCAGGCCATGGGGCAATTTTCCCGTCAGGCGTTGCATGCGCGGGTGCTTGGCTTTGAACATCCCGTACGCGGGGAGGTCATGCGCTTTGAGGTGGAGTATCCTCAGGATATGGCCGATTTGATCGCAGACATGCGGGTTTGAGCCGCGTTGTAACAGCCAGCACAGTTGCGTGAAAACCCTGTCACACAGGTGTTGCGCTGCGTTTGGGATATTAAGTTCTGGTTCATCAATGAAGGCCACACCGCTTGAAAACGGCAGGTGGCAGACATATCTGCAATGTTAAGGCTCGATACATTGAAGTGAACCGAGCCACGATTGGAGGACATGAGGGCAATGGCAAATTACGCAAATCTTCCCGCACCGACGCCAGAGGGCGGTCTGAACCGGTATCTGCAGGAAATTCGCAAGTTCCCGCTTTTGGAGCCGGAACAGGAATACATGCTGGCCAAGCGTTGGGTCGAAGAACAAGACACCGAGGCGGCCCATCAGATGGTGACAAGCCACCTGCGACTGGCGGCGAAAATCGCCATGGGCTATCGCGGCTACGGCCTGCCGCAGGCGGAGGTGATCTCAGAGGCCAATGTGGGTCTGATGCAAGCGGTCAAACGGTTTGACCCGGAAAAAGGCTTCCGCCTGGCGACCTATGCCATGTGGTGGATCCGCGCCAGCATTCAGGAATACATCCTGCGCAGCTGGTCCATGGTGAAACTGGGCACCACGAGCGCACAGAAAAAGCTGTTCTTCAACCTTCGCAAAGCCAAAAACCGCATTGGCGCGCTGGAAGAAGGCGATATGCGCCCTGAAAACGTGGCCCGGATTGCCCATGACCTTGGCGTGACCGAAGACGAGGTGATCTCGATGAACCGGCGGATGTCGGGCGGGGATGCCTCTCTCAACGCGACCGTTGGCTCCGACGAAGACAGCGCCATGCAGTGGCAGGATTGGCTCGAAGACGAAGATGCCGACCAGGCCGGTGACTATGAGAAAAAGGACGAGCTTGAGGCCCGTCGCGCGCTTTTGGCGGATGCGATGGATGTGCTCAACGAGCGTGAAAAAGATATCCTGACGCAGCGCCGGTTGAGCGATCAGACCGTGACGCTGGAAGAGTTGAGCGGGCAATATGACGTCAGCCGCGAGCGCATTCGCCAGATTGAGGTGCGCGCTTTTGAAAAGCTGCAAAAACGTATGCGCAGCTTGGCCCAGGAAAAAGGCATGCTCGCCAGCGTCTAAGGTTTACTGACACGCTTTGACAGGGGCTCAGGTGATCTGGGCCCCTTTTTCTTTGTGCCGTGGCGCGCGCTGTTCTAAAGCGCTGAAATGAGTGAGCCGGCCACAGTGAAATCCCTGACGCGCGACCTGCGAAGGCTAGGCCTGTCTGAAAGGGATGGCGTTTGGGTCCACGCGTCGATGCGGTCCATCGGGCCGGTGACGGGCGGCGCGGCCAGCGTGATTGAGGCGCTGATCGCGACCGTCGGCCGCGACGGGCTTGTGGCTATGCCGGGGTTCTCAGAGGATGCGTATTTCCCGCCGGATGTGGACCGTGCCACGCTTTCAAAAGATGAGATTGCCCGCATAGAACGCCAAGTGACAGGGTTCGACCCGGACCGCAGCCCAACTGCGGGCATGGGGATCATCGCGGAAACCTTTCGCGCCTGGCCGGGCACGTGTCGCAGTGGCCACGTGGCCGCCTCTGTTTGCGCCAACGGGCCGGACGCGGCGCAGATCATCACACCCCATGCACAACCTTGGGCCACGGGGCCGGGCTCTCCTTTTGATCGCATGGGGCAGCGACCGGGCATGAAAATCCTGCTCATCGGTGTAGGTTGGAACCGCTGCACACCGCTTCACACGGCCGAGGATTTCGCCCCCTGCAAGCGCACCAAAATGCGGCGTTTCAAATCCGGCCCTGGCAACGCGCTCTGGATCGAAACGCCAGACGTGGCCGATGACCTGGGCCGGCTTTTCCCGCGCGCGGGCGCGGCGTTTGAGGCCACAGGGCGCGTGCATCTTGGTCGCTTGGGGGAGGCAGAGGTGCGCTTGTGTGGCTATGCCGATCTGGTCTCTTTCGCCGCGCCTTGGATAAGTGCGCAAAATGAAGCCAGCGGTGATCGGCACTAGATGTGCAAAATGCTTTGCGAATGCGCTGGATTGGCCTAGACCGGACCCAAGCACTTCACCTTTAAGGGGAGACGCCGCGCCATGATACGCGTCTTGTTTGATCCGCGCCCTTTTGTGGCGTTTCTGGTTCTGATCATCGCATCCTGTGCGCCGCATAACGTGGCGCAGTTCGGGGCGGGCAGCCCGCTGGCCACGCAGAAACGCATTTTCGTGGCAACGGAGTTGGAGCTCGACAACCTGGGGCCCATCTTCGGGCAGGAGCGCCCCTCCGGCCTTAAGTTTATGCATCTGGATGTGTCGGTGCCGCCCACCCATACGCCGGGCAATATCGAATGGCCTAATGGTGAGCCTGATGCCGCCACGGATTTTGTGATGACAGGCAGCCAAGTCTATCCCACTGCCGCGCAAATGGTCGGGGCCATGCGCCGGGGGGCCTCAGACCGTGAAACGCTGGTTTATGTGCATGGCTACAACGTGACCTTTTCCGATGCTGTCTACAGGTTTGCGCAGATCCGCACGGATTTTGGGTTGATTGACGAGGGGCTGGTCTATTCATGGCCCTCTGCCGGGGATGTCCGCGGCTACGCCTATGATCGCGACAGTGTGCTCTATTCCCGCGATGATTTTGAGGCCGTGTTGAACGCCCTGACCGTCCAATCCGGCGGACGGGTCCATATTTTGGGCCACTCCATGGGGTCGCAACTGGTGATGGAGACCCTGCGTCAGGCGGCCCTGCGGGGCAATCGCGCGATGCTCAACCGGATCTCGTCGGTGACCTTGATGTCACCCGATATTGACCCCGATGTGTTCCGTCAGCAGGCCAAGGCCATTGGCACCCTGCCGGATCCCTTTCTGATCTTCGTGTCGCAACAAGATCGCGCGCTGAACCTGTCCTCACTTTTGACCGGGTTCAAACCGCGGCTGGGGGTGATTGATGGGCCTGATCAGGTGGAGGGATTGGGCGTGAGTGTTCTCGATTTCACAGGGCTGTCCGATGGGCGCGCGCTGGATCATTCTGTGCCAGTGACGTCGCCTTTGGCGATTAAGGTGTTGAGAGGCATGATTGAACAGGCGGAAGGTGGTGCGCCCGATTTCCGCGATTACATGATGCTGACGCAGCCGCAATAACCCCTCTTTGGCCTATGCATAATCCCGCGGGGCCGTACGGCGCGCCGCGTTTCCCTTGCAAATCCCGGCATCCTCTTCAATCTGAACCCACGCCACCTGCGGGAGAGGGCCATGCACGCCATTGCGGATACAGACCAACTGGTTGCGGACGGGGTGATCGACCCTGTCCAGGCGCGTGAGATTGAGGCCCGCGCGCGGGACACGATGGTCACGCTCGCAATCAATGCGGTGCTCTGTTTCGGGATCGTTGCGGCTACGGGCGGGCTGATTTTCTGGCTGGCGGACGCGCTTTCTGTCGCGGTTTTCGGGGGTCTGGCGCTGATCATTGGGGTTGTGATCCTAGCCCGCAGTGGGGACAGCCTGCGCATGTTTGGCAATGCCTCTGCCCTGATCGGGGCGGGGATGCTGATGGGCGGGGCCGCGATTGAGCTGATCGACAAATATGAGAGTGTGGCCCATTGGGTGCTTTTGCCTTTGGGGGCGATCGTGGGTCTTGGCGCGGCCATTCTTTGGGGGCGCACGCTGACCACGCGGTTCGTGACGGGCGCAATCCTTCTGATGGGTGTGGCGGCGCATCTGCTGGGGCTTGGGCTTTTGGTCGTGACCTATGATGCGGCGGGTCTTCCTGTGGTGCTGAGCTATCTCTATGGGGCGGGCCTCATTCTGACGGCCGGGGTGTTCACGGATGTTCGGACCGTGTCAGCCGCGGCCATCGCGCCCTTCGCGCAAGCGCTCGACACCGGGACGGCCTATTTCCATGCGGCTTACGTGTTTTATTCCCCCGAGCCCACGCTATCGATCCTGCAAATGGCACTGCTGGTGATCCCCTGCCTCTGGATCGCGCGGCACCGACCGGAACGCGTCGCCCGTCACGCCCGCGTGCTGGCCGTTCTTGGGTTTGTTGTGGCCAATCTCTGCGCGCTCGTGGGCTCTCTGTTCGGGGACTACATTGGTGAGACGATCTGGGGCCCGCCGCGATGGACCGAGAGCGGGTTGGAATGGGAAGATCATCAAGTGCTGGTGGACGCGTTCCGCGACACGGCGCTCTTTATTCCCGAGGGGGCCTATGCCGTGCTTTGGGCCATCCTGCTGGTCACGGCCCTGGCCTATGCCGCCTTCCGCGCCAATCGCGGCATGTTCAACACCGCACTCACCTTTGCCGCGATCCATGCCTATACCCAGCTTTTCGAAAGCTTCGGGGATGAACCGCTGGCCTATGTGATTGGCGGGCTGGCGGCCATCCCTTTGGCCTGGGGCATGTGGCGGCTTAACGGGTGGATCACCGCGAAACAGGGGGCGGGCTAGCCCTCCATCGCTTCCAACTCGTCAATGAAGCGGGAGATCATGGACAGGCCTTTGCCCCAAAACGCCGGGTCTGAGGCATCGAGGCCAAAAGGCGCCAGAAGCTCCTTGTGATGCTTGGAACCGCCTGCGCGGAGCATGTCGAAATACTTCTCCTGGAAGCCATCGGGGCTTTCCTCATAGACCGCATAGAGCGCGTTCACGAGGCCATCTCCAAAGGCGTAGGCATAGACGTAAAAGGGAGAATGTACAAAATGGGGTACATAGGCCCAAAATGTCTCATACCCGTCCATGAACTCAAATGCCGGCCCGAGGCTTTCGCCCTGTACCGACATCCACAGCGCGCCGATATCTTCGGGCGTCAGCTCCCCTTCGCGGCGGGCAGCGTGGAGTTTGCATTCAAAATCGTAAAACGCGATCTGGCGCACGACAGTGTTGATCATGTCCTCAACCTTGCCCGCCAGCAGGACCTTGCGTTCCGTGTCCGAGGCCGCGTTGTCGAGCATGGTGCGGAAGGTCAGCATTTCACCAAACACACTCGCCGTTTCGGCCAATGTGAGCGGGGTGGACGACAAAAGCTCCCCCTGACCGGCGGCCAGAACTTGATGCACGCCGTGACCCAGCTCATGCGCCAGTGTCATCACATCGCGCGGTTTGCCAAGGTAGTTGAGCATCACGTAAGGGTGCACATCCGTCACGGTCGGGTGCGCGAATGCGCCCGGTGCCTTGCCTGGTTTTACACCTGCATCAATCCAGCCTTTGGTGAAAAACGGCTCAGCCAAATCGCCCATGCGCGGGTCAAAGGCGGTATATGCCTCCATCACCATGTCTTGCGCCGTGGGCCAATCGACCGTGCGGGTGTCTTCAATCGGCAGGGGCGCATTGCGGTCCCAGACCTGCATGACATCCAGACCAAGCCACTTGCGCTTTAGCTCATAATATCTGTGGCTGAGCTTGGGGTAGGCGGCGACGACCGCGTCGCGCAGGGCGTCGACCACCTCAGCCTCAACATGGTTTGACAGGTGCCGCGCGGTCTGTGCCGTGGGCATGTTGCGCCAGCGGTCGAGCACTTCTTTTTCCTTGGCACCAGTGTTGTGGACGCGGGAGAATATTTTGATTTTGTTCTGAAACACCCGCGCCAACTCGCGCGATGCCGCTTCGCGCTTGGCGCGGTCCTGTTCGGTCAGGTAGTTCAGCGTCGCCTCAAGGCCGTGGGTGTCACCATCCACGTCAAAGGTCAGCCCGGCGATGGTTTCGTCAAAGAGCCGCTCCCAGGCATCGCCAACAACGCCAAGGTCGTGGAGGAACTTTTCCAGTTCATCCGAAAGCTGATGCGGCTTCATCGCGCGAATACGGTCAAGCACAGGTTTATAGCGGGCCAGATCGACATTTTCGGCGATCATCGCCGCAAGGGCGTCATCCTCCAACCGGTTGAGTTCCAGGGTGAAAAAAACAAGCGGTGTGGTGAAGGCGTTGATCTTTTCCTGGCAATCCGAGAGGAATTTCGTGCGCCCGCCATCCGTGGTCAGCTGGTAGTAGCGCAGGCCCGCAAATGACATGATGCGCCCCGCGATGGACGAGATTTTCTCATTGCGTTCTATGCAGGTCAGCAGCCCGGTCGCGTCGAGACCGGCCAGCTTGCCTTCGTAATCGGCTGCAAAGGCTGCGCATTCGCCCTCCAGCCAATCCAGATCGCGCGTGAGTTCGGGGGCGTCTTCGCTGGCGTAGAGATCGGTGAGATCCCATTCCGGCAAATCGCCCAGACCGTCAGCTCCGGCGTTTGGGTTGGCGTCAAAAACAGGGCGGGGCGTGCGGTGCATGGGGTTTCCTTCCAATGGGTCCTGCAGAGATAGGCCCAGGAG
>JBCCDT010000072.1:0-21443 GCA_039030635.1 Pseudomonadota bacterium
CGTGCGCTGCATGGCGGCGATGTCGGAGCGGTACATCTTGGAAAACGAGCCCCACTCGCCGCGGAAATCTTTCATGTTGTAGTCGATCCGGTCGCCCACATGGCCCACAAACAGCGCATAGAGATCGGAAAAGTTATAGTCCTTGAGCACGTAGAAATTGGGCGTCACGATAAAGGCAGGGCCATTGCGCCCCGCCGGCAGCATGAGCGATCCCTGCCCGCGCAATTCATGCTCCGGGAAAGGCCGACCGGAGACGCGGGTGATCCCCATATCGGCCCATTGGGCGATGCTGCGGGCCTGATCGGGGCCTTCGAGCGCGCAAGACAGGTTGCGCGGCAGTTTCACCTCAAACCCCCAATCGCGCCCGGGCACCCAGCCGTGGCCCACCAGATAGGCCGCGATGGAGGCAAAGGTATCGGCCTCAGACCCCCAGATATCGCGCCGCCCGTCGCCATCGCCGTCGCGGGCGTATTCGAGGAAATTGGTGGGCATGAATTGGGGCTGACCAAGCGCGCCTGCCCAAGAGCTTTTGAGCGTGCCGGAGACATAGCCCTTTTGCTTGATCACCAGGGCGGCGATCAGTTCTTGCGTGAAATAATCGGCCCGCGTGCTCATGAAGCCTTTGGTGCCCAGCACGCGGAAGGCATTGTATTTGATCTCAACCCGGCCATAGCCCGTCTCACGCCCCCAAATGGCCAGGATGATCCGCCCCGGCACGCCCGATTGCGCCTCCGCCAGAGCGAGCGCCTTGGCGTGGCGTTTGGCCATGCGTTGACCGGCGGCCGTGGCATCGCGCAGCGCTTTGGACCGCATGTAATAGGCGGGGGAGCCGAACTCCGCCTGGCGTTGGTTCTTGGGTGTCTGGGCGCGCGATCCGGGCGGGACCAGATCGGGTAGTTTCCAGTTCAGGGTCACCCCGTCAAAAGCCGCCTCAAAGGTTTTGCGCGACACGCCTTTGGCGCGCGCTTGCGGCCAGATCGTGTTTTGCAGCCAGCTTTGAAATTGCCTCTCAATTGCCGGTTTGTCCTGCGCCGCCACCGACGTGGCCAGGGAAGTGGCAAGGCAAAGCGCGACGAGCAATGCGAGAAGCTTATTCACCATAGGGCACCCATACGGTTTTGACCTCGGTGGCCGCATCGAGAAACGCGCGCCCCTCCCCCATCGGACCTGTCCAATCGCGGGTCTTCGCGTTGTTGACCCAGGTGCGTTTGAGATTGCCTGCACTGGCGCGTTCAATCTCTGTCGAGACGGTGCTGGACGAAAAGCTCCAGACCGCATCGAGCCCCGCATGGGCGGCCATATGCGAGGCCAGATCGGCGTGGGCGCCGGTCAGAATGTTCACGACACCGGCGGGCACATCAGAGGTTTCAAGCACCTGCACAAATTCAAGCGCGGCAAGCGGGAATGGCTCAGACGCCACAAGGACCGCGCGGTTGCCCATGGCCAGGATCGGGCCGAGCACGGATATGAGCCCCAAAAGCGGGGCCTCATCCGCCGCGAAGGCCCCGATCACGCCCACCGGTTCGCGCAGCGCCATGGCCAGCCCGCGGATCGGCACATCCACCGCACGGCCATCGTATTTGTCGGCCCATGCGGCATAGGTGAACAGCCGGTTGAGCGCGATTTCCACCTCCGTCTTGCCGTCGCGCTTTCCGGTTAGAGCGTTGATAAGGCTTGCAAATTCGCCCGAGCGCGCCGACAGATTCTCGGCCATGAAATACAGGATCTGCGCCCGCGTGTGCCCGCTGGTCTTGGCCCAGGCCTTGGCCGCTTGCGCCGCCTCCACCGCGTTGCGGATATCCTTGCGGTTGGCGATCGGCGCCTCGCCCAGCGGCATGCCCGTTTTGCCAAACACAGCGCGCGAATATCCCCCGTCGGGCCGCGCCTGTTTGCCCCCGATATAGAGTTTCAGCGTGCGATCGAGGCCCGCTTTGCCCGCCCCCTCACCGGGGAAGGGAGGCTGCGGCTTGAGCGGCTTGGTCTGGATTTTGGGTTTGAGATAGGCCGCCAGCCCATCGATCCCGCCTTCGCGCCCGAACCCGCTTTCGCGGACCCCGCCAAAGGGGGCGGCGGCGTCAAACATGTTGGTGCCGTTGATCCAGACCACACCGGCGGTCAGCTGAGGCGCAATCCCCAGCGCGAGGTTCACATTCTCCGACCAGACGGAGGCGGCCAGCCCGTAGCGCGTGTTATTGGCCAATTGCACCGCCTCATCCGGCGTGCGGAACGTGGTGGCGACCAGCACAGGGCCGAATATTTCCTCTTGCATCAAGGCGTTGGCCGTGGACAGCCCGGTGATCAACATGGGCGGAAGATAGGCGCCCGCCGCGGGCATTTCGCACGGCGCGGTGAAGGTGTCCCCCTCTGGATGAGCCGCAAGAAGCGCACGCACGCGGGTCACCTGCGCGGGGTCGACCATCGCGCCGATGTCGATGCTTTTGTCCAGCGGATCACCCACCCGAAGCACACTCATCCGCGCGCGCAGCTTGGTGTAAAACGCCTCCGCCACCCCCTCTTGCACCAAAAGCCGTGACCCGGCGCAACAGACCTGGCCCTGGTTGAACCAGATCGCATCAACGAGCCCTTCCACCGCGCTGTCGAGATCGGCATCGTCGAACACGATGTAGGGGCTTTTGCCGCCCAGTTCGAGCGTCAGTGCCTTGCCCTGCCCGGCGGTGACCTCGCGGATGCGGCGGCCCACGGCGGTGGAGCCGGTAAAGGCCACCTTGTCCACGCCGTCATGGGCCACGATCATTTCGCCCACGGCGCCATCGCCTGTGACGATGTTCACGACGCCCTTGGGCAGGCCCGCCCGACGGCAGATATCGCCAAAAAGAAGGGCGGTGAGCGATGTCCATTCCGCCGGTTTCAGCACGACCGTGTTGCCCGCCGCGAGCGCCGGCGCGACCTTCCACGCGAGCATCAAAAGCGGGAAATTCCACGGGATCACCTGGCCGCAGACGCCCAGCGGCGCATGATCCGGCAGCTCGGCCTCCATGAGCTGCGCCAGCCCCGCGTGATGATAGAAATGCCGCTGCACCAAGGGGATATCGATGTCGCGCGCCTCGCGGATGGGCTTGCCATTGTCGAGCGTTTCGAGCACCGCGAAAAGCCGCGCGTGTTTCTGTAAAAGCCGGGCCAGCGCATAGAGGTATCGCGCCCGGCCTGCGCCGCCCAGTCGCGCCCATTTGCCTTGCGCGGCGCGCGCTGCCGCCACGGCGCGGTCCACATCCGCTTCACTCGCCTGGGTCAGCCCCGCAAGCACCTCACCCGTGGCGGGGTTGCGCGTGTCAAACCCCGCGCCCGGCTCCGTGAAGTTGCCATCCACGAAATGGCCGAACTGCGCGCCCTGGTCCACGATCCAGGCCAGCGCCTCGCCTGCGCTCTCTGGCGCGGGGCCGTATTCCATGCTGTCATAGATCTCACGGATATTCATGGTCGCGTCTCAGGCTTCTTTCTTGTCATAAATACCTCACTCCTGCCTGCGTCAAAAGCGCTAGCCCACCCCATGGCGCCAACCCGCCGAATAGGCGCCCGTGACATGGTGTTCGAGTTGCCGCTCAATATCGCCCAAAAGGCTGGAGGCCCCAAACCGAAACAGGGTGGGCCGGAGCCAGGCATCGCCCAGCTCCTCTTTGATCAGCGCCAGGTACGTGATGGCATCCTTGGCCTTGGAAATGCCGCCTGCCGGTTTGTAGCCCACGCGCCAGCCCGTGCGCGTGTGGTAGTCGCGAATTGCGCGCAGCATGACCAGCGTGACCGGCAGCGTGGCATTCACGCTTTCCTTGCCGGTGGAGGTCTTTATGAAATCGGAGCCCGCCATCATCGCCACGACAGAGGCGCGGGCCACGTTGCGCAGGCTGCCCAGCTCCCCCGTGGCGAGGATCGCCTTCATATGGGCGGGCCCGCAGGCGGCGCGAAACTCGCGCAGTTCTTCATAAAGCGCCTGCCAATTGCCAGTGAGGACGTGACGGCGCGAGATGACGATGTCTATTTCCGTGGCCCCGGCGGCGACGCTGGCCTCAATTTCCGCGATGCGCAGGGCCAAAGGCGACAGGCCCGCGGGAAACCCGGTGGAGACCGCCGCGACGGGAATACCTGAACCCTGCAACGCGGTGACCGCGGCCTCGATCATGTCGTGGTAGACACAGACCGCGCCCACCTGAAGGCCCGTCATGCCCAGTTGGTCGAGCAGGTCCGCGCGCACGGGCTGACGCGCTTTGGCGCAGAGGCGCGCGACACGGCCTGTCGTGTCATCGCCCGACAGCGTGGTCAGATCAATGCAGGACACCGCCCGACAGAGCCAGGCCGCCTGGTGATCCTTTTTGACGCTGCGCCGACCCGGCAGCGTGGCCGCGCGCCGCTCAATCGCGGAGCGGTTGGCGCGCAGATTGGCCACCCAATCCAGATCGAGCGCCATACCGTCATTGCGCGGCTCCAGCGCCTGCGGCAGCTGCGCGGACTGGATATTCTGGGACGCTGTGTCGTGATGGGTCTGGGTGGTCATGGCGGGAATCGTGACATGCGCCCAATGATTAGGCAAGCGGGAGAAAACTGGCCGTTTTGGCGCGTCGCACGCGATTTAGGCCCGAAATAGGTTGAAGTCAGCGCCAAATGACCCCTCACTTAATATTGAGAATAAGTCGCAAGTGCATTGACAAGTTGAGAATGACTCTCATATTCATATGCAGTGAGATAAACACGAGGCCATATTCATGACTTTGTCCCGCCGTCACCTTTTGAAACTCTCCGCCGCGCTGCCTTTGGCTGCGGCCGCCCCGGCTTTTGCCGCCACAGATAAACTGAGCGTTGTGGCCACCACCGGTATGATCGCCGATGCCGCGATGATTGTGGGCGGCGACCTGGTGGAGGTGCAGACGTTGATGGGCCCGGGCGTGGACCCGCATGCCTACCGTCAAACACGCACCGATATCGTGGCGATGAACCGCGCCGATCTGGTGCTGTGGCACGGGCTTTACCTTGAGGCGCAGATGGAAGAGCTGTTGCTGGAACTGGCGGAGAAAAAGCCGGTTGTGGCGGTGGGTGAGGCCGTGCCGCAGGACAAGCTGATTGCCCATGAAGACTATGACGGGCGGTTTGACCCGCATGTCTGGATGGTGCCCGCGCTTTGGGGCGATGTGGTGCGCGGCGTGCAAGCCGCCATGACCGAGGTTGCGCCGGATCAGGCGGCGATGTTTGAGACCAATGCCACGGCGTATATCGCCGAGATTGAGCGGCTGGGCGCCTATACCAAAGACGCGCTGACCACCGTGCCAACCGAGGCGCGTGTGCTGCTGACAGCCCATGATGCGTTTGGCTATTTCGGCAGCGACTATGGTTTTGAGGTCATGGGCATTCAGGGCATTTCGACCGAGTCTGAGGCGGGCCTCGACCGGATTGCGGAGCTTGTCGACCTGTTGGTGGAACGCGACATTGGCGCGGTGTTTGTTGAGACATCCGTGTCGGATCGCAACATCAAGGCGCTGATCGAGGGCGCGGCGGCCAAAGGACATGACGTGAAGATCGGAGGCGAGCTTTATTCCGACGCTATGGGGGAACCGGGGACCTATGAAGGCACCTATCTGGGCATGATCGACCACAATGTCACGACCATTGCCGGCGCGCTTGGGGGCAATGTGCCCTCGGGCGGCATGGACGGCAAATTGTCGGCCGGCGGATAAGCGAGAGGATAAGCCATGAACGTCACACTCGCCGCAGATCATGGAGTTTTGACACCGGTTGAGGCGCGCGCTGACGCGCCCCTCGCGGTGCGCGGGCTGACCGTGTCCTATGGTGAGAAACCGGCGGTGTTCTCGGTCGATGCCACGTTTGAACCGGGCGCGATGACGGCGATTGTTGGCCCGAACGGCGCGGGGAAATCGACGCTGCTCAAGGCCGCGCTTGGGATTGTGACACCGCTTTCGGGGCAGATCACGTGTTTCGGCCAACCCATGAGCAAAGCCCGGGCGCGCGTGGCCTATGTGCCGCAACGGGCCAGTGTGGATTGGGATTTTCCGACCCACGTGATCGATGTGGTCACGATGGGGCTTTACCGGCAGTTGGGTCTCTTGGGGCGGCTCAAGGCGCGCCAAGTGACCGAGGCGATGGACTGTTTGGCCCGCGTGGGCATGGACGGCTTCGCAGATCGTCAGATCGGGCAGCTGTCGGGCGGGCAGCAGCAGCGGGTTTTTTTGGCCCGCGCGCTGGCGCAGAAGGCGGATCTCTATTTGCTGGATGAGCCCTTTGCGGGCGTGGATGCCGCGACGGAAAAGGCGATCATTGCCGTGCTGCACGAGGTGAAGCGGCAGGGCAAAACGGTCGTGGCGGTGCATCACGATCTGGCCACGGTGCCGGAGTATTTCGACCGCGTTTTGATGATCAACACCAATGTGATCGCCGAAGGCACGGTGGCGGACGCCTT
Source organism: Pseudomonadota bacterium (assembly GCA_039030635.1). GTDB lineage: Bacteria > Pseudomonadota > Alphaproteobacteria > Rhodobacterales > Rhodobacteraceae > Roseovarius. Next base: position 6,422 of record JBCCDT010000072.1, read on the forward strand.
TACCGAGGCGAACCTGCACAAAGCCTATGGCGGGCGTTTGGCCACGGCGCAAATGCGCGTCGCGGGCTGAACCGGACCTCTCATGCTGTTCGAAGCGCTGACCCTGCAGCTTGGCTATAACGCCACGCTGGTGACCATCGGTGCGACCCTATTGGGCCTCACGGCGGGGGCGGTGGGGACCTTCCTTTATGTCGGCAAACGCGCGCTGGTGAGTGATGCGATCAGCCATGCGACCTTGCCGGGCATTGGGCTGGCCTTCATTGCCATGGTGATGCTGGGCGGGGATGGACGGTCTTTGCCTTGGTTGCTTTTTGGCTCGGCGGCGTCGGCGTGGATCGGGCTTTTATGTGTGAGTTGGCTGACCCATCGCACCCGTTTGACCGAGGATGCGGCCATTGGTGCGGTGTTGTCGGTGTTTTTTGGCGCAGGGATCGTGCTTTTGACCGTGATCCAATCCATGCGCGCCGGGCGGCAGGCGGGGTTGGAGGATTTCCTCTTGGGCTCCACCGCGGGGATGCTGTGGAATGATGCGGTGATCCTGGCTGTGGGCGGCGCGATTGTGCTGGGCCTCGTGCTGGTGCTGCACCGGCCCATGGCGCTGGTGGCGTTTGACCCTGATTATGCCACGGCCACGGGCACCGATGTGCGGCGCACGGAGCTGGCGATGATGGGTCTGGCGCTGGCCATCACGGTGGTGGGGCTCAAGGTGGTCGGGCTGATCCTGATTGTGGCGCTTTTGATCATTCCGGCGGTGGCCGCGCGGTTTTGGAGCGACCGGGTCGAGCGCGTGGTGCTGATTGCAGGCGGGATCGGCGGCGTGTCGGGCTATGCGGGCGCGGCAGTGTCGGCCTCTGCGCCGGATTTGCCGACAGGGCCGATCATTGTGCTGATGGCTTTTGGCATCTTCGCCCTCTCACTGCTTTTTGCGCCGGACCGGGGAGTGCTGGCCGTGTTCCTGCGCCACCGGCGGTTTCAGGCGCGGGTGCATGTGCGGCAGGGGCTCTTGGCGCTGGCGCAAGGGCAACCGATTTATGAGCGTCTGACCCTGCGGTTGATGCGGCGCGCGGGTTTGATCCGCGCCGATGGCGTGGCCACGGAAACCGGCAAGGCGCAGGCTGCGCGGGCATTGCTGGATGAACGCCGGTGGGAGATTTTGCGCGCGGATCCCCGGCATGAATGGGCGGCGGCGCGCTATGATGGATTGACGCCGCTGGAGCGGGTTCTGACGCCGGATCAGTTGGTCGAGCTTGATCGCTCACTTGGGCCGGAGGGGGTGTGATGGGCGCAGAGTTTGTCGCGCTGTCTTTGCCGCCTTTGTTGATTGGGGTGTTTGCCGCGGTGGCCTGCGCCCTGCCGGGAAATTTTTTGCTGCTGAGGCGGCAGGCGTTGATCGGGGATGCAATTTCTCACGTGGTGCTGCCGGGGATCGTGCTGGCGTTTTTGATCACCGGCAGTGTGGCGGCCTGGCCGATGATGATCGGGGCGGGGCTGGCTGCGCTGATCACTGTGGTGCTGATCGAAGTTATCCGCCGGGTGGGCCGGATTGAGGCCGGGGCCGCGATGGGCGTGGTCTTTACCGCGATGTTTGCGGGCGGTGTGCTGCTCTTGGAGCAGTCGGACACCTCGGGTGTGCATCTGGATGTGGAACATGCGCTGTTTGGCAATCTGGAGAGCTTGATCTGGCTGGATGCGGAGGGGTGGGCATCGCTGCTTGACCCCGTGGCGCTGGCCGGTGTGCCTCATGAGCTGCCCCGGATGGCGATTGCGCTTGCCCTGATTGCGGCGCTGACATGGGTGTTTTGGCGGCCGCTGAAGCTGTCGACCTTTGATGAAGGCTTTGCGCAGACGCTTGGCCTGCCCACGGGCGTGATCGGGTTGGGATTGGTGATCGTGTCGGCCATCGCAGCGGTGGCGGCCTTTGACGCGGTGGGGTCGATCATTGTGATCGCGATGTTCATTTGCCCCCCGGCGGCGGCGCGGATGATGACCAACCGGTTGGAGATGCAGGTGGCGTGGTCGGTGGCGTTCGCGGTGCTGTCGGCGGTGCTGGGCTATGTGTTGGCGGGGTATGGCCCGCTCTGGATCGGGTTTGACAACGCGGTGAGTGCGGCGGGGATGATCGCGACGGTGTCGGGCGTGATTTTGGCGGTCGCGGCGGTGTTTGGGCCGTGTCGGGTGCGAGAGGGCGCGGCGGCGGGGTGAGGCGCGCGATTGCCAGACCGCGGGGTGGCGTCAACGTCTTGTTCTACGCACTTTATCAAGGCAACGTCCGTAGACCCTCAGATTGCTTTTCTACATCAAAAAATCGCCAGCCCGGGGGGCGGTCTGGCGATCGCGCGGCGGCCTTTGGCCTTGAGTCCGCGCGCGGAGTAAAGGGCCAGCGGCCCGCCGCGCGTTCGTCAGGCCGTCCCGGGGCCTGGCGAAATGGCAACTGCAAGGCATTGCTCGGATGGACAGCGGGGTTGAGGGATAAAGCGTGGTTGAACGAAAGTCAGGTTCGCCACGCCACGGCCTGACGATTGCGCGGCTCTGTCTCAGAGTTGGATGACGGACACGCCCTGCGCCTTGAGCGCGTTAAAGTAAGGCCCCTGCCCCATCAGCACGACCTCTTGACCGAGCCAATAGGGTTTGGTGGCGGCCAATTCCGCACCGATCAGGTGACCCGTGATCCCGGCGGTGTCATGGGTGAGCACGGCGGAGGACAGATGCGCGGCGAGGCGTTCAGGGCGTGACATGGTGTCAGAAAGCGCGGCCATGTCGGGCTGCGGCCCACCGCCCAGATCAGTGATGAGGCGCGGGGTGAGAAACCCCATCATGGAGATGACTTCACCCGCGCTGATATGGAGCCAGTGATGGGTGCCGCCGTCTTCGATCGTCACCACGCCATCCCAATTGGGCCGGGCCGCTATGAAAGGTGCTATATGCGCGCGAGACGCGGCGGGAAGGCGGGCGGGCGGCGTGTCTTGTACCAAATCCCGCTTTAAATCCCCGTTTACATCCCCCTGTGCAGGCAGCACCGGCGCGGGGAGCTTGTCACCTTGCATAAGGGTCTTTTTGGCTCATCTGTCCGATCAGGCCGCTCACGTCATAGCCTGCTTTGGCCGCGCATTCGATGATGTCCGCGTCGTCCATCCGGCCATGCTGCGTAAACGCCCAGAGCATGGTGCAGCGCGTGCCGGAGCGGCAATAGGCCAGCATGGGGCGGGGCATGGTTTTCAACGCGTGGTCAAACTGGGCCAGCGCATCAGGCCCCATGATCCCGCTCACGATGGGGATCCACGCAACCTCAAGCCCTTCGCGTTGGGCGGCTTCGGCGATGGCCTCATATTCAGGCTGCATCTGTTCTTCATGGTCAGGGCGATTGCACATGATCGATTTGAAACCCGCACCCGCGATTTCGCGCATATGGGCCGCGTCCACCTGCGGCGAGACAGAAAATTCATCGGTCAGTTTGCGAAGGTCCATGGGGCCAATCCTTTTCAAGCCTTGGGTGCCGGGATTTATGCGCAATCCAGGGCAGAGATCAATCTGAACCGGCCTGCGTTGACAATTCCGCGATGCTCCTTTCCACATGGCAGGACAACACGACAGACAGGTGAACGCGATGTGGGAATTTTGGATCGACCGGGGCGGCACGTTCACCGATATCGTGGCGCTGGATCCAGACGGCCAGGTGCATACCCATAAGCTGCTCTCAGAAAACCCCGATCGGTATACAGACGCCGCGGTGCAGGGCATTCGCGACGTGATGGGGGTCGAGGGGGATTTCGCCGATGGCGCCATCCGCGCGGTGAAAATGGGCACGACGGTGGCCACGAATGCGCTGCTGGAACGCAAGGGTGAGCGGGTGCTTTTGGTGATCACCAAGGGGTTTCGCGATCTGCTGAAGATTGGCTATCAGACGCGGCCACGGCTCTTTGATCTGGAAATCAAGCGGCCGGATCTTCTGTATGATCGCGTGGTTGAGATGGACGAGCGGCTGGATGCCGATGGGGCCGTGTTGCAGACGCTGGATGAGATCGCGGCGCGCGCTGTGCTGCAGGCGGGATATGAGGATGGGATCCGCGCGGTGGCGATTGCCGGGCTGCATGGGTACCTCAACCCGGTGCATGAGGACCGCGTGGCGGAGATGGCGCGCGAGATCGGGTTTGAACAGGTGTCCACGAGCGCGTCGGTGTCGCGGCTGGCCAAGCTGGTGGGGCGTGGGGATACGACGGTGGTGGATGCGTATCTGTCGCCCATTCTGCGCCGCTACGTGGATCAAGTGGCGGGGGCACTGGATCTGGGGCGGGCCTGCGGGCAGCTTTTGTTCATGCAGTCCAATGGCGGGCTGACCGAGGCGCGGGCGTTTCAAGGCAAGGATGCGATCCTGTCGGGGCCTGCGGGCGGGATTGTGGGCATGGCGGCCACGGGCGAAGAGGCCGGGTTTGACCGGCTCATTGGCTTTGACATGGGCGGCACGTCAACGGATGTGAGCCACTATGCGGGCGAGTTTGAGCGCAGTTTCGAGACCGAAGTGGCGGGCGTGCGGATGCGCGCGCCGATGATGGACATTCACACGGTGGCCGCGGGGGGCGGATCGATCTGCAAGTTTGAGGATGGGCGGTTTCAGGTGGGCCCTGAAAGCGCGGGCGCGGATCCCGGCCCTGCGTGTTACAGGCGCGGTGGGCCGCTGGCGGTGACCGATTGCAACGTGATGCTGGGCAAGCTGAACCCGGATCATTTTCCGGCGGTTTTTGGGCCGGAAGGCGATGCGCCCCTCGATGCGCAGATCGTTCGGCAAAAGTTCCAGAGCCTGGCCGAGACTGTCGCGCAAGCGACGGACGAGGCCCCCCGTTCGCCTGAGGACATGGCCGAAGGCTTTTTGCGCATCGCGGTCGACAATATGGCCAATGCGATCAAGAAAATCTCGGTTCAGCGCGGGCACGACGTGACGCAATATACGCTGCAATGCTTTGGCGGCGCGGGCGGGCAGCACGCGTGCCTGGTGGCGGACGCCTTGGGCATGACGCGGGTTTTGGTGCATCCCTATGCGGGCGTGCTGTCGGCCTATGGGATGGGGCTGGCGCGTGTCACAGCCATGCGCGAGATGCAATTTGACGGGCCTTTGAGCGATTTGCGCTCGGCGCGTGAGCGCCTCGCTGATTTGGCGGCCCAGGCGCGCACGGAGGTCGAAGCGCAAGGCGGCCAAGACATCAATGAGACCTGGTCGCTGCATCTGCGCTATGACGGATCACAACAGAGCCTGAAAACGCAAGCGACCTCAGTTGAGGCCGCCACGGCAGAGTTCGAAGCGCGTCACCGGGCGCGGTTTGGCTTTATTTCGCCCGACCGCGAGATCCTCATCGACATGCTGAGCGTGGAAGCGGCCAGCGCAAGCGGGGTTGAGGCTCGCGCGCAGATGCAACAGGGCGATGGTGCGGCCCTGGCGCAGGTGCCAGTCTACTGCGCGGGCGGCTGGCGGGATGTGGCGATCTATGATCGCGCGGCCTTGGACGCGGCCAAGACCGTCAAGGGCCCGGCGATCATCACGGAGCCCACCGGCACCAACATGGTGGAACCGGGATGGGCTGCGCGGGTGGACCGCCTGGGCAATCTGGTGCTGGAGCGCACCGAGGCTGCCGCGCGGGACGAGGCCGCAGGCACGAAGGCCGATCCTGTCCTGCTGGAGGTGTTCAACAACCTGTTCATGTCCGTGGCCGATCAGATGGGGCTGACGCTGGAAAACACATCGCGGTCGGTCAACATCAAGGAGCGGCTCGATTTCTCCTGTGCCATCTTTGATGCGGCGGGCGATCTGGTGGCCAATGCGCCCCATGTGCCGGTGCACCTTGGGTCGATGTCCGACTCGATCAAGACGGTGATGCGGCTCAACCCGGATGTGACGCAGGGCGACGCGTTTGTGCTGAATTCGCCCTATAATGGCGGCACGCATTTGCCCGATGTGACCGTGGTCACGCCGGTATTCGTGGAGGGGTGCGGCGACAATCGGCCTGCGTTTTGGCTAGGGTCACGGGGCCATCACGCCGACATTGGCGGGCGCACGCCCGGATCGGCCCCGCCCGACAGCAGCCATATCGAGGAAGAGGGCGTGCTGATCGACAATGTGAAGCTGGTTGAGGGTGGTGTCCTGTTGGAAGAGGCCGCGCGGGATTTGCTCAGTTCAGGGCGCTATCCCTGCCGCAATATTGAGCACAACATGGCGGACCTGAAGGCGCAGATCGCGGCCAATGAGACCGGGCGGCAGGAATTGCTCAAGGTCGTCGGGCAATTCGGGCTGAACGTGGTGCAGGCCTATATGGGGCATGTGCAGGACAATGCCGAGGAAAGCGTCCGGCGTGTCATCGACCGGCTGCACGACGGGCGGTTCAGCTATCCCATGGACAGCGGGTTGCAGATTGAGGTGGCGGTGAGCGTGGACCGCAAGGCGCGCACCGCGAAGGTGGATTTCACCGGCACCTCCGGCCAGCATGCGGGCAATTACAACGCGCCAAGATCGATTGCGAGTGCGGTGGTCCTCTACGTGTTTCGCACCATGGTGGGGTCTGACATTCCACTCAACCAAGGCTGTTTGAAGCCCCTGGAGATCGTGGTGCCGGAAGGGTCCATGCTCAACCCCCGCTATCCGGCGGCGGTGATTTCGGGGAATACGGAGGTGAGCCAGGCGGCGTGCAACGCGCTCTACGGTGCGTTGGGCGTGATCGCGGGGAGCCAGGCGACGATGAACAATTTCGTCTGGGGCAATGCGGATTTCCAGAATTACGAGACGATTGCAGGCGGCACGGGTGCGGGTCCGGGCTTTGCTGGCTGTGACGCGGTGCAAAGCCACATGACCAACACGCGGATGACCGACCCCGAGATCCTGGAAAAACGCTTTCCGGTGCGGTTGGAGACCTTTTCGATACGCGATGGTTCCGGCGGCGCGGGGCGCTGGCGCGGGGGCCATGGCCTGACGCGGCGGGTGCGGTTCTTGGCGCCTGTGACAGTCACCGTGCTGACCAATCACCGGGTGGTGCCGCCCTTTGGCGGGGATGGCGGCGACCCCGGTGAGGTGGGGCGGAATTGGGCGGAGATGCCGGATGGTACGCGGCGCGAGATGGGCGGGAATGATGAGATCAACCTGCCCGAGGGCGCGGTGTTTGGGATGGACACGCCGGGCGGCGGCGGGTGGTCGAAGGCACGATGATGCGCCACGTGATGTCAGGGAAGTTGCTTCGCGCGCTTGCCGCAGTCGTTCTGGCGGGCTGTACTGGAGGGACGCCTTATCCGTTGGGATCAGGGCTTGTCCCCGATGAGACATTCCATGCTCAGGCGCGTGCAGCTTTTATCGACTATCAGGCGATCAGTTTTGCCGAGGATATCGAAGTGTGCGGATATTTTGGTCTGGACGCGAATGGCGCGTTTGTCGCGACCGACCCGGTGGGCGGCACGATGGACAGCTGCACCGTCTGGGACATTCCGGACACTCTGGTCGATATTGTGGCGTCCTATCACACCCATTCGAGTTTTGATCCCCGCGCGGATAGCGAAGTCCCGAGCACCGATGACGTGCTGTCTGACATGGATGAGCAGGTTTTCGGCTATATCGGCACGCCGGGCGGGCGGTTTTGGCTGGTCGATTGGCGCACGGCCACCGCGACCCAGCTTTGTGGCCTGTATTGCCTGAGCTCTGACGTTGATTTCATTCAAGGCGATGCGGGACGGATTGCGCCAAGCTATAGTCTGGATGATCTCTACCTGCGCGAGGGGGGATGACCGGAGACGACCCTCACCAGCGTTTGAGAGCGGTCTCATCCTCGTCCTTGGCGGCGACCCAATCGGTGCCGTCGCGCGTGATTTCCTTTTTCCAAAACGGCGCGCGGGATTTGAGGTAGTCCATCAGGAAATCGGCCGCCTCAAAGGCGGAGGCGCGGTGGTGCGCGGCGGTGGCGACCATCATGATCAGGTCGTCGGGCGCAAGGGCCCCGTGGCGATGGATGATGAGGACATCGCCGAGGGCGAAGCGGGTCATCGCCTCTTGCGCGATCTTGGTCAGAGCGGCCTCGGTCATGCCGGGATAATGCTCAATCTCCATCGTGGTGAGGCCACTGGCCACGTCCCGCACCACCCCGGTGAAGGTGACGATGGCGCCCATGCCGGTTTGGCGGGCGGCAAAGCTGTTGGTCTCTTGCCCCAGATCGAACGGATCGGATTGGACGCGGATCTCCATCCGCTTAACCGCCTGTCATGGGCGGGAAAAACGCAACCTCGCGCGCGTCTTTGAGCGGGGCATCGAAATCGGTGAGTTCCTGATCGACGGCCACGCGCAACGCGGAGATATCGGCGAACGCGGCCTCATAACGGACCTCGCGGGCGCGCAGCTCTTCCACCAGGTCCATCACGGTGGCGGCTTGGGTGTCCACCACATCCTTGGGCCGACCAATGCGTTCGCGCACCCAGGCGAAATAAAGCACATCCATGGGTTCAATCCTTTAGATAGGGCACGGATTTGCGGAAGTAATCGAGCCCGGAGATGAGCGTGAGCGCCGCCGCGAGCCACAGCATCCAAAGCCCGATGCGACCCGACCAGATCATGCCGTCCAGCTTCCATTGCAGGCCTTGCAGGTCTTCGATCTGGCCTGTGAGGATCGCGTCGACCATGGCCTGATCCATGCCGTCCGTGCTGGCGATCAGGTAGTGTTCAAACACGCCCTGGCCAAAGAGAAAGGCGATGGCGACCATCTGGGTCGTGGTCTTCCACTTGGCGATCTTGGTGACTTTGAGCGTGCCCGCGGTGTCGCCGAGGAATTCGCGCAAGCCCGAGACAAAGACCTCGCGGAAGAGGATCACTGTGGCGGGCAGGACGAGCCACGGGGTCCAATGCGAGGAGGAATAGCCGACGATGACCATGAGTGCGATCACGACCATGGCCTTGTCGGCGATGGGATCAAGCATGGTGCCCAGTTTGGTCGTCTGTTTCCAGGCACGGGCGAGATACCCATCGGCCCAGTCGGTGAGGGCGGCAGAGACGAAGAGAACGAGGGCGAACCAATCGGCCCAGGGACGCGTGAAATAGAGAAACATCACGGCCACGGCGGGCGCGGCCAGCAGGCGCAGGATCGTGAGGATATTCGGGATCGTCCAGGTCATTGCGTGTGTCTAGCCCGGAACGCGGGCGGGGGGAAGCCGGAGGGTTTTTTTGCGATGACAGGCCATGTTGACTGACCCGGTTTGGCCGGGTGTGCCCCGCACGACTTGGCGGGTTTGGGCGTCATGCGGTAAGGAGGCTTTACGTTAGCTCTGCGGGGTGAAGCTGCTGTTCAGATTTTTCGTTGCAGAGCCGTGCAGCGTCGGGCCGCGGTATGGCGATCTGTGCTTTGAACAGCAGCGCTTTATCCCAACCAAATCCGCGAACCATAAGAGCAACGCGCTTGACCCAACCAAATCGCCGTGCCGTGGAGGCGGCCCGACGATGCGCGGCGGCCCCAATGGGCCTTGATTCCGCGCGGGCGCCTTCGAGCAGCACGTCGGATGGCAGCTATGCGGACAAAGCTGTCGTTCAGACATTCCATTGCAGAGCCGCGCAGTGTCGGGCCGCGGTATGGCGATCTGCGCTTTGAACAGCAGTGCTTTATCCCAGCCAAATCCGCGAAAGATCTGGGCTGTGCACCTAGTTGAACCAAATCGTTGGGCCGCGGGACGGCGATCTGTGCTTTGAATGGCAGTGCTTTATCCCGGCCACATCCGCGAGCGATCTGAGCTGTGCGCCTATTGCAACCAAATCGCCGTGCCGTCGCGCCAAAGGCGCGACAATGTGGTGGGCACACTTCCAGTGTGACGAGGCGGCCCGGCGATGCGCGGCGGCCCCGGGGGGCCTTGATTCCGCGCAGGACTGCTGAGCGACGGTCAGACAATGGGCTGTCAGTAGGTTTTGGACTGGTTGGGCGTGCTCAGCCTTTTTCGTGGAAGTGGTCAAAGACCTTTTTGGCCAAGGCCGCCGAGACGCCTTCGACCGCCTTGAGATCGGCGAGGTTGGCGCGGCTCACGGCTTTGGCGGAGCCGAAATGGGCCAGGAGGGCGCGTTTGCGGGCGGCACCCACGCCGGCGATGTCGTCGAGGGGGGAGGCTGAGATGGATTTGGCCCTTTTGGCCCGATGCGTGCCGATGGCAAAGCGGTGGGCCTCATCGCGCAGGCGCTGGATGAAGTAGAGCACAGGGTCGTTGTGGCGGAGTGCTTTGACCGTTTTGCCAATGCGGTGGAATTCTTCTTTGCCGAGGTCGCGGTCAATGCCTTTGGCGACGCCGATCATGGGGATATCGGTGACCTCAAGCTCGGTCATGATCTGATGCACCGCGCTCACCTGCCCTGCCCCGCCATCGATGAGCAGGAGATCGGGCCAAAGCCCCTTTTCGCGGTCAGGATCGTCTTTCTTGACACGGCTCAGGCGCCGGGTCAGCACCTCTTTCATCATGCCGAAATCATCGCCGGGGGTGAGGTCTTCGCCCTTGATGTTGAACTTGCGGTAGTGGTTTTTCATCCAGCCCTCGGGCCCGGCCACGATCATCGCGCCCACGGCAAAGGCCCCTTGGATGTGGGAGTTGTCGTAGACCTCGATACGCTGGGGCACCTTGGGCAGGTCGAAGGCCTCTGCCAGACCTTTGAGAAGCTTGGCCTGGGTCGCGGCCTCGGACATTTTGCGCGCCAGGCTTTCGCGGGCATTGCGGAGCGCAGCATCGACCAGCTCTGCCTTTTCGCCCCGTTGCGGCACGAGGATTTCGACCTTGCGGTCAATCTTGGAGCCCAGCGCCTCGGCCATCAGATCAGGGTCTTCGATGGCGTTGGACAGGATCAACTGACGGGCGGGATCCTTGCTGTCGTAGAACTGACCGATAAAGGCCTCAAGCACCTCGGCGGCGTCCACATCCGCGCCCACACGGGGATAGAAATCCTTGTTGCCCCAATTCTGGCCCGCGCGGATGAAAAACACCTGCACGCAGGCTTGGCCCTTTTCCATGTGCAGCGCGATGATGTCGGCCTCTGACACGGTGCGGGGATTGATGCCCTGATTGGTCTGCACCATGGTCAGCGCCTTGATCCGGTCGCGCAAGGCGGCGGCGCGTTCAAACTCCATCTCCTCAGAGGCAGCTTGCATCTCGGCGGCGAGTTTTTCCTGGATCTCAGTGGATTTGCCGCGCAGGAAATCATCGGCCTGCTTGACCAGGTGGGCGTAGTCCTCTTCCCCGATCTTGCCCGCGCAGGGCCCCGCGCAACGCTTCATATGATAATTCAGACAAAGCCGCCCTTGGGAAAGCTCGCGATCAGAACAGGTGCGCAGGAGAAAGACCTTTTGCAGCGTGTTGAGCGTGCGGTTGACCGCGCCCGCGCTGGCGAAGGGGCCGTAATAGCGGCCTTTGCGGCTTTTGGCGCCGCGGTGTTTTTCGAGGCGGGGGAAATCATCCTGACCAGAAATGAAGATATGCGGAAAGCTTTTGTCATCGCGCAAGAGCACGTTGTAGCGCGGTTTGAGCTGTTTGATCAGGTTCTGCTCAAGGAGCAGCGCCTCAGTTTCCGTGGATGTCGTGAGAAACATCATCGAGGCGGTTTCAGAGATCATCCGCGCGATGCGGCGGGTATGGCCGGTGGGGCGCGAATAGCTCGACACGCGCGCCTTGAGGTTCTTGGCCTTGCCCACGTAAAGCACGCGGTTTTGCGGATCGAGCATGCGATAAACACCCGGAGAGGCATCCAAAAGGCGCAAATAGCCTTGGATGACGGCGTGCCCTGTTTTGGGCTGTTCTGGGGGTGTCTGCTCTGTCATGTGATTCTGCGCCTTGCTGCAACCTTAGCGCAGTCAGGGCAAGAGAAAACCTGTCCACGGTTTTTGTGGATAACTCTGATGATAAGTTTGAGACAGATGGGAAATTCCGTTGTATTTCGCCTATTTCTCTGGGGTGCCTAATTTTTAGGCGTTTTTATAACCCATTGATTTTAAGTGATATTTAAATGAACGCTGAGTAAATTGCTGAAATCATTAAGCTTTTTACAAGCTTGTGTAACGGGTTCGTGACGGCGTGCACAACTGACCCGTTGGATCGGCGTTTGGCCTTTATTCCAGACCTAAAATGTCAGGAGTTTGCCAGGCCAGATGTTGCCCACCATCGACGCAAATCACCTGACCAGTGACCGCCTTGGCGCGCAAGAGATAGGCCAGCGCGGCGCAGATATCTTCGGGGTCAGAGCCGCGTTCGAGCACGGTCGCGGCGCGTTGACGGGCGAAATGATCCTCGGACTGGCGCCCCCCGCGCAGGGTGGGACCCGGGCCAATGGCATTGACGCGGATCGCGGGCGCAAGGCTTTGCGCGGCAGTGCGGGTAAAGGCCCACAGACCCATCTTGGCAATGGTGTAGCTCATGAATTCGGGCGTGAGTTTTCGGATGCGTTGATCAAGCATATTGACCACCAGCGATTGCGCCACGGGTTCGCCATTGGCATCGATCTGCGCCTCGGGCGCTTGGGCGGCAAATCCTTGGGTCAGGACAAAGGGGGCGCGCAGATTGGATTCGATGTGGCGGTCCCAACTGGTCCGGTCGGCATTGGTCAGGTTGTCATATTCAAAGACGGAAGCGTTGTTGACCAGCACGGTCAAAGGCCCGCCCAGCGCCTCCACCGCGCGAGGGATGAGAGATTGCATATCGGCCTCAGCGGTCAGATCGGCCTGCAGCGCCTTTGCTGTGCGGCCCATCGCCGTGATCTCGGCCACCACGGCCATCGCATCGGTGTCGGAGCTTGCATAGTGGACGGCCACGTCATAGCCCTGTGTGGCCAGTTCAAGCGCCATTGCGCGGCCCAGCCGCTTACCCGCCCCTGTTACCAATGCGCCGCCCATAGCCAATCCTTTTACGTCAGTACAAGGGTGACATAGATCAGGTACATGGCGGTCAAGGCCACACCCCAGACACGACCGATATCTTGTTTGAGGAACACAAACGGGATGAGCAAAAGCGAGGCGCCCAGCATGACCCAAAGGTCAAAACGCAAGAAGCCGGGATCGACCGGGATCGGGCCCACCAGCGCGGTGATGCCGATGATGGCCAGCAGGTTGAACATGTTGGAGCCGATGACATTGCCCAGCGCCACATCGGCCTGACGGCGAAGGGTGGCCATCACGGTCGTGGCCAGTTCTGGCAGCGAGGTGCCCAGAGCCACCAGCGTCAGGCCGATCACACTGTCGCTGACGCCGAAGGTCTTGGCGATGATTGAGGCATTATCAACGAGCAGGTCCGCCCCCAAGGGCAGGCCTATGAGGCCCAAAATCAGGAAGACCGTGATCTGCCACCAGGGCATATCGGGGTCTGCGCCTTCGACCTCCTCGGCCTCTGTCGGGGCGTCTGAGCAGGTTTTTTGGTGTTTGAGCGCATCGCGCCCGGCATCCAGCAGGATGAAGACCAGCACCGCCAAAAGCACGATCGCGGCCAGCGGGTCAAACACGCCGCGGAAAGCCAGCGCGATGAACAGAAGCGAGGCCCCAATCATGAATAGATAGGTTTTCTTGGTGTCGCAGGTGCTGGTGTGCAGCGCGGCGATCATGGCCGGCACGCCGAGGACCAGCAGGATATTGGCCGTATTCGAGCCCACAACATTGCCCAGCGCGAGACCGGGTTTGTCGGTGAGCACGGCATCGATGCCGATCAGAAGCTCGGGCGCGGAGGTGCCAAAGGCCACGATGGTGAGGCTGACAATGAGGGCGGGCACGCCGACCCGCAGGCTCAGATTGACCGCACCTTTGACCAGCGCGTCCCCTGCCAGCAGCAAGATCACAAGGCCCAGACCTGCAAGCAGCCAGACCGTGATCATTTGCGGCCTCCGCTGTCGCAATTGCATGGACCCTTGCCGATGCGGAAGCGCCCGCATTTGGCGCAGCGTTTCTCAGCCAGTTTTTTCTGACCCGGGAAGCGCAGGCGGCCGAACATGGCGAGGATGGCCATGAACACCAAAAAGAGTATTGCGATCTTGCTCAGCACGTCAGAGGCCGAACCGGGCATAGGCGGCGCGCTCTTCTATCGCGCCCATGGCATCGTCGATCAGGGTGGCCCCGAAGCGTTGGAAGAGGCCGCGCTTGCGCCCGTATTTGGCGAAACGCACCTTGTCGCCGTAGAGCTCTTTGAGTTTGGGGACCGCGTGACCGATGCCATCGGCAAGGCCGAGGTCAATGGCCTGTTGGCCCAGCCAAAATTCACCGGTGAAGAGATCCACATCGGTCGAGAGCTTATCGCCGCGGCGGGATTTGACCTGCGCGATAAAGGTCTCGTGCAGCTGTTCGAGGATGCCGCGCAGACGGGCAATGTCTTCTTTTTTCTCAGGGCGGAACGGGTCGAGCATGGATTTGGATTTGCCAGCGGTGTGCACGCGGCGCTCAATCCCGTAATTGGCAATGAATTTGTCCGCACCGAACGTGGCGGCGATCACGCCGATGGAGCCGACAACAGAGGAATGATCGATCCAGATGTCATCGGCGGCGGAGGCCAGCCAATAGCCGCCCGAGGCCGCGACGTCTTCGACGAAAGCGTGGACGGGGATGTTCTTTTCATCCGCGAGCCTGCGGATACGCGACCCGATGAGAGAGGATTGCGCGGGCGAGCCGCCCGGCGAATTGATGATCAGCGCCACGGCGGCGGGTTTGCCCTTGGAGAAGGCTTTTTCGATGACGGGTGCCAGGCTGTCATCGTTGAGCGCGCGGGCACCGCCACCGATGGCACCGGACAGACGAATGACCGCCACGGTTGGGTGGCGGTTTACAAATGGGATCTTCATGTTCATTCGGACGATGTAGAGAGCCGGGCGGGCCGAAACAAGGCGCGGCGCGGCGGAGAAAATTGAGATGGGGGAAAAAGGTGGGGGGATTGGGCAAATAAGTCACGGGCGGCGTGGGGAGTGTGAGCCACATATGCATAAGCTGGTCCACGAGAAAAACCCGCCCCGGACTTGATCCGGGGCCTCATTTCTTAAAGCGCGAGGCCCCGGATCAAGTCCGGGGCGGGGTCA
>JBCCDT010000073.1:0-20782 GCA_039030635.1 Pseudomonadota bacterium
CCCAACGTGGGCGAAGAGGCGCTGCGCAACCTCGATGAGGCGGGCATCGTCTATATCGGGGCCGACGTGCAGCCGGGTGATATCCTCGTCGGTAAGATCACGCCCAAAGGCGAAAGCCCGATGACGCCGGAAGAGAAACTCCTCCGCGCCATCTTTGGGGAGAAAGCCTCTGACGTGCGGGATACCTCGCTGCGCGTGAAGCCGGGTGATTTCGGTACGGTCGTTGAGGTCCGCGTTTTCAACCGCCACGGTGTGGAAAAAGACGAACGCGCGCTG
The DNA here is from genome assembly GCA_039030635.1 of Pseudomonadota bacterium. GTDB lineage: Bacteria > Pseudomonadota > Alphaproteobacteria > Rhodobacterales > Rhodobacteraceae > Roseovarius. The sequence continues at coordinate 277 of JBCCDT010000073.1, forward strand.
CAGATTGAGCGTGAGGAAGTCGAACGTCTGGCCCGTGACCGCGATGACGAACTCGCGATCCTTGAGCGCAACATCTACGCGCGTCTCAAGTCCCTGATCATGGGCAAAGTGGCCGTCAAAGGCCCCAAAGGCGTCAAGGCAAACTCGGAGATTACCGAGGATCTGCTCGAAACGCTGAGCCGCGGTCAGTGGTGGCAGCTGGCGCTGAAGGATGAGGGCGATGCCCAAATCGTCGAGGCGCTGAATGAGCAGTATGAAGCGCAAAAGCGCACGCTCGACGCCCGATTTGACGACAAGGTCGAAAAGGTTCGCCGCGGCGATGACCTGCCCCCGGGTGTGATGAAGATGGTAAAGGTTTTCATCGCGGTGAAGCGCAAGCTGCAGCCGGGCGACAAGATGGCCGGCCGTCACGGCAACAAGGGTGTGATCTCCAAGGTTGTGCCGATGGAAGACATGCCGTTCCTTGCCGATGGGACGCCGGTGGATTTCTGTCTGAACCCGCTCGGTGTGCCGTCGCGTATGAACGTGGGTCAGATTCTCGAAACGCATATGGGCTGGGCCGCGCGCGGCTTGGGCGTGCAGATCGATGAGGCGCTGCAGGAATACCGTCGCTCCGGTGATCTGACGCCTGTGCGTGAGGCCATGAAGATTGCCTATGGTGATGACGTTTATGATGACGGCATTGTCGGCATGTCTGAGGATGCGCTGGTGGAAGCGGCGGGTAACGTCACGCACGGTGTGCCGATTGCAACGCCGGTCTTTGACGGCGCGAAAGAGGCGGATGTCAACGACGCGCTGATGCGCGCGGGCTTTGACGAAAGCGGTCAGTCGGTTCTTTTCGACGGGCGCACAGGCGAGCAGTTCAGCCGCCCTGTGACGGTCGGCGTGAAGTACCTGCTCAAACTCCACCACCTCGTGGATGACAAGATCCACGCCCGTTCGACGGGCCCGTACTCCCTCGTCACGCAGCAGCCGCTGGGTGGTAAGGCGCAGTTCGGTGGGCAGCGCTTTGGTGAGATGGAGGTCTGGGCGCTGGAAGCGTACGGCGCCGCCTACACCTTGCAGGAAATGCTGACGGTGAAGTCGGATGATGTTGCAGGCCGGACCAAGGTCTATGAAAGCATCGTGAAGGGCGAAGACAACTTTGAAGCGGGCGTGCCGGAATCGTTCAACGTTCTCGTCAAAGAAGTCCGCGGCCTCGGCCTCAATATGGAACTCCTGGATTTGGAGGAGGGGGAATAACCCCGTAAGCCGGGCTTCAGCCCGGCACTCCCCTCCCTCTCCCAGTCTTTTAAGGATCTGAAAATGAACCAGGAAATCGTAAACAACCCATTCAACCCCACCGCACCGGCCAAGGTGTTTGATGAGATCCGCGTTTCGCTGGCATCGCCCGAGCGGATCCTCAGCTGGTCCTACGGTGAGATCAAGAAGCCGGAGACCATCAACTACCGGACGTTCAAGCCCGAGCGCGATGGCCTTTTCTGTGCGCGTATCTTTGGCCCGATCAAGGATTACGAATGTCTCTGCGGCAAATACAAGCGCATGAAGTATCGCGGCGTTGTCTGCGAAAAATGTGGCGTGGAAGTGACCCTGCAAAAGGTCCGCCGCGAACGCATGGGCCACATCGAACTGGCCGCACCGTGCGCCCACATCTGGTTCCTGAAGTCGCTGCCGTCCCGCATCGGTCTCATGCTCGACATGACGCTGCGCGATCTGGAGCGGGTTTTGTACTTTGAGAACTACGTGGTGATCGAGCCCGGCCTGACGGACCTGACCTATGGTCAGATGCTGTCCGAAGAAGAGTTCATGGACGCCCAAGACGCCTACGGCATGGACGCCTTCACCGCCAACATTGGTGCCGAAGCCATCCGTGAGATGCTGCAGAATATCGACTTGGAGGCCGAGGCCGAACAGCTTCGCGCTGACCTGGCCGAAGCCACGGGCGAATTGAAGCCCAAGAAGATCATCAAGCGCCTCAAGGTGGTTGAATCCTTCATCGAATCCGGCAACCGCCCGGAATGGATGGTCATGACCGTGATCCCCGTGATCCCGCCAGAACTGCGCCCGCTGGTGCCGCTCGATGGGGGCCGTTTTGCGACGTCTGATCTCAACGATCTCTACCGCCGTGTGATCAACCGGAACAACCGTCTGAAGCGTCTGATCGAGTTGCGCGCGCCTGACATCATCGTCCGCAACGAAAAGCGGATGTTGCAGGAATCCGTCGATGCGCTGTTTGACAACGGCCGTCGCGGACGGGTGATCACCGGTGCCAACAAGCGCCCGCTGAAATCGCTCTCTGACATGCTCAAGGGCAAGCAGGGCCGCTTCCGCCAGAACTTGCTCGGCAAGCGCGTCGACTTCTCTGGTCGTTCCGTTATCGTGACCGGGCCGGAACTGAAACTGCATCAGTGCGGTCTGCCCAAGAAGATGGCGCTCGAACTGTTCAAGCCGTTCATCTACTCGCGGCTTGAAGCCAAAGGCATGTCTTCGACGGTCAAACAGGCCAAGAAGCTCGTGGAAAAAGAACGCCCCGAGGTGTGGGATATCCTCGATGAGGTGATCCGCGAACACCCCGTGCTTCTCAACCGCGCGCCGACGCTGCACCGCCTCGGCATTCAGGCGTTTGAACCTGTGCTGATCGAAGGTAAGGCCATTCAGCTGCACCCGCTTGTCTGTTCGGCCTTCAACGCCGACTTCGACGGGGATCAGATGGCCGTGCACGTGCCGCTCTCGCTGGAAGCCCAGCTCGAAGCGCGTGTGCTGATGATGTCCACGAACAACGTTCTGTCGCCTGCCAACGGCGCACCGATCATCGTGCCATCTCAGGACATGGTTCTGGGCCTCTACTACACCTCCATCATGCGCGAAGGCATGAAGGGGGAGGGCATGGCGTTCTCCTCCGTCGAAGAGGTGCAGCACGCGCTTGACGCGGGCGAAGTGCACCTGCACGCCAAGATCACCGCGCGGCTGCCTCAGATCGATGAGGAAGGCCAAGAGGTCATGATGCGCTTTGAAACCACGCCGGGCCGGATCCGCATTGGCGCGCTTTTGCCGCTCAATGCCAAGGCGCCGTTCGAGCTGGTGAACAAGCTTCTGCGCAAGAAGGAAGTGCAGCAGGTCATCGACACCGTCTACCGCTACTGCGGTCAGAAGGAGAGCGTCATCTTCTGTGACCAGATCATGTCCATGGGCTTCAAAGAAGCGTTCCGTGCCGGGATTTCCTTCGGCAAGGACGACATGGTGATCCCCGATGACAAATGGGGCATCGTCGATGAGACACGAGATCAGGTGAAAGGGTTCGAACAGCAATATATGGACGGCCTGATCACCCAAGGTGAGAAGTACAACAAGGTCGTCGATGCGTGGTCGAAATGTAACGATCAGGTCACCGATGCCATGATGGGCACGATCTCTGCGGATAAGACAGATGAAAACGGCGCCGTGGCGGAGCCCAACTCCGTCTACATGATGGCCCACTCCGGGGCGCGTGGCTCTGTCACCCAGATGAAACAGCTGGGCGGGATGCGCGGTCTGATGGCCAAGCCGAATGGCGACATCATCGAGACGCCGATCATCTCGAACTTCAAAGAAGGTCTGACAGTGTTGGAGTATTTCAACTCCACCCACGGGGCCCGGAAGGGTCTGTCTGACACGGCTTTGAAAACCGCGAACTCCGGCTACCTGACCCGTCGTCTGGTCGACGTCGCGCAGGACTGCATCGTGCGGGAGCATGATTGCGGTACCGATCGCGGCATCACCGCCGAACCTGCTGTGAATGACGGTGAAGTCGTCTCCACGTTGGGTGAGCGGATCCTGGGCCGTGTGGCAGCAGATGATATCGTTGACCCAAGCTCTGGTGAGGTTCTGGTGGCCCGCGGTCAGCTGATTGATGAGCGTATGGCCGATGGCGTGGAAGAGGCGGGCGTGCCCAACGCGCGTATCCGCAGCCCGTTGACCTGTGAAAGCGAAGACGGTGTCTGCGCGATGTGCTACGGGCGTGACCTGGCCCGCGGTACGCTGGTCAACATTGGTGAGGCAGTGGGCATCATTGCCGCGCAGTCCATCGGTGAACCTGGCACACAGCTGACGATGCGGACCTTCCACATCGGCGGCGTGGCGCAAGGTGGTCAGCAGTCGTTCCTTGAGGCCAGCCAAGAAGGCAAGGTTGAGTTCGAGAACGCTCAGTTGCTGGAAAATGCCAATGGCGACACGTTGGTGATGGGCCGCAACATGAAGCTGCGCATCATGGGCGAAAATGACGCCGAACTGGCCAGCCACAAGATCGGCTACGGCTCCAAGCTCTTTGTCAAAGATGGGGCGAAAGTGGCCCGTGGGGACAAGCTCTTTGAATGGGATCCCTACACCCTGCCGATCATCGCTGAAAAGGGCGGCACCGCGCGGTTTGTCGACCTCGTCAACGGTGTGGCCGTGCGTGAGGTGACCGATGACGCCACCGGCATGACCCAGCGGATCGTGACCGATTGGCGCGCCGCACCCAAGGGCAATGAGCTCAAGCCCGAGATCCTTGTCGCCGACAGCAATGGGGAGCCTGTGCGCAACGATGTGGGCAACCCGGTGACCTATCCGATGTCCGTGGATGCCATTCTGTCCATCGAAGACGGTCAGGAAATTGCAGCCGGTGACGTTGTCGCGCGTATCCCGCGTGAAGGTGCCAAGACCAAGGACATCACCGGTGGTCTGCCGCGTGTGGCTGAACTCTTTGAGGCGCGCCGCCCCAAGGACCACGCCATCATCGCCGAAATCGACGGTTATGTCCGTTACGGTCGCGACTATAAGAACAAGCGCCGTATCAGTATCGAACCCGCCGATGACAGCATGGAGCCCGTCGAATACATGGTGCCCAAGGGCAAGCACATTCCGGTTCAGGAAGGTGATTTCGTCCAGAAAGGCGACTACATCATGGATGGCAATCCCGCGCCCCATGACATCCTGTCCATCATGGGTGTCGAAGCGCTGGCTGACTACATGATCGACGAGGTCCAAGACGTCTACCGACTGCAGGGCGTGAAGATCAACGACAAGCACATCGAGGTTGTCGTGCGTCAGATGCTGCAGAAATGGGAGATCCTGGATTCAGGGGAGACCACGCTTCTGAAAGGCGAGCATGTCGACAAGGCGGAGTTTGATGCGGCCAATGAAAAGGCGCTGGCCAAAGGCGCGCGGCCTGCTCAGGGTGAGCCGATCCTCTTGGGCATCACCAAGGCGTCCTTGCAGACCCGGTCGTTCATCTCGGCGGCGTCTTTCCAGGAAACCACCCGCGTGCTGACCGAGGCGTCTGTCCAAGGTAAGCGTGACAAGCTGGTCGGTCTGAAGGAAAACGTCATCGTGGGTCGCCTGATCCCTGCCGGCACCGGTGGGGCCACCCTCAAAGTTCGCCAGATCGCGCAAAGCCGCGACAACGTGGTCATTGAGGCGCGCCGCGAAGAAGCCGAAGCCGCCGCGGCGCTGGCCGCGCCGTTGGAAGGTGACATCGTGGGCGGCGATCCGTTCGACAATTTCGTCGACACACCGGAAAGCCGGGAGGAGTGATCCCCCGCAAGACATGACATTGCGAAGCCCCGCAGAGATGCGGGGCTTTTGCTTTTCTGGCCAGAGATATCGGCGCCATAAAGATAATCTTCATTCTGGTTGGATAGGCCGTCCCCAAATGTCTTGGGGAATGTCTTCATGCGGATTGCGTACCTGATTTTCGCGGTTTTGTCGGTCCTTGGTCTGTTGGGGTTTGGCCTCGCCACGCAACGCTTGTGGGTGGCGCATTCCAACGTGGTCGTAGAAACCAGAAACGCGGAATTGGCACAGGCGCGATCCTATTGGTATGAGGGCACGGTCGCCCTGTCTTTTGAGCGCAGTGTCACGCAGGTGGCCCTGGCCCTTGAGACGCCAATTCCCGATGCGTTCCGCGCTTTGATCGAAGAGCAACGCAGGATATCAGACGGCCTTTTGGATCGGTCTCTGACCCAGTTGGATGCGACAGGCCCCTTTGAAAATCGGGATCAATTTTTGACCACGGTCAGGGGCCAACGCGCGGCCATTATCACCTTGCGCCGTGAGGCGGACACCCTGTTGTCGCAACCGGCCGCTGCGCGCGATCCGGCCCGCAGTTACCAAATGCCCAACGACCTCAAGGCAGAGATTGAACGCCTGTTCGCCTCAACCACGTTGCTGGTGCTTGAGGGGGGGAGTTTTTCCACCACGGAATCTGCGATGAGCCGGGTCCAAGCGTTGGCCTGGGAGACGCGCGAATATGCCGGTCGCGCCCGCACGTTCTATGCCATTGCGGCCCTGACGGGGGAGCCGATCCCCGCACGTTTCAGCGGTGAGGCAAAGGTCGATACCCTGCGCGGCATTGCGGGCTGGGATCGCATTCAGGTTGTGCATCAATCCGTGCAGATGCCGGAGGCGTTGGATCGGGCCTTGGCCAACGCGGATACCGCATTTGCCCAGACATATCTGCAAGCTCTCGGTGACATGGACACCGCCATGACCGCTATGCGCGCGGGCGAAGATGTCACCATGCCCTATTCCTTTGAGGATTTCTTTGCGCTTTCCAACACGGGTCTCGATGCGGTGGCCTCTATCGCGCCTTTGATGGGGGGATTGATCCAAGAGTATTGGGGCGCTCAAATCAGCCAAGCGCGGACCGCGCGCAATGTATCAGCTGCCATCGCCGTGCTGACGATCTTTCTCTCGGTGTCATCTGTCCACATCATGCGCCGCCGTCTGATCCGCCCCTTGGGGGAGGCGACGCGCGTGCTGAATGATATGGCCGAAGGGAAGATTGACCGAAAATTCCGTCAAACGCGCCGCCATCTCGACGAGATGCGCGTGATGTGGGACGCGATGGAAACCTTGACCCTGCGCTTGCAAGAGGCGCGCCAAAATGCTGAGCAAGAACGCGAGGCCGATGCCTGCGCCCGCGAGGCAGAAGAACGGGCCAAACAAGGGATTGTCGGTGAATTGATGACAGGTCTTGAGCACATGGCCCAAGGCGATCTGACCTATGAAATCTCAGGAGAGTTCGGAGAGACCTACAGCGATCTGATCACCAATTTCAACAACACCGGCACCACGTTGCGCGATGCGATCGGCAATGTCGTGATGACAGCCAACGCCATTGCCGAACATGCCGCCGGGCTGAGTTCTGCAATTGATGATCTGTCCCATCGCAGTGAAAACCAGACCCGCATTGTCAGTGACACCACCCAAAGCCTGCGCACCCTGATCGATATGCTGGAAGACACCGCGCGCAACACCGAAGGATCCTTGCGCAGGGTGACCGAGGCGGCGGGCAAATCCGAGGCTGGCCGCCAAGTTGTCGAGACGGCGATCAAGGCCATGGATGACATCCATGCCAGTTCCGAAAGCATCCGCGGCTTTGGCGATGTGATTGACGGCATTGCCTTTCAAACCAATCTGCTGTCGCTCAACGCGGGGGTGGAAGCCGCCCGCGCCGGGGAAACCGGCAAGGGCTTTGGCGTTGTGGCCCAAGAGGTCCGCAGCTTGGCCAGTCAGGCCTCGGAGGCCGCGCAACAGGTCAAAGGCCAGGTACAAACCAGCGCCACCAGCGTCTCAAGCGGCGTCGAACAGGTCAAGAAAACCGGCCGCGCGCTGGAAGAGATTTCCGACATGGTCGAAGAGGTCCACAAGATGATCCAACAGATTGATGATGCGTCCCGCCAGCAATCTCAAACCATCAGCCAGTTGGGGCAGACGATGGAGGGCGTCGACGAGATCTCGCGCCAGAACGCGCAGATGGCCATTCAAGCCACAGAGACCAGCGCGACCTTGCAGCACAGCGCCAACGCGCTGCGCAATTCCGTATGCCGTTTCTCCATCGGGGATGAGACCGCACCCGGCGCGCCCGTGATGAAATCCGCTTGATCAATGGCCTTGTCGATCAGGATCAGGTTTTTACGCTCCAACGGGGTCGTCTGCGTGGCCACGGTGGGTATGGCCGCATCTGTCGCCGCGACACGGATTTGTGATGGCCGCTTTGCGCCATACCGCTGATCCAAAACGCAAATTTCGGCAAAATCAGGCTCACCCACAGGGATCCGCGGCGTGGGGTCTGTGTCCTTCGGCCCCGTCATGACACCACTCCGCGAAACGTTTGGAGAGTGTCATGCGGTTCTTGGTGAAATATGGCGTTGCCAGCTTGGTGGGGTTCACACTTTTGGCTTGCGTGGTCAGCCGCAACGTAGATGCCACCGATATCCCAGCGGATGTCCGCCCTCTTCCTTCCAATGCCGAGATCCTCGTCATCGGCGACAGCGTGATGTGGTGGCACAGCGACGATCACGCCTCTGTCAGCCATATCCTCGCGGCCCGGCTCGACACCGTGGTCGCCAATCTGTCGATCCCCGGGGCGCCCTTTGCCGCCGAGGATCATGACAGCATTCAGGTGCAATACCGCCCCGGACCATGGGACTGGGTGGTGATGAATGGCGGCGCCAATGATTTGGGCGATTGCGGCTGTGGGGCGTGCCTCGATGTCGTGGACGCGCTCATTTCAGAGGACGCGACATCCGGGCAAATCCCTGGTTTCGTGGATGCCATGCGGGAAAACGGATCAAACGTGCTTTTGACGGGCTACTACCACGTGATGACCCAAACCGGCCGTCTGGAGGCCTGCATGGAGGAGTTTCATGCACTCAATACGCGGCTGGACCTTTTGGCGGAGCGCAAAACAGGCGTTGAATTTGCCCCGCTTGAGGATCTGATCCTGCGGCGCGCGGATTTTGACGATGATCTGGTGCACGCATCCCGGCTCGGTACCCGCAAAATCGGGGACCGGATCGCCGATGTGATCGAGGCCAGCGGCTAGGCCGACGTCGCCCAGGTGGGATGAAACCGCCCTGCCTCAGACAGGGTAAAGATCTCGAACCCGTCGGCCGTCACGCCAATGGAATGCTCAAACTGCGCCGACAGCGATTTGTCCCGTGTCACCGCAGTCCAATCATCGCCAAGCACCTTTGTCTCGGGCCGGCCCAGGTTGACCATGGGTTCAATGGTGAAAAACATGCCCTCTTCCAGGGTCGGCCCCATGCCCGGACGCCCGTAATGCAGCACATTGGGCGGGGAATGGAACACCCGGCCCAGCCCGTGGCCACAAAAATCGCGCACCACCGACATGCGCTCTGCCTCTACATAGCTTTGAATGGCATGCCCGATATCGCCGAAGGTATTGCCGGGGCGAACGGCCTCAATCCCCCGCATCAGACTGTCATGGGTGACCTGCACCAGACGTTCGGCTTTGCGGCTCAGCTTGCCGGCCACATACATCCGTGAGGTATCGCCAAACCAGCCGTCCACGATCACCGTAACGTCGATATTGAGGATATCCCCCTCCTTCAGGCGTTTGTCGCCCGGAATACCGTGACAGACCACGTGATTGACCGAAATACAGCTGGCATGCTTGTAGCCCTTGTAGCCGATGGTCGCTGATGTCGCCCCTGCGGCATCGACCATGTTTTCGATCAAACGGTCAATTTCGCCCGTTGTCTGCCCTACGAACACATGCTCGGCAATGTCATCAAGAATGCGCGACGCCAAAGCGCCTGCCTTGGCCATGCCTGCAAAATCGGCCCGCTCATGAATGCGGATGCCATCGCGGGTCAGCCGTCCTTGATGTTCGTTTTGCACGTGAGTTGCCTTCGTTTGGGTTGAGCACGACATGTAGGTGACAAAGGCGCGAGATGCCAGTGTTCAGATGCCAAACTCCAGCACATCGCCCGCGACGATCCCGTCCGGCGTGATCTGACAGCCAAGCGCAATCACCTCAAGCCCCGCCTTTTTCGCCGCTTTGAACGCGGCGACATAGGCGGGATCATAGTCCTCCGCCAACGTCACGCGATGGCAATCTGTGCGTTGCACGAGGTACAGCATCACCGCCCGATGCCCCATGCCCGCCATCTCGGTCAGATCTTCGAGATGCTTGCGCCCCCGTGTGGTCACCGTGTCGGGAAATTCCGCCAAGCCCGCCGCACGGCAGAGCGTCACGGATTTCACTTCCACATAGGCGTCCGGCCGGTCCTTGCCGCGCAGCAGAAAGTCGATCCGGCTGTTGGCCCCGTATTTTTGTTCCGGCAGGATCTCGTCATAGCCGTCTAGCCCCTCAATGCCGGGACCGGTCAGCGCCTCTTTGACAATGCGGTTGGGCAGGCTGGTATCGACGCCCACGAAGTGTTCCCCGTCCTGCAGCAGCCGCCAGCCGAATTTCAATTTTTTCTTGGGGTCGTCATTGGGCTCCAACCACACGCGGCTGCCGGGATCGCAAATCGATGTCATCGGCCCGGTGTTGGGGCAGTGGGCCGTCACCTCGCGCCCATCGTCGAGCCGCACATCGGCAAAAAAGCGTTTGTAGCGTCTGAGCAGCGTGCCGGGCACCAGAGGGGTTTGAAAGCGCATGGGCCGAGGGCTATACCGGAGGTCCATCAACATGCAAGGGACGCATATGACAAACCCAACCGCGGCCATGCTGGTCATCGGCGACGAAATCCTCTCGGGCCGGACCCGGGATGCCAATATGCATCACCTTGCCGGCGTGCTGACCGAAAGGGGGATCGACCTCAAAGAGGTGCGCGTCGTGGCCGATGAGCCGGATGCCATTGTGGCTGCGGTGCGCGCGCTGTCAGGGGCCTACACCCATGTGTTCACCTCCGGCGGCATTGGCCCCACCCATGATGACATCACAGCCGACAATGTGGCCCGCGCCTTTGACACGCCGATTTCGGTGCGCGATGACGCCCGCGCCTTGCTGCAGGCGCATTACGACAAGACGGGCCAAGAGCTGAATGAAGCGCGGTTGCGCATGGCGCGCATTCCCGACGGGGCAACGCTGATCGACAATCCGGTGAGCACGGCACCGGGCTTCACGATCAAGAATGTGCATGTGATGGCCGGGGTGCCCAAGATCTTTGAGGTCATGTTGCAAAGCCTTCTGCCCCATCTCACCGGGGGCGCGCCGGTCCTGTCGCGCTCGGTTGAGATTTTTCGCCCCGAAGGCGATATCGCAGGGCCTTTGGGCGCTTTGGCGGAGACCTATCCCGCGATCTCGATGGGATCTTACCCGTTCATTCGCGAGGGACAGTTTGGGGCCAATATCGTAATGCGCGGCACCGATGAAAACCAGCTGTCCGAGGCGATGGACAAATTGCGCGCCGCGTTTGCGTGATGGCGCACGATCTGCCCACGCTTTACGCCGCGATTGATGCCACATGGCCCGCCGCCCGGATGCGTCGCTCTGGTCCGTGGATGCTGCGCGACGGGCAGGGGGGCGGCAAACGGGTTTCAGCTGCCACAGCGGATGACGCGGTGTCCGACGCCGATTTGCCCACCGCAGAGGCCGCGATGCGGGCCATGGGGCAGGACCCGCTTTTTATGATCCGGGCGGGGCAGGAGGGGTTTGACGATCTCTTGGCCGCCAAGGGCTATGCGGTGGTCGATCCGGTCAATCTCTACTACGGGCCGCTGCAAGAGATGGCCGATACGCCGCCGCCCCGCGCGTTGGTCTTTTCAATCTGGCCACCGTTGGAGATACAAAAAGACATCTGGAAAACGGGCGGCATCGGGCCGGAGCGTGTCGACGTCATGCATCGCGCCGCAGGTTCCAAAACCGCCATTCTGGGCCGCCATGAACAGTCGCCCGCTGGTACAGGTTTTGTAGCCATGCAAGACGGCATCGCGATGATGCACGCCCTTGAGGTGCTGCCGGAATTTCGCAAGCTGGGCGTGGGGCGGATGATGACCCTCCACGCCGCGCGTTGGGCCCATGCGCAGGGCGCGACCCACATGGCCGTGCTGTGTACCCAGGCCAACACCGGTGCCAATGCGCTCTATGCTTCCCTCGGGCTGGAGGTTGTGGGACAGTATCACTACCGATTGCTCAAGGGGGCCACATGACCAAAACACCCACCGCGCTGGATTTGCCCATTGCAGACCCGCTGCCGCCGGAGACACAGGCATATTTCGACATCTGCCAAGAGAAGCTGGGCATGGTGCCGAATGTTCTGACGGCCTACGCCTTTGACATCGGTAAGCTGAACGCCTTCACGGCCATGTACAATGACCTGATGCTGGGCGAGAGCGGGATCACCAAGCTGGAGCGCGAGATGATCGCGGTCGTCGTCTCGTCGATCAATCGGTGCTGGTATTGTCAGGTGGCCCATGGTGCCGCGGTGCGGGCGCTTTCGGGCAAGCCCGAGTTGGGGGAGGCGATGGTCATGAATTGGCGCATGGCCGATCTTGATGCGCGTCAACGCGCGATGCTGGACTTTGCGGAAAAGGTCACCAAATCCAGTGCCGAGGTTGAAGAGGCGGATCGCCAAGCTCTGCGCGATCACGGCTTCACCGATCGCGATATTTGGGACATCGCCAGTGTCGTGGGCTTTTTCAGCATGTCCAATCGCGTGGCCAGTGCGACCGGCATGCAACCCAATCCCGAGTATCACGGGCAGGCGCGGTGAGGCTCTGCCACGCTGCAGGTCTGGCCCTCGCGGTCGCGCAGACGGGTCCGGTTGCCGCGCTCGATCTTGATTTGCCCGGTCGGGCAGAGTTGACGCGCGAGGTTGATCGCGACGCGGATACCTATTTTCTGCCTGTGGCGCCTTTTGCGCAGGGCCGTGTGCCGGCCCGTGAAATCGAGGGGCGCATTGTTCGCCAGGCCTGGCGGATTGAGGCGCAAGACCTCTCAACCCTTTCCCTCTTGGGGGCCATTCGCGCGCAAATGCAGGCGCAAGGCTATGATCTTTTGCTGGATTGCACGGCAGATGAATGCGGCGGGTTCGATTTTCGGTTTGGTGTGGACGTGTTGCCTGCACCGGACATGTTTGTCGATCTCTTTGATTTTCGCTTTTTGTCGGCTGAGAACGCCGCGCGGCCGGGCGAGGAATTTGTGTCCGTTCTGGTCAGCCGCGCCGGGCAGGTGGGGTATGTGCAGCTTGTTCTTGCGGGCGGTCAGGCCGCTGTTGTGGCCGCGCAACCCGATCCCGAACCAGAACCCGAGCCAGTTGTCACGGCTGAGCCCGTGGCAGAGCCTGAGCCCACGTCGCAACCACAGACTGATCCGGTCTTGCCCGACACGGGTGAGAGCATCGCTGATGGGCTTTTGACCCACGGCCACGCGATCTTGCCGGATTTGGTGTTTGCCACCGGGGCCTCCACTCTGGAAACAGGCACCTACGCCTCGCTGACCGATCTGGCGGCTTTTCTCAACGCGGATGCCGGGCGCCGTGTTGTGCTGGTGGGGCATACAGATGCGGTGGGTGCATTGGAGGGCAATGTGCGGTTGTCGCGCGCGCGGGCGGCCTCGGTCATGCAGCGTTTGATGCAGGATCACGGCGTGGCGGAGAAACAGCTTGATGCGCAGGGGATGGGGTTTCTTGCGCCCGTGGCCTCCAACGCCACGCCCGAGGGTCGGCGCGCGAACCGGCGCGTTGAGGCCGTGCTTTTGAACACAGAATGAGTGTGGCGGAACTGTCCATAGCGACGCCTGTGGGCGACGTGACAGTGATCAGTGACGGTGCGGCGATCACGGGTCTGTCCTGGCGCAAGGCGAAGACGCCTGTGGAAACGCCTGAGCTCAAAGAGGCCTGCGCGCAGCTCAGGGCCTATTTCGACGGAGAGCTGACGGTTTTTGATCTGCCGGTGCACGTGCGCGGCTCCAAAGCGCAGCAAGAGGTCTGTGCCGAGATGGCCGCGATCCCCTTTGGAGAGACGCTGACCTATGGTGATATTGCGGCGCGTGTCGGCCTGCCGGCGCAGGCGGTGGGCGCGGCCTGTGGTGGCAATCCGATCCCGGTGATCATTCCCTGTCATCGGGTCTTGGGGGCCACGTCTTTGGGCGGGTTTTCAGGCGGTGTGGGGATTGACACGAAAGTCTGGCTTTTGCGTCACGAAGGGGCGGCGGGGTTGCTCATCTGACGGCGCGCTCGTCGCTTCCTTCGGGCGCGTCTCGCTTATGTCGCGCCCGTACGCAGGGGCGGTATGATCTGTTGTGCGATGCCCGCTGTCATGAGGTAGGTGGTGGTGGCAATCAGCCCCCAATGGGCCCAGCTTTCAGGATGAAAATCCACCCAGGCCGCCCAACCGGCAAAAAACGTCCAGGCCAGGGCCATGGGCAGTGTCACCATACGCCAGCGTTCGGTGCGCACCGGATGGACGAATTTGAACGGCACGAACATGGTAAACGCCAAGGCCGTGACCCAGGCCAGTGTGATCCAGAAATTGGGTTCAATGGCAAAGGCCACGAGCACCACCATGTTCCAGCAGGCCGGAAAGCCGGAAAATGAATTGTCCTTGGTCTTCATCCGGGTGTCGGCCAGGTACATCACAGAGGTAAACGTGATGATGATGATCGCGACCCAACCCGTCCAGCCCGGCAAGAGCCCAGATTTAAACAGCGCAAAGGCGGGGATGAAAATATACGTCAGGTAGTCGATGATCATATCCAGAAGATTGCCATCGAATTGCGGCGCATATTTTTTCACATTGTAATGCCGCGCCAATGGGCCATCGATGCCGTCGACAAAGAACGCCACCACGAGCCACAAAAACATCAAGCTCCATTTCTCATCCACCGCTGCCAGCATCGCGAGCATGGCAAAAACGGCACCGGAGGCTGTGAACAGGTGAACGGATAAAGCTTTGAGTTGCCGCGTCATAAAGGTGTCATGACGGAAAACCGCAAGGGGCGCAATCAGCCTTTGGGATGGGCCTTTCGGTAGACCTCCATCAACCGTGCAGCATCGACTGCGGTGTAGGCTTGCGTCGTGGAAAGTGACGCGTGACCCAAGAGTTCCTGGATCGCGCGCAGATCCCCGCCCGCGTTGAGCAAATGCGTGGCAAAGCTGTGGCGCATGGCATGCGGCGTGACAGAGGCCGGCAGACCAAGCTGCATGCGCACCGCCGCCACAACCTTTTGCACCTGACGCGGGCTCAGCGGGCCACCCCGCACACCCCGGAAGAGCGGAGCGTCAGAGGGAAAATCAAAGGGGGCCGTGCGCCGATAGATCTCCACCGCGTCCCGGGCAGCAGAGATCACTGGCACAATGCGTTCTTTGCCGCCCTTGCCCAGAATGCGCAGCGTCGCGCCCATCGGCACATCGGCGCCCGTCAAAGACAGCGCCTCTGATATCCGCAACCCGCAGCCATAAAGCAGGGTCACCACCGCTTGATCGCGCGCATTGACCCATGGTTTGTCCGATTGCACCTCCATGAGGTCAATCACATCACGCGCGCCGTCCACCGAGAGGGGTCTGGGCAATTTGGCTTGGAATTTGGGCGCGCGGGTGGACAGGACAGCCGTGGCATCAAAGCCTTCGCGCTCTGACACCCAACGATAAAAGCTTTTCACCGCCGACAGTTTGCGCGCCAAGGACCGCGCACCGGTGCCACTGCTGCGCTCAGAGGCCATCCAACTGCGCATGTCCCGCGTGCCGATCTGAGCCAATGCACCCACACCCATAGAGCCGCCCAGATGCACGGTCATGAAGGACAAAAACCCGACCAGGTCGCGATTGTAAGCTTTCAGCGTATTGTCTGACGCGCCCCGCAGCGCGCGTGCATGGTCCAGAAATCCCTGTAGCGCATCGCGTGCGCCGTCCGAGATCACGACAGCCAGCGCCGCATCGCGCGCTCAAACACGCCGCCGAAAAAGCCAAGCAAATCCACACCCTGTTGCGGGCTGAACTGATGCGGATCCTCAGACCCCATGGCCAGCATGCCCGGCAGGCGACCAGGGCCGAAATCCAGCAAGATACAGGCCTCAGAGCGGGTGAACTCCGCCTCGCGACCATAGACATCAGGGTCACCCTCATGCACCTGGCGCAGCGTCACCTGACGCGGCGGTGTCGGTCCATGACCGTCCGTGAGATAACGTTCAATGAACCCGGGCTCCGCGACAGAAAGCACATCGCCCAGCTTTTGCACCGCCGGGTCATCATCGTTTTGCACGGATTCGAGCACCAGTTTCACGCAATCCACGCGCAGGATCACGGCAACCTCGCCGCCCAAATCGCGCAGGAATTCCTCAAACTCTACCGGATCAAGCATGCGCAGAATGGCGCGATGGACCTGGTTGGTGCCCGACAGGTTGTCATAGGCCGCCGCGATCACGCTGCGATGCGTGTCCTCCAGCCGCGACAGCCGCGCCTCAAGGCGTTCCATGGCGATGCCGCGCAGATCCACGATATTGCCGCCCATGGCGCGTTCATTGGCTGAGATCAACGCGCGCATCAGGTCCTGGTCTTCCAGGATCACATCCGGCTGAGACAGAATTTTTTGGCGCATCACATCCGTGATCACCGCAGGCTTGCTACTCATTTATGCCTCTACTCTTACTTTTGCGCGCTTATAACACGGGGTCAGAGAATTTTCTGCCCTGTTTTTTCCCAATCTTTCAAAAACGCGTCGAGGCCTTTGTCGGTCAGCGGATGTTGCGCCATTTTCTTGATGACGTCCGGCGGCGCGGTCATCACGTCCGACCCGATGCGCGCGGCCTCAAAGGCGTGATTGACCGTGCGGATGGAGGCGGCAAGGATCTCTGTCTCGTAGTCAAAATTGTCATAGATCTGGCGAATGTCCGCGATCAATTGCATCCCGTCGAGGTTGATATCATCCAAACGCCCGATGAACGGACTGATAAACGTGGCCCCCGCCTTGGCCGCGAGCAGCGCCTGATTGGCCGAAAAGCACAAGGTGACATTGACCATATTGCCCTCATTGGTCAGCACGTTGCACGCCTTGAGGCCATCCCATGTCAGCGGCACCTTCACCGCGATGTTGTCGGCGATCTTGGCCAGTTTGCGGCCTTCGGCGATCATGTCATCGGCCTTGAGGGCGACAACTTCCGCGCTCACTGGCCCATCGACCATCTCGGCGATCTCTTTGGTCACTTCCAGAATGTCACGACCGGATTTGAGGATCAGCGACGGATTGGTCGTCACCCCATCCACCATGCCCAGATCATTGAGCTCTGCGATGGCATCCACTTCGGCGGTATCGACGAAAAACTTCATGGGGCAGGCCTCCAACCGGCTTTTGGTTTCGCTCATTTCGCTTTACCCCATGAGACAGCTTGCCGAAACCCCCTCAAGAGGGAGATCCCTTTGCCCGACACTCAGGGCTTTTTCTACGAAGGCGCGCTGGTGGGCGTGCTGACCACGCAACCTTTGGGCCGCGTGCTGGATTACCGCGCGCCAGATGGGGGCTGCGCTCTGGGGGCGTTTGTCGAAGTGCCGCTTGGTCCGCGCAAGGTGATGGGCGTGGTTTGGGGCAAAGGAGAGGGCGGTTATGACGAAAGCAAAGTGCGGTCCGTTCTGCGCGTGCTCGACACCCCGCCCATGCGCGAAGAGCTGCGCGATTTCCTGATCCGGGCGGGGGATTATACCCTGACGCCGATGACCGCCATGTTGCGCCTGGCCACCCGCGCGCCCGGATTGTCCGATCCGCCCTCCATGCGCAAAGTCTATCGGCTTGGATCGGTGGACCCGGACCGTCAGACCGACGCCCGCCGCCGCGTGCTTGAGGTCCTGCGCGAATACGACGGGCTGTCCTTCACGCTCAAGGAACTCGCCGAGGAGGCGGGTGTCACAGCGTCGGTGGTCAAAGGGCTGGTCAAACAAAACGCCGTACTGGAAGAGGACACGCCGCGCGATACAGCCTTTCCGCGCCTTGACCCCGACCGCACCGGCATGGACCTCACGCAAGATCAGGCCGCGGCGGCAGAGCATCTGCGCGCCTCAGCCCGGTCTGGTCACTACACGACCACTCTTCTGCGCGGCGTGACTGGCTCCGGCAAAACCGAAGTGTATCTAGAGGCCGTTGCCGAAACCCTGCGCCAGAACCGGCAGGCGCTCATCCTCTTGCCTGAGATCGCGCTTACCGCCGAATTCATGACCCGGATGGAGGCGCGTTTTGGCGCCCGCCCGGCAGAGTGGCACTCTGGCGCCACCATGACTGAACGGCGCCGCATCTGGAAAATGACGGCTGAGGGCGCGTGTCAGGTGGTCGTGGGCGCGCGCTCTGCGCTCTTTCTGCCATTTCAAGATCTGGGGCTCATCGTGGTCGATGAAGAACACGACACCTCCTACAAACAAGAAGATGGCGTGCTCTATAATGCCCGCGACATGGCCGTGTTGCGCGCGAGCCTGTGCAGCGCGCAGGTGGTGCTCGCCTCTGCCACGCCGTCCTTGGAAAGTTGGACCAATGCAGAGGCCGGCAAATACACCCGTCTTGATCTAACCGCCCGATTTGGCGCGGCCGTGATGCCTGAAATGCGCGCCATTGACATGCGGCTTGAGAGTTTGCCGTCCAACCGCTGGATCTCGCCCAGCTTGCAACAGGCCGTCACCACGCGGCTTGAGGCCGGGGAACAATCGCTGCTTTTCCTCAATCGCCGCGGCTATGCGCCGGTGACCATCTGCCGGGCCTGCGGGCATCAGGTTGGCTGTCATCAATGTGACGCCCGCATGGTGGAGCATCGCTTTATCAAGCGGCTGGTCTGTCACCAATGCGGCGCAACCGAACCTATTCCTGAGGCTTGCCCGTCTTGCGGTATCGAAGGCAAGCTGGCCCCCGTGGGACCCGGGGTGGAGCGGCTGGAAGATGAGGCACGCGCGCTGTTCCCCGATGCGCGCATCGCAACGCTGTCGTCAGACCTCTTCGGCTCTGCGCGTGCGCTCAAAGAGCAGATTGTGAACATTGCCGAAGGTGCGGCAGATATCATCATCGGGACGCAATTGGTGGCCAAGGGTCACAACTTTCCCAACCTCACATTGGTGGGCGTGATTGATGCCGATCTCGGCCTGCAAGGCTCAGATTTGCGGGCGGCTGAGCGTACCTTCCAATTGATGCGCCAGGTTGCGGGCCGGGCCGGGCGGGCCGACAAACCCGGCACCGCCCTTTTGCAGAGCTTTCAGCCCGAACACCCGGTCATCCGCGCGATCCTGTCCGGCGATGAAGAAGGGTTCTGGACGGCAGAGGCCCGCGAACGTGAGGCTGCGGGCGTGCCCCCCTTTGGCCGGATGGCGGGGATCGTGTTGTCTTCGACAGATATGCAGGAGGCCTTTGACATCGGCGGTCAATTGGCGCGCAACGATGCACCCTTGCGCGCGGCCGGGGCCCAGGTCTTTGGCCCCGCGCCTGCGCCCATCGCCCGTATCCGAGGCCGCCACCGCGTGCGCCTGCTCGTCAAAGCGCCCAAAGGTGCAGCCCTGCAACCCGCGCTCGCCCGCTGGATTGCGCCTGTGCGCGGCTCCTCCAACTTTCGCCTGAGCGTTGATATCGACCCGCAAAGCTTCTTCTAACTAATGAGGCGCAACAGTTCCCACGCCGCCCGCATTTTTTCCCAAAAAATGCCCCACCAGCGTTGGCGCGAATTTTTTAAAAATTCGTCTCGCGCACAGGCGCACAGCCGTCTCTTCACCACTGCACTCGCCAAGTCTGCGCAAAAGGCGTAGAGCAAAGGCATGCAAATCGTCGCCCTCCATGACGCCCGCCACCTCCCCGTTTGGCGCCGGCCGGTCACGCTGCTCTTTTTGATGGCAGCGGCCATGCCGATTGCCTTTTCCACATGGTCGGCGCTGCTCAACAACTTTGTCATCGAGGTGGCCGATTTCGATGGCTCTGACATCGGTTGGCTCCACACGGTCCGCGAAATCCCGGGCTTTCTGGCGGTTGGTGTCATCGCCATCATCATCTTCATGCGCGAACAGGTGTTGGGGATTGTCTCTCTTGTCATGCTGGGCGCGGCCACGGCGGTGACGGCGTGGTTTCCCACAATGGGCGGCATCCTGACGATCACCATGCTCAGCTCCATTGGCTTTCACTACTATGAGACGGTCAATCAATCCCTGCAATTGCAATGGCTGGCCAAGGATCGTGCGCCGCAAATCCTGGGCTGGATGGTCGCGGCAGGTTCGGCCGCAGCCCTTCTGTCCTACGGTCTCATTGTCCTCACCTGGGACACGCTCGGGCTCAGCTACAACACGGTTTACATGATCGCGGGCGGGGTTTGCGTCGCCATCGCGGCGTTTTGTTTCTTTGCCTACCCACAGTTTGAGTCCCCCACACCGCAGGTCAAAAAGATGATCCTGCGCCGGCGCTATTGGCTTTACTACCTGCTGCAATTCATGTCGGGCGCGCGGCGGCAGATTTTCGTCGTCTTCGCCGGTTTCATGATGGTCGAAAAGTTCGGGTTCGAGGTGCATGAGGTGACCGCGCTCTACCTTATCAACCTCGTGGCCAATATGATCTGCGGGCCTTTCATGGGCAGCGCTGTGCACCGGTTTGGCGAACGCGCGACGTTGCTCTTTGAATATGCCGGCCTCGCCATCGTCTTCGGCCTTTACGGCGGGCTCTATTTCTTCGGCTGGGGCGTCGTGCTGGCGGCCGTGCTTTACGTGGTCGATCACCTGCTCTTTGCCCTCGCGCTGGCGCTCAAGACCTACTTTCAGAAAATCGCCGACCCCGCTGATATCGCGCCCAC
>JBCCDT010000074.1:0-20737 GCA_039030635.1 Pseudomonadota bacterium
CATCCAGACCACCGCGCCAAAGAGCATGACAAACCCGCCCAATGCGCCAAAGAACGGCCAGACTGAGGGGTTCAGGATGTGATAATCGTGATTTTTTTCATGTGCCATTTTGGGTCCCTCGCCTTTCTTTGGCGTCAGTTATTTGTGGGTGCGCTATCGAGCGCGGCCTGCTCTACGGGCAGGTCAATTTCATAGAACGTGTAGGAGAGCGTGATCGAGTGGGTGTATTTCGCATCGCGATCCTCAACCATCGCGGGGTCGACATAGAAGGTCACCGGCATCTGTACCCGCTCACCGGGTTGCAGGACCTGCTCTTCAAAGCAGAAACACGCGATCTTGGTGAAGAAGCCACCGGCCTCATAGGGAAACACATTAAACGCCGCAGATCCCGCCACCGGGCGATCGGTCGGGTTATAGGCCTCGTAGAAGGCCAACCCTGTCTCGCCAATGCGGATCTCCATCTGACGCTGCAGGGGTTTGAATTCCCACGGCATGCCACGTTCCATCGAGGCGTCGAACCGCACCGTGACGGTCTGATCCAGGATTTCATCGGAGGCCACGGTGGAGGTGGACGGCGTGCCGCCAAAGCCGGTCACCCGGCAAAACCAATCGTAAAGCGGCACAGACGCCCAAGCCAGCCCGCCCATGAACACCACAACGCTCACAAGCTTGATGGCGGTGCGTCCGTGGTTCACTTCCGTGGTCATTCAGAGGCCTCCCCAAACAGCGGTTCGGTGAATTCCTCGGTCGACACTTTGACAACCGTCAGGCCAAAGACGACAGCCACCAATCCCACCAGCGCAAGGCCCAGCCCCATGTTGCGGGAAAAGCGGCGCTTGTGCAGTTCATGTTCGCGCGAGAGTGCCATCACCAGCCCCCCAATCCGTAAGGTGCCAGACCGGCCTCAATCGCGATCACACCAAAGAGCGCGAAGAGGTAGTAGAGCGACAGTTTGAAAAAGGATTTCTCAACCATGTAGTTGTCGGCCTCTGCATCCTCTTCCGTCCGCCGCCAAATCTGCCAGGCGCCTTTGATGAACATCGCATTCAGCGTGACAGACACGGCCAGGTAAAGCGGACCGCCCACCATGGTGAACCCGATGCCCACGGCCAGCGCGGCCAGAAGCAGCGTGTAGACAATGATATGCGCGCGTGTGGATTTGCGCCCGTGCGTGACGGTCAGCATCGGTACACCCGCATCGTCATAGTCAGAGCGCATGAATAGCGCGAGCGCCCAGAAATGCGGGGGCGTCCACATGAAGATAATGGCGAACATCAACACCGATTCGAGGCTGATGCCACCGGTCACCGCCGCCCAGCCGATCATCGGAGGGAACGCACCCGCCGCGCCACCAATAACGATGTTCTGCGGCGTCCAGCGTTTGAGCCACATGGAGTAGATGACGATATAGAAGAAGATCGTGAAGGCGAGGATCGCGGCTGCGACCCAGTTGGTGGCCAGCCACAGCATCACAACCGCAATGGCCGCCAGCGTGATGCCAAACCCGAACGCCTCGCCCTCGGTCACCCGGCCTGCGGGAATGGGGCGGCCTTTGGTGCGCCGCATCACACGGTCGATATCAGCGTCCCACCACATGTTCAGTGCACCCGATGCCCCGCCGCCCAGCGCGATAAAGAGAATGGCCACTGCGCCAATCAGCGGATGGATACCACCCGGCGCTGCGTAGAGGCCAACAAAGGCGGTGAACACCACAAGCGTCATGACGCGCGGTTTCAGCAGCGCGAAAAAATCAGAAAAACCGCCATCGCTGGTCGGCGATGCGGTTTGGTTTGCGGTGGTAAGACTTGCGTCTGTCATCCCGTTTTCTTCCTTCGGTGGGTGAAGCGATCAAGGCATTTGCCGCTTCACCTTCCAACTGTTTTGAGGCCGTGCGCGTCCAGCCCAAAGGACGCCCGCCCCGTGAGGCGGGCCGCCCGGTTAGTCGATGGTGTCCGCATTGGCCGCCACAGTGACGTTGCGCGGCTTGCCTGCGTATTCTTCGATCGCTCCGTCAAGCCAAGCCTCATACGCTTCTTGGCTGACGATTTTTACGGTAATCGGCATGTAGGCGTGGTCTTTGCCGCATAGCTCAGAACACTGACCGAAATACACGCCCTCTTTTTCGGCTTTGAACCACAGCTCTGCAATCCGTCCTGGCACCGCGTCTTGCTTTACCCCGAAGGCCGGGATCGTCCAGGAGTGGATCACGTCGCCGCCTGTGACTTGGACCACCACGGTTTTGTTCACTGGCAGAACGATCGCTGTGTCTGTCGCCAACAGGTATTCATCTGCGGCATAGCCAAACTCAGCCAGTTGCTCTTTTTGCAGCATGAAGCTTTCAAAGCCAAACTCGTGGTCGACATACTCGTAGCCCCAGAACCACTGATACCCAGTTGCTTTCACCGTGATGTCCGCCTCAGGGATCTCCTGCTGTTTGAACAGAACCGGCAACGAGAAGGAGCCAATAAAGACCAAGATCAGGATCGGTACCACGGTCCACGCCACTTCAAGGGGGGAGTTGTGGGTAAAGGTCGACGGCTCAGGATTGGCGCGGCGGTTGTAGCGCAGAATGCAGATGGCCAGAAGGGCGCACACGAAGAGCGAAATCACCGTGATGATCACCAGCAGCATGGTATCGAGCCACACGATATCTTCCATCAGTTCCGTCACCGCTGGCTGAAAATTCAAACCGCCCGGCTGTGGTTTCCCGATGGTTTCAAGTCCTTCCAGTCCGTCTTGTGCGAAGGCTGGCATGCTGAAAGAGGCCGTAGCGGCCAGCAAGCTGAACAGTTTTTTCATGGATGTCCCGGCTTTCGTAAGCTGTTTCATTGGCGTGTCCCGCCCAAGCGATTGTCAGGGCCTGTGCGTGTCAGGCGTGTTTGCGCAGACTAAATCCTATTCCGCGACCCCATACAAGAATGTGGGTTGCGGCAAACGGACGCTTGTCAGCGAAAACACCTAGGCTCGGCGCGATGCGCAGCGCCGCAGGTTTCCGCCCTTTCGAGACGCGGGCCAGGTCGGAAAGCCATGCACGCGGTTGGCGCATGGCAAGGCGCGCAAAGCTTGTGGAAACCAAGCAGGTTACAGACCTACACGCGTCAGAACGCGTTTTTCCATTGCCTCCGGCCTGACCAAAGTGACAGGCTCAGAGCGCTGCACGTGACAGTGAGAAAGGTCCAATCCATGTCTGACGGCCCCGAGAAAATGCTGCTGGATGTGATGCAGGCGCGCCGGTCTGTTCGTTCCTTTGCGTCTGCGCCTGTCACGTCGGATCAGGTGCAAAGGCTTCTTTGGGCGGGTCAGGGCACGACCGGCACAGACGGCCTCAAGACCGTGCCATCCGCGCATGCGCTGCACCCGTTGCGCCTTGTTGTCGTGGCCGGTCACGTGACAGGTCTTGAACCCGGGCTCTATCAGGCGGGGCACAGGGACGGATCGCTCGATCAACTCAGCAAGGGCGACACGCGCAACGCGCTAAAGGACGCGGCCGTGGAGGATCAGACCTGGATTTCTGATGCACCGCTGACCATTTCCGTGTGTGCCGACTTTGTCACCCCCACCCGCGACTTTGCCGATCAGAAACCCTACGGGCGGCGCGGACCGACCTATGTTGCGATTGAGGCGGGGGCCGCGGCGCAAAATATGATGTTGATGGCTGTCAGCCTGGGTCTTGGGTCTGTGCTGGTGGCCGGGTTTGACGATGACGAAACCGCCCGCATCCTGGGCCTGGAGGCACCATATTCTCCGGTTCTTCACCTCTCAATCGGTGTTCCTTTGCCGCAGTAATCCCATATAGATCATCTACCCTACTGTTTTCCGCACGCCAACCGGAGGTCGCGCCATGACTGACACCCCGTTCCGCCCTTTTGATACCGCCTTTGCCCGCGAAGATGCGCTGCGCCACTTGCAGGCCGCGACCCAAGGGGCCGATGACGGGGAATTGTTCCTGGAGCGGCGACGCTCAGAATCAGTGGTGTTTGATGACGGTCGCGTCAAAACGGCCAGCTATGATGCGTCAGAAGGGTTCGGCCTGCGCGCCGTTCGCGGCGAAGTGGCGGGATATGCCCATTCCACGGAAATGACTGAAAATGCGCTCAAGCGCGCGGTGGACACCGCCCGGCTCGCCGTAGGGGATGGCGGCGGAACGATGGCGGCCCCGCCTGCGCGCACGAATGTCAAACTTTATACTGATGACGACCCCATCGCCGGGCACAGCTTTCCTGTCAAACTCGACACGCTACGCGAGATTGATGCCTTCACCCGCGCGCTCGACCCGCGTGTTGTCCAAGTCAGCGCGACGCTGTCGGCCTCTCATCAAGAGGTCACTATTCTGCGCCCTGACGGGATTGAGGTGTCAGACACGCGCCCCATGACGCGTCTCAATGTCTCTGTGATCGTGGAAGAGAACGGACGCCGCGAAACCGGCAGTGCCGGTGGCGGTGGGCGCGTGGGGCTCGACGGGCTGATTGATCCAGGCGATTGGCAAGCCAAGGCCCGGGAGGCGCTGCGCGTGGCCTGCGTCAACCTTCAGGCTGAGGCCGCCCCTGCCGGGGTCATGGATGTGGTGCTGGGTCCGGGCTGGCCCGGCATCCTGCTGCATGAGGCGATCGGGCATGGTCTTGAAGGCGATTTCAACCGCAAAGGCGCGTCCGCCTTCGCCGGTCTGATGGGCACGCGCATTGCCGCGCCCGGGGTCACGGTGTTGGATGATGGCACCTTGCCGGATCGTCGCGGATCAATCTCTATTGACGATGAAGGCACGCCCAGCGCGCGCAATGTCTTGATCGATGACGGCATTCTTGTGGGCTACATGCAGGACCGCCAGAATGCCCGGCTGATGGGCGTGGCACCTACCGGCAATGGGCGACGCGAATCTTATGCTCACGCCCCCATGCCGCGCATGACCAACACCTATATGCTGGGCGGCGATGCCACGCGCGACGCCCTGATCGCGGATCTCAAGGACGGGCTTTACGCGGTGGGCTTTGCCGGCGGTCAGGTCGACATCACCAATGGCAAGTTCGTGTTCTCCTGCACGGAAGCCTACCGTGTCAAAAACGGCAAGATCGGCGGCGCGGTCAAGGGCGCCACGCTGATCGGCGATGGGGCCACGGCGCTCAAACACATTCGTGGTGTGGGCAATGACATGGCGCTGGATCCCGGCATGGGCAATTGCGGCAAGGCCGGTCAATGGGTGCCCGTGGGCGTGGGCCAACCTTCCCTTTTGATCGGGGGATTGACGGTCGGCGGCTCTGCCGCGTGAGGGAGGCCGGCCCAGAGGGTTTGCGACGCTTTGGCGCCCGGGTGGATTTCGGCAAAACGGCCACGGATTATGCCACGCATCGCGCGGGTTTCCCGCCCGCGTTCTTTGACGCGCTGAGCCGGCGTGGCTACCTTACGCCCGGGCACAGCGCTGTTGATCTTGGCACTGGCACTGGCACGGTCGCCCGCGGTCTAGCCCGACATGGTCTGCGGGTCACGGGCATTGATCCAGCCCCTGATCTGCTGGAGGCCGCCCGCAAATTGGATCACGCTGAAACTCTGGACGTGACCTATCAAACCGGCACAGCCGAACACACCGGACTGCCCGATGACTGCGCGGATGTGCTGACGGCGGGGCAGTGCTGGCACTGGTTCGATCGTGCCCGGGCCGCCCAAGAGGCCTCCCGCCTGCTGCGGCCGGGTGGTCGCATCGTGATCGCGCATTTTGATTGGGTGCCGCTGGCAGGCTCTTTGGTGGCCGCGACCGAGGCTTTGATTTTGCGCTACAATCCCGAATGGGCCGGGGCGGGTGGAACCGGGCTTTACCCGCAATGGCTGTCTGATCTCGCAGAGGCCGGGTTCAGCGCTGTTGAGACGGCATCTTTCGACATCGCACAACCCTACAGCGCAATTGGCTGGCGCGGCCGCATCCGTGCCAGCGCTGGCGTTGCAGCGTCTCTCTCAGCAGAGGATGTCGCGCGTTTCGACGCCGATCTTGCCGCGATGATGCGAGAGACGTTTCCGCAAGAGCCCGTTATCTGTCCGCATCGTGTTTGGTGGGTCACAGGCCAAAGCCCCTCTGGTTTTCAGGGCCGACGACCCGCGAGACTGCCCGCAAGGGCGGACGAGCATCCAAAAAAATAAAATTGGTTTACTCCCCATTAACCCTCCGCGCGGTACACCGATTCTGCAATCAGGCGGAGCTGTGAGACCCGTGGATAGACATCCTTCCACCCACCCCCCACTCCCACCCACCACGGAAGATGACCGGTTCTCATGGCTTCGTCTGTTGCGTTCACGTCGGGTTGGCCCGTCCACCTTCTACAGGCTTCTGGACGCTCACGGTGATATACAAACTGCACTCGCCGCCCTGCCCGACCTTGCGCGCAGCGCCGGTGCGAAAGATTACACCCCCTGCCCACCCTCTGTGATCGACGCGGAATTTGCTCAAGCGCGGGCATGCGGTGCCAGATTGCTGTGCCGCGGCGATGCCGATTACCCAGCACTTTTGGCCCAGATCCCAGATGCCCCGCCCGCGCTTTGGGCCTTGGGCGATGTCTCTTTGCTCAATAAACCTGCGATATCCTTGGTCGGCGCACGCAATGCGTCCTCATTGGGCCTGCGCATGGCGCGGGCCTTGTCAAAGGAACTTGGAACACATGGCTTTGTCATTGCATCCGGCCTGGCCCGCGGCATTGATACGGCTGTGCACACGGCAGCACTGGACGCAGGCACGATCGCGGTGATGGCCGGCGGCGTGGACATCATCTATCCGTCTGAGAATACCGAGCTTGCCCGCGACATTGCGCGACAGGGCGTGATGATCTCCGAACAGCCCATGGGCCTGCAACCAAGGGCACGTCATTTCCCATCGCGCAACCGCATTGTCAGCGGGCTCGCGCGCGCCCTGATCGTTATCGAAGCGGCGGCGAAATCCGGTTCCTTAATCACCGCCCGCGCGGCCCTTGATCAAGGCCGTGAGGTGATGGCCGTGCCCGGTCATCCGTTTGATGCCCGCGCCGCAGGGTGCAACATGCTGATCCGGGATGGCGCCACCTTGGTGCGCGGTGGACGCGATGCCATCGAGGTGCTGGGGGAGGCAACGCTGCCGTATGATAAGGCCCCACTCTCGTCAGAGGTCGATCCCTTGATCAGCGCCGCAGAGGCGGGCGTGCCACCCGTGCCTCAGTACCAACCCGACAAGCGCCCGCGCCAGGAAACCCTGCAACTGCATCAGGTGATCCTGGACCGGCTTGGCCCATCGCCCATCGCCGAGGATCAGTTGATCCGCGATCTAGGCACCTCGGCATCTCAGGTCGCGACAATGCTCACCGATCTTGAGGTCGAAGGCAAAATTGAGCGTCACCCCGGCGGGCTGCTGTCGCGCCAGGGCTGACCGGAACCACGTTTGACACGATCAGCAATAATCAGAAATGACGGCGCGGTATTGCGTGCAAAATGGCTCCGCCGCGAACCACACATCTGTCGCGCCAAATGCGTAATCTTCGACAACCCAACCATTGCCGGTCAGCCGGTAGAAGACCTGCGCATCGGTGACATCTTCCCAGGCTTCCATGTCCCCGCGCCGTACCGCAGGGGTGGTTGCGTGATCGATTTGCACACCGCCCGGTCGCTGCGCATGCAGCATCCCAAAGGCCAGGTTGCCCGATTGCCGCAACTCATAAACGACAAACTCAACCGGCGCGCCCAACAGATATTCGGCCGTGGGCCGGACCGCATCCATCAACGCAGCGCGCGTGGCTGTTCCACGGGCGGGCGTCTCCCATGCTATGGCCGCCTCCGCCCAGATCAAAAAGATTGCCGCAAACCCAATGAAATGCCGATGCATGACAGACCTCCTATTTGCGCCATCATGCCTCGACCGCCTGCACCTTTCAATGTGGGTCTTACGCTGGCGCATTGACAATCAAGCGCGGCACCCCACATGTTGCCGCGCCAGTGAGCCCGCTATGAGTCGAGAGGATGCCGTATGCCCGTTGTTGTTGTCGAATCCCCGGCCAAGGCCAAGACAATCAACAAATATTTGGGCAGCGACTACACTGTTCTAGCCTCCTATGGGCATGTCCGCGACCTGCCCGCCAAGAACGGGTCTGTCGATCCCGACAACGCATTTGAGATGCTTTGGGAGATCGGCAATGACAGCAAAAAACATGTCAAAGCCATCGCTGACGCGCTCAAAGACGACAACGCTCTGATCCTCGCCACAGACCCCGACCGCGAAGGTGAGGCGATCTCCTGGCACCTGGAAGAGGCGCTGCGCAAACGCAAGGCGATCAAGAAAGACACCCCCGTCAGCCGCGTGGTGTTCAATGCGATCACAAAGGCCGCCGTGACCGAGGCGATGCAAAATCCCCGCGACGTGGATGAGGATCTGGTGGAGGCCTATCTCGCCCGCCGCGCGCTTGATTATCTGGTCGGCTTCAACCTGTCGCCGGTGTTGTGGCGCAAATTGCCCG
This sequence comes from Pseudomonadota bacterium, assembly GCA_039030635.1. Lineage (GTDB taxonomy): Bacteria > Pseudomonadota > Alphaproteobacteria > Rhodobacterales > Rhodobacteraceae > Roseovarius. The sequence continues at coordinate 8,460 of JBCCDT010000074.1, forward strand.
GTGCGCGCTCAGCCGGGCGCGTTCAATCGGTGTGCCTGCGCATCATCGTCGAACGCGAGATGGAGATTGAGGCCTTCAAACCGCGGGAATACTGGTCCGTGAAGGCCCAGATGGTCACACCGCGCGGCAAGGAATACGAGGCGCGCCTGACTGTTCTGGCGGGCAAGAAGCTCGACAAATATGACATTGAAAATGAAACGCAGGCCGAACTGGCGGTGCAGGCGATCCAAAGCCGCGCCCTCAAGGTCGCCAGCGTTGAGGCCAAACCGGCCAATCGCAACCCCTCCGCGCCCTTCATGACCTCGACCCTACAACAAGAGGCCAGCCGCAAGTTCGGTTTTGGTGCCCGGCAAACCATGTCGACCGCGCAGCGCCTCTATGAGGCCGGTCTCATTACCTATATGCGGACCGATGGGATCGATATGGCGCCTGAGGCCGTGATGGCCACGCGCGATGCGATCAAAGATCGCTATGGCGCCGAATACGTGCCCGACAGCCCGCGCATGTACAAAAACAAAGCCAAGAACGCGCAAGAGGCCCACGAGTGCATTCGCCCCACGGATATGACACGGGATGCGGCGTCGGTAAAACTCTCTGAGCCCGATCAGCGCAAGCTCTATGATCTCATCTGGAAACGCACCATCGCCTGTCAGATGGCCGCCGCGCGCATGGAACGCACAACCGTGGACATCGCAAGCGATGATGGCCAGGTCGGCCTGCGCGCCACCGGTCAGGTCGTGCTGTTTGACGGGTTCATGCGCGTCTATGAGGAAGGCCGCGATGATGTAGAGGGGGACGATGACAAGCGCCTGCCCCAGATCATGCAGGGCGAGGCAGCAGAAAAGAAATCCGTCGCCCCCGAACAGCATTTCACGCAGCCTCCACCCCGCTACACCGAGGCCACTCTGGTCAAGCGGATGGAAGAGTTGGGGATCGGGCGGCCCTCAACCTATGCCTCGATCGTCACCACAATCCAAGACCGCGAATATGTGCGCAAAGATAAAAACCGTCTGATCCCAGAGGACAAAGGCCGGATCGTCACCATCTTCTTGCTGAACTTCTTCCGAAAGTACGTGGGCTATGAATTCACGGCCAATCTGGAAGAAGAGCTCGATGTCGTGAGCGCGGGCGACGCAGATTACAAAAATGTGCTCGCCAATTTCTGGCGCGATTTCTCCGCGGCCATTTCCGAGACCTCGGAGCTGCGCATCTCTGAGGTGCTCGACAAGCTGGATGAAGTTTTGGCACCCCAGCTTTATCCGCCGCGCGAGGATGGATCGGACCCGCGCAGCTGTCCCAAATGCGGCACTGGCAGTTTGCATCTGAAAACCTCGCGCACAGGTGGGTTCGTGGGATGCTCAAATTACCCCGAATGCCGCTATACCCGGCCCATCGGCGGGGATGACCAGGGCGGCGACCGCATGCTGGGCGAAGACGATGGCGATGAGATTTTCCTGCGCTCGGGCCGGTTCGGCCCTTATGTGCAGCGCGGAGAGGTCACCGAAGAGGTCAAGAAACCCCCGCGCGCCAGCCTGCCGAAGGGCTGGAGCCCCGATGACATGGACCTGGAGAAGGCGCTCATTTTACTGAGCTTGCCGCGCGAAGTGGGCCCGCACCCCGATGATGGCGAAATGATCGAGGCGGGCATCGGCCGCTACGGGCCTTTTGTCAAACACGGACGCCTTTACGCCAACCTCAAGGAGGTCGAAGAGGTCTTCACCATCGGCATGAACCGCGCGGTAGAAGAGTTGGCGAAAAAGGCCGCGTCGCGTGGTCAGGGCCGTGGGGCCGCGGCCAAGCCGCTCAAGGAATTGGGCGAGCACCCCGAAGATGGGGGCGCAGTCAATGTCATGGACGGGCGCTACGGTCCTTATGTGAAGTGGGAAAAGGTCAACGCGACCCTGCCCAAGGATGTGGAGCCGGATGCCGTGACTATGGAGATGGCTGTCGCTCTGATCGCAGAGAAAGCCGCCAAATCCGGCAAAGGCAAGCGGAAGGCGCCTGCAAAAAAGAAAGCCCCGGCAAAGAAAGCTCCGGCAAAGAAAGCCGCGGCTGGAAAATAGCTTTCATGCCTCCGGCGGGGATATTTTTGGCCAAAAGATGCATCTGGTTCGTCTCGGTGCTTCTTCTGGCCGAAAAATATCCCGGGGTCCGGGGCAGCGCCCCGGTTGAGACATTGACACTCTCTTGGAGCAAGGCCACAAAAGCGCGAACTCTCACACATCAGGAGACATGTCATGAGCAAAATCTACGGCTCAGCGGCAGAGGCGCTTGACGGGCTTCTCGAAGACGGAATGCTGATCGCGGCCGGCGGTTTTGGCCTTTGCGGGATCCCTGAATTGCTGCTCAAAGCTATTCAGGATGCGGGCACAAAGGACCTGACATTTGCGTCCAACAATGCAGGCGTGGATGATTTTGGGATCGGCATCCTGCTGCAAACCCGGCAGGTCAAAAAGATGATGAGCTCTTACGTGGGCGAGAACGCAGAGTTCATGCGCCAATATCTGGCCGGTGAGTTGGAGATTGAGTTTAACCCGCAGGGCACGCTTGCCGAGCGCATGCGCGCAGGCGGCGCGGGCATCCCCGGCTTTTACACCAAGACCGGCGTGGGCACTCAGGTCGCCGAGGGCAAGGAGCTCAAGGAGTTTGAGGGTGAGACCTATGTGTTGGAGCGCGGCATCTTTGCCGATCTCTCCATCGTCAAAGCCTGGAAGGCGGACGAGACGGGCAATTGCATCTTCCGCAAGACCGCGCGCAACTTCAATCCGCCCGCGGCCATGTGCGGGCGCGTCTGCGTGATGGAAGTCGAAGAGATCGTTCCGGTGGGCAGTCTCGACCCCGACAGCATTCACTTGCCCGGCGTCTACGTGCATCGCCTGATCCAAGGGGATCACGAAAAACGTATCGAACAACGCACTGTACGGGAGGCCTGAGCTATGCCCTGGGATCGCAATCAAATGGCCGCGCGGGCCGCACAAGAACTGGAAGACGGGACATATGTGAACCTCGGCATCGGCATCCCGACGCTTGTGCCCAACTTTATCCCCGAAGGTGTCTCTGTCACATTGCAGTCAGAGAACGGAATGCTGGGCATGGGGCCCTTCCCGATCTCAGGGACGGAAGACCCGGACCTGATCAACGCGGGCAAGCAAACCATCACGGAACTGCCCGAGACCGCCTATTTCGACAGCGCCACCAGTTTCGGCATGATCCGGGGCGGCAAGATTGCCATGGCCATTCTGGGCGCGATGGAAGTGGCGGAAAATGGCGATCTGGCGAATTGGATGATCCCCGGCAAGCTGGTCAAAGGCATGGGCGGCGCGATGGATCTGGTGGCAGGCGTCGGTCGCGTGGTGGTTGTGATGGATCACACCAACAAACATGGCGACAGCAAGGTTTTGAAAGAATGCACCCTGCCTCTGACTGGCAAAGGCGTGGTCGACCGCATCATCAGCAACTTGGGCGTGCTGGACGTGACCGAGGATGGCCTCAGGATCGTCGAATGCGCCCCTGACGTGAGCGAAGACGATTTGCGCGCGGCCACGCAGGCCAAGATCGTCTAGTTGGAGGCAAGCCTCAGCGCGCAGGCATCGGTGATGAGCTGCGGGCGGGTCTGACAGAGCCCGCGCGCCACCTCAAAAGCGGCCAGCACTTTGGGCACGTAATCACGGGTTTCCGCGTAAGGCGGCACACCTGCGTGCCGCCGCACAGCCCCTTCGCCTGCGTTGTAACCCGCCAAGGCCAGCATCGCGTCGCCGTCAAACTCGCCCAAGAGCCAATCCAGATAGGCCACGCCGCCCTTGATGTTTTGCGCGCGCGACAGGCTGTCGGTGACGCCAAACCGCGCGGCGGTGTCTGGCATGAGTTGCATCAACCCTTGCGCGCCCTTGTGGCTTTCGGCCTCAAGCCGCCCACCCGACTCCACCGCAATCACAGCCAGAACCAAGGCCGGGGATACGTTGGATCCGATCGTGGCGCGCAGAATGTCCGCGCCGTTCTCTGATGCGATCTGTTGGAGCACTTGCAGGCGCGGCCCGGTCACACCCTCTTTTTCCAATCGGGCAAAGGCCAGTCGCAGCCGGGTCGCGGGATCCGCGGACAGGTCATGGGGCACATCTGTCCAGAACCATGCGAAACTGCCGATGGGGGCATCAGGTGCAGTTTGTGGATCCTCGTCAGATCCCTTGTCGTCGCGCACAATCCCATAAGAGAGTGTCTTAGCCTGTTCCACCGGATCAATCTGAACGGTGATCCGACCGACCGAAGAGCCACTGGGCGCTTTCTCTCGTTTGAAGGTGAAATCGGGAAATGGCGGTGGATCCCCGGCAAAACCGGGGGGTGCACTCCACAATATGCTCATAAGCACGCACAAACCGGCGCGGGCCGCGATACGGGGCGTCATGACTGCTCTGCCTCATTTCTTTTTTGTTTAGACTTACACGAGAAATCAGTTTTTTTCACCCGCTTTGTGCGCAATTTCGAAACGAAGATCATGTCATTCACGACGCATTCGTTAATGGTCGAAAGGGCCGCACAAAAAAAGTGTCTTATTTAATTGTTTATTTCCAGATGCTTATACTGGAACTTCGGAAAAAAATTACGATTCATAAAATGCCTAAAAAGCTGCCCAAATCCTGCCCGATTCAAACGGCAAAACGTCTTCATACCGCAACGGCAGCGGGCCATAGAGAGAGACGGCCCATAGAAAGCTGACGCGGTTGGTAACTGAAGCTTAAAAAATCCTTTGGAGGGATAACCATGATCAAATTCATCAAAAACTTCCGTAAAGACGAAGACGGTGCCGTGACTGTTGACTGGGTCGTTCTGACCGCAGCTGTTGTTGGCCTGGGCGTTGCTGGCGTTTCGACTGTGCAGGGCGGCATCGGCTCCCTGGCGACCGCCATCCAGGAAGGCGTGTCCACGAAGACCGTTTCCAACGGCGACTAATAGCAGCTTTGCTATAAACCAAGTGGTCGCGGAAAATCCTTTTCGCGGCCACTTGCGTCTCAACCCAATCGGGTGTGTGGGCTGAGAGGCAAATGTTGTACTCGGGTCGATTGCTGCCATCGTGTATCGTGACCCATTTCATAAAGGACTTGCCCCATGTCGGACAAGGATACCCAGAAGAGCCGCTTTTCGTTGCGCGCCAAGCGTTTCCAAGACGCAGAAGACGGCGCCGTTTCCGTGGATTGGGTTGTGTTGACAGCCGCAGCCGTTGGTATGGCCGCAGGCGCTGGAAATAGCATCACCGAAGCGGTCACAGTGCTTTCCGGAACGGTTGAAACTGAAGTCAGCGCAAAAGAAGTCGACAACGGTAACTGACGTTTCGTCGGACACCCAGATGAATACAGAGCGTCGGCCTTCCGTAAGGGAAGAGCCGGGTTCTTGTATTTGTGCCCCACCCTTTCTGACTCACTGGCACACACAGAAAACCATCACAACACGTCCTTCATTTCGCCACATTTGACTGGCATTGCATTAAGAAAATGTAGAGGCGGCCGTGCGACGTTTGCAGCGCGAATTGTGTGCACAGCCGAAGACTGAGCAGAACTTCGAAGGGGAAGTACCATGCGTTTGGTGTTTGGATTGGTATTGGTTGTGGGCGTCGGCCTGGCTGGGTTTGCGGTGTATTTGGCGCAATCCTACATCCAGGGCTATCAGGCCCAATTGGCCAATGAACGCGCAAATCGTGACCCGGGCATTGATACGATCGACGTCTATGTCGCCAAAAAATCACTGAAATACGGTCAAGAGCTGACGTATGAAGACGTACGGCTGACGGCATTCCCGCGCAATTCCTTGCCCGAGGGTGTGTTCAAGACCGAAGAAGAGCTGTTCCCCGAAGGCAAGTCTGAATTCCGCACCGTCCTCCGCTCGATCGAGAAAAACGAAGCCGTTCTGGAGGTGAAAGTGACGAAGCCGGGCGAAGAGGCCGGGATCACCTCACAACTGGAACGCGGAATGCGCGCCTTTGCCATCAACGTGGACGTCTCAAGCGGCGTGTCGGGCTTTTTGCGCCCGGGCGACCGTGTGGACATCTATTGGTCGGGCCGTATCGCAGCTGGCCTTAGCCCTCAGTTGGAAGGGCGTGGCAATGGCGACGTCACCAAACTGATCGAAACCAACGTGTCATTGATCGCCGTCGACCAGGTCGCAGATCAAGATGTGACAGACGCCATCATCGCCCGGACCGTGACCGTGTCTGTGCGTCCCGAACAGGTGGCCGCATTGGCGCAGGCGCAATCCAGCGGGCGGTTGTCCTTGTCCCTGGTGGGCGCGGACGACGATTCAGTCGCAGCCGCGATCTCAGTGGATCAACGCGGGTTGCTGGGCATTGAAGCGGCCGTGGTCGAAGCGGCACCCGAGGAAGAAGAAGTGTGCACGATCCGGTCCCGCCGCGGCGGTGAAGTGATCGAAACGCCGATCCCCTGCACCAACTGAGCCTAGACGCAAACACTCAAAACCGGGCCGGTGCGCAGATCAGCGTGCCGGCTCAGTCGTAAAAATTTTCATGCATGTCGGGCACGAAGGTCTGCTCATTCATGGGCGGCCTGACATACCCTCTTTGCGGGGGGCGTTCGTCCAACACCACCGGATCACGCGGGATATCCGTGTAGGGCATCATCGACAAAAGATGACTGATACAGTTGATCCGGGCGTGTTTTTTGACGTCTGAGTTGACCACGTACCAGGGCGCTTGTTTGATGTCGGTATGGGCAAACATGTCGTCCTTGGCCATGGAATAATCCACCCACCTTTTGCGGCTTTCCAAATCCATCGGGCTCAGCTTCCACTGCTTTGTCGGATCAGTGAGGCGCTTTTGAAACCGGCGCTCTTGTTCTTCGTCGCTCACGGAGAACCAATACTTCAAAACCTGGATGCCAGAGCGCACCAACATGCGTTCAAATTCGGGGCAGGAGCGCATGAACTCTTTGTATTCTTCATCGGAGCAAAACCCCATGACCCGCTCCACCCCGGCGCGGTTGTACCAGGATCTGTCGAAAATCACGATCTCTCCGGCCGCGGGCAAATGCGCGACGTAGCGCTGAAAATACCACTGGGTCTTTTCCCGCTCCGTAGGCGCGGGCAAGGCGACCACCTGGCACACCCGTGGGTTCATGGCTTCCGTGATGCGTTTGATTGTTCCGCCTTTGCCAGCGGCGTCGCGGCCTTCAAACACGATGGCAACCCGGTGGCCCGTGTGCTTGACCCATTCCTGCAGCTTGACCAATTCGATCTGCAGCCGTGCCAGTTCTTTCTCATATTTTGTGTTGGAAATTTTTTGTGTCATCCATCCCTCTCTTTCGTAATTGCCTTCAACCCTAGCAGGAAGTTTTGAATTTGCGAAAACTCATGTTGGGCTGCGCCTCATGCGGCGGTGGACCAGAGGCCTTTGGTGATCTAAGCTTTGACGCAAGGCCAGCAGGCGATGCCCTGTCAGCAAGATGAATTGCAATTTCGATGGCCGGAGCATGTCATGACTGAGCTCGATACCCCCATGAGTGGTGAAAAACCGGTGGTTGCCGTGACCGGCGCAAGCCGCGGCATCGGACATGCCATCGTGAAAGAGTTTCACAGCGCCGGCTGGGAGGTTTTGACCCTCGCGCGTACGCCCTTTTCCCAAGTATGCCCGTGGGCCGAAGGGATCGTGAAGCATATCGAAGTGGATCTTTCCACCGAAAGCTCAATCCTGGAGGCCTGTGGCACCTTGCGTGCACGATTGGGCGACAAAGGGTTAAGCGCCCTGGTCAACAACGCGGGCATTTCGCCAAAAGACGCGGATGGCGGGCGGCTTTCCGCCATGAAAACCAGTTATGACACCTGGCACGCGGTGCAGATGGTCAACCTGACGGGGCCGCTCATGCTTTGCCAACAGTTGCTGGAGCCGCTGACCCAGGCCAAAGGTGCGGTTGTGAATGTCACGTCCATCGCGGGCACGCAGATCCATCCCTTTGCCGGGGCGGCCTATGCCGTCGCCAAGGCCGGGCTGTCGGCGCTGACGCGCGAATTGGCGTTTGAGCTGGCCGAAAGTGGGGTGCGTGTGAACGCGGTTTCGCCCGGGGAGATTGCCACATCGATCCTGTCGCCGGGCACGGATGAGTTGGTCGAACAGCAGGTGCCGATGAAACGCCTGGGCAGCCCCAAGGAAGTGGCAGAGGTGGTCACGTTCCTGTGCAGTCAGAAATCATCCTACATCAACGGGGCCGAAATCCCCATCAATGGCGGGCAACACTTGTAGCAGCGCGCCACCAGAATTTTCGGCAATTCCGCCAAAGAAACCGCTCAGAGCGACACGCCGGTTCCTTGCAGCACACCGTGCTCCATCGCGTAACGGGTCAACCCCGCGGTAGAGCTAATCCCCAGTTTTTTCTTGATATTTTTACGGTGCGTTTCCACCGTACGCACGGAGATATCCAGCTCAATCGCTACTTCTTTGTTCGATAACCCCCGCGCCAGTTGCAGCAGGATTGTCTGTTCACGATTGGTCAGTTGCTCGCTTATCCCGCCGCCCGCGGGTCGCAGCCGTTCTTGCGCGCCCGTGCTCAGATACCGATCACCATTCATGACCGCATCAATGGCCAGTTTGATCTCATCTGTTGGCACGTCCTTGAGAACATAGCCCACCGCGCCATGGCTGAGCGCGGATGAGATGTATTCCGGGCTGTCATGCATCGACAGGATCAGAATGCGCATATCAGGGCGGCGTTCGAGAATGATCTCTGTCGTCGACAAGCCGCCAATGCCGGGCATATTCAGATCCAGCAAGATCACATCCGGCTCCAGCGTCGCCACCTGATCAATGATCTGCTGACCGTCCGACAGGGTGGCAATGACCTCAACATCATCAAAGCTTTCAAGGATCGACTGGATGCCCTGGGCGACCATCGGATGATCATCGACGATCACAACGCGGGTGGGAGGGATGCTCATGCGCGCGCCTTTTGTTCGGTCCGGTTCTCGGGTGGCAACAGGTGCGACAAAGGCACCGACGCCTCGATCACGGTGCCGGTCTTGCTGGACAGAATGCGAAGTGTGCCGTCAAGCTGCTCCACCCGTTCTTGCATGTTGCGCAGACCAAGCCCCGTGCTGGGATTTCTGCGCGCGTCGCTTTGGGGTGTGAGGCCGCGGCCATTGTCCGTGATCCGCAAGGTTGCACCGCGATTGTGCCCGCGCAGATCCATCGACACATGGCTGGCGCTGGCATGGCGTTCCACATTTGTCAGCGCCTCTTGCGCGATCCGATAGAGAGCGGTTTTGGCATCGTCATCCAGCCTGTTTCGAAACACGACAGTGTCAAATTCTGTTGCAATTCCAGTGCGTTCGCTGAAATCATCCACCAATGCCTTCAAGGCCGGACCCAGCCCCAGATCATCCAACATACCCGGGCGCAAGTCCCGACTGATCCGGCGCACTTCGTGGATCGCACCAGACAAATGCTCAATCCCGGTATCGAGGTTTTCAGAGGCGCGCGCGTCGCCCGTGGTCAGCCGCCTGCGCGCCGTGTCCAGCGCATAGCGTACGCCCACAAGGATCTGCGAAATCCCGTCATGGAGTTCGCGCGCGACGCGACCGCGCTCTTCCTCTTGGGCGTCAAACACCCGTTGCGTCAGCTTCTTGAGCTTGGCATCGGCCAGGCGGCGCTCGCGGATGTTGATGAAAATACCGGACGTGAACACCAAGAGCAGGGCTGCCAGCGTGATCGCCCCGATCCACAAAAACGTGCGCCGCACTTCCGCTTCCACCTGCGCCCGCGCGGCATCCACGACGGCCAGAACGTCATCGATGAACACGCCGGTGCCCACGGCCCAGCGCCAATCCTGCAACCCGATCACATAGGTGACCATGCGGGCCGTTTCCCCGGTCGAGGGTTTGCGCCATTCATAGGAATGATAGCCCCCGCCCGTGCGGGCCAAGGCGATCAACTGGTCGGTAACGGGCGTGCCATCCGCGTCGGTCAGCCCGCTCCAATTGCGCCCGATCCGGTCGGTTTGGCGCGGACTGACAAGGTTGTTGCCATCATAATCATAGACGAAAAAGTATCCGTCTTGGCCATAGAGCATGCCTGACAGGATTTGCGACACGTGCAGCTTGGCAGAGGCATCATCGGGGGCGGCGCGGCCGTAGGTGGCGATAAAGGCGGTGCGCGCGATTGAGAGGTAATTTTTCAACTCGTCCCGTTTGGCCGCGATCAGCTGCGTCTCAAGGGTTTTGATCTCACGCTCGGCCAATTGGCGGCTTTGCAGCGTGACCAAAACGGAGATCGCAACCGCGGCCAGGATCAACGGAAGCGTGGCCACGAGAAAGAGCTTCTGGCCGTAATTGAGATTTATGGCAGCGCGCAATCTCTGCATGGCGAATCGATTTCGAATATCCTCCCGGTGCCAAGAGACAATGGCGCGCAACAGCGTCCAAGCTCAAGATTTAAGCTCAAAATCTCGTGCATCGCGTGGTTTCTACGCAGTTGTCGGTATTTTCACTGGGCGCGGTTGCCGTTAGGGTCGCGCCACTTGCAACGACAAGCGTCGGCCGCGGGAACGGCCAGACGCGTAATCTTAAAACGGGAGGAGTATCCATATGGATCGCCGTTCATTCCTAAAAAACACCGCTCTTGGTGGCTCGGCCGCAGCAGCAAGCACGCTCGCAGCACCGGCCTACGCACAGGGCAAGCGGACGCTGACCATGGTCACGTCCTGGGGCCGCGGCCTCGCTGGCGTGTTCGACGCCGCACAGAAAGTGGCTGACAACATCAATGAGATGTCCGATGGCAGCCTGACGATTGACGTCAAAGCCGCAGGCGAACTGGTTGGCGCGTTCGAAGTGTTCGACGCTGTGACCGCCGGTCAGGCCGACATGTACCACGCCGCTGACTACTACTTTGTCAGCCAGCACCCTGGTTTTGCCTTCTTCACCGGCGTGCCCTTCGGCATGACCGCGACAGAACTCAACAACTGGTACTACCACGGCAACGGCCGTGCGATGCACGACAAGCTGGGCGAAATCTTTGGCCTGAAGTCGTTCCTCGCAGGCAACACCGGCACGCAGGCTGGCGGCTGGTTCGCCAAAGAAATCTCCGGTCCGGAAGATTTCAACGGCCTCAAGTTCCGTATGCCTGGTCTGGGCGGCAAAGCCCTGGGCTACATGGGTGCCTCCGTTCAGAACCTTCCGGGTTCCGAGGTGTATCAGGCGCTGGCCTCTGGCGCGATCGACGGCACCGAGTGGATCGGTCCGTGGGCGGATGAAAAGGCTGGTTTCCAGGAAATCACCAAGTTCTACTACACCGCTGGTTTCCATGAGCCGTCCGCTGGCCTGTCTCTGGCCACCAACCTGGATGTGTTCAACGATCTGACACCGCAGCAGCAGAAGATGATCGAAGTGGCCGCAGGCGATGCAAACGTCTGGAACCTCAGCCAGTTCCTCATGAACAACGGTGCCGCGCTTGAGCGTCTGAAGGCCGGTGGCGTAACCGTTCTGGAGTTCCCTGACAGTGTTTGGGATGCCATGGGCGGTGCCGCACAGCAGGTCTATGACGAGTTTGCGGGCGATGAGCTCTTCTCGGAAATCCTGGCCGATTACCAAGCCTCGATGAAAGCGTCCTCGGGTTGGCTCACCAACTCCATCAGCGCGTATCGCAACCAGCGTGACCGCGTTCTGGGCTGATCCAGATCAAAGCTAAAATTGGTGCGGGCCCCTAGTGTGGGCCCGTTACCATGGGAAAAGACGGCGCGCGCAACCCGTCTTTCTTTTAGGAGCAGGGGGGACGAATGCTCGACGCACTTGGCTGGTTTTTCCAGAACATCGCCTTGGCATTTTACAATGTCTTATATGCCCTAACGAACCCGGCAAGCTGGCTTGACTGGGTCCTTTGGTCCAACACCACGGAAGACAAAGAAAGCTTGATGCGCTTTGTCTATTATGGCGGATCCATTGAATTTTTCTTTGCCGTTTTTGCCGTGATCTTGGTGATGACGGGCATCGGTATTTGGCGTAATTCCTTCATGTGGGGCTGCGTGCGGGTGATGGAAGGCTTTGCCAATACGGTGGGGCGCTTGTTCGCCTGGGCGGGTCTTTTGATGGTGTTGCAACAGGTCGTCATTGTCTTCATCCAGCGCATCTTTGCGCGCCCCGATATCTCACTGGGCTTCGGCATCCCGCTGCAAAAGGATATCAGCTGGTGGGCTGAGGCGCTGAAATTCGACAACGCCATGGTGGTGGCGCTGTGCTGCACCTACACCTTTGTCCAAGGCGGGCATGTGCGCGTCGACCTAGTCTATTCTGCC
>JBCCDT010000075.1:0-20702 GCA_039030635.1 Pseudomonadota bacterium
CTATGGCCGTGACCTCGTGATGGCCGTGGTTCGCGGCCGCGACGTGTCGCTGCTCTCGGATGCGGGTGAAACGCCGCTGATCCCACAGCCCGCAACCTAGCGTCATGCTGGACAAGCCCCGGCACAGGCGGTCCAATGCGCCAAACTATGGGAGAGAGACATGACCGACATCGTTCTACTTGACGGCGCGCGCACCGCCATTGGCACTTTCGGCGGCAAACTCGCCAACACACCCCCCTCCGCACTGGGCGCGCATGTGGCCAAGGCCGCGATGGAGCGTTCCGGCGTGGAGCCGGGTCAAGTGGGCCACGTGGTCTATGGCAGCGTGATCCCGACCGAGCCGCGGGATGCCTATCTCTCCCGCGTGGCGGCGATGGATGCGGGCATCCCCGATACCACGCCCGCGATGAACGTGAACCGCCTCTGCGGGTCCGGGGCGCAGGCCATTGTCTCCGCCGTGCAGTCTCTGATGCTGGGCGATGCAGACTTTGCCCTCGCCGGTGGGGCCGAAAACATGAGCCGCGCGCCTTTCGTGATCCCTGATCAACGCTGGGGTGCAAAAATGGGCGATGTGCGCACGCTGGATATGATGCTGGGCGCGCTCAATTGCCCCTTTGGCACCGGTCATATGGGCGTCACGGCTGAGAATGTTGCGGCTGAACATGACATCAATCGCGAAGATCAGGATGGCTTCGCCCTCGACAGTCAGACACGCGCGGCCGCAGCCATCAAAGACGGGCGTTTCACCTCTCAAATCGCGCCCATCGAGGTGAAGGTGAAGCGCGACATGGTCCCCTTTGACACCGATGAACATCCCAAACCGACCACGGCAGAGGCGCTCGCCGGGTTGCGCGCGGTGTTTCAGAAAGACGGCACTGTGACCGCAGGCAACGCCAGCGGCATCAATGATGGGGCCGCAGCACTTATCTTTGCCCGCGCGGAGGCGGCGGAAAAAGCAGGGCTGAAACCCAAAGCGCGTGTGTTGGGCTATGCCCACGCCGGTGTGCGGCCCGAGGTGATGGGCATCGGCCCCATTCCCGCGGTCGAAAACCTGATGAAGAAAACCGGGCTGACGGCAGACGATTTCGACGTGATCGAGTCGAATGAGGCGTTTGCCGCGCAGGCCATCGCCGTCAATCGCGGTCTTGGCCTTGATACCGACAAAGTGAACCCAAATGGCGGCGCGATTGCGCTGGGCCATCCCGTGGGGGCCACGGGCGCGATCCTCACGGTCAAAGCACTTTATGAGCTAGAGCGCATCAACGGGTCCAAGGCGCTGATCACCATGTGCATCGGTGGTGGACAGGGCATCGCGGTGGCGCTTGAGCGGATCTGACGCAAAGCGGCTATGCAGAGCCTGTTCTTGACCTAATCCCCCTTGCCGCGCCATCAACGCGGGGCAAGGAGCCATCCCATGAACCCGCTCAAAGGCATCGCGCTCAAACTGTGCGCCGTTCTTTTGTTCATCGTTATGTCGGCGCTGATCAAGGCGGTATCAGACACTGTTCCCGCCGGACAGGCCGTGTTTTTCCGCTCCGTCTTTGCCATTCCGGTGATCCTGATCTGGCTGTCCTGGCGGCATGATCTGTCGACCGGGCTCCGGGTCAACTCGCCCATGGGGCATTTCTGGCGCGGCTTTGTGGGCACCACGGCCATGGGCCTGGGCTTTGCCGCGCTTGGCCTTTTGCCTCTGCCAGAGGTCACCGCATTGGGCTACACCGCGCCACTCTTGGTGGTGATCTTCGCCGCTATGTTTTTGGATGAAAAGGTCGGCGTGTTCCGCATCGGCGCCGTCATGTTGGGCCTTTTGGGCGTGATCATCGTGCTTTTGCCGCGTCTGACGACCCTTTCTGGCCCCACCGTGGAAACCGCGCAAGCGGTGGGCGCGATCCTCGTGATCCTCAGCGCCACATGCGCCGCGCTCGCCCAAATCTACATCCGCAAACTGGTCAAAACCGAACAGACCAGCGCGATTGTGTTTTACTTCTCGCTCACCGCGACGCTCTTATCGTTGCTCACCATCCCTTTCGGCTGGGTCATGCCCACGCTTTGGCAAACCAGCCTCCTGATCCTGGCCGGTCTGATCGGCGGCACAGCCCAGATTTTCCTGACCTCGGCCTACCGTTTCGCCGACGCCTCCGTCATCGCGCCGTTTGATTACGCCTCCATGCTCTTTGCCATCATCATCGGCTTCGTCTTTTTCAGCGAAGTGCCCACCAAACAAATGCTCATAGGTGCGTCCCTCGTGATCGCCGCTGGCATTATCATCATTCTGCGCGAACGCTATCTCGGCTTGCAACGCGGTCAGGCCCGCGCGATCAAAACACCGCAGGGTTAGCGATCTTTCAGCGCATAGAGCGCATAAGCAGGCTTCATGAGCCAGCGCCGGAACCGCCCCAAAGGAAAACGCCGCGGCTCATGCCGCATCTGCGCCGGATAAGGGCGATCAGGCGTTTTGCCTTGCACCAAATCCGCCAACAGCGCGCCAGAATAGCTCCCCATCGACACACCATTGCCGTGATAGGCAAAGGCGGCAAAGCCACCCGGCATATCCGGAATGGGCCCCGCATAGGGCAGAAAATCCCGTGTTAGACACACAAAACCCGACCAGTAATAGGGCGTCTCCACATGCCGCCAGGCCGGGAACATCGCGTCAAAATCCGCCCGCACCCGGGCGCGGTTCTGCGCCTCTGTCTCCACCGTATGCTTGAGCGCCCCGCGCATCCCAAAGAGCATCCGGCCGTTTGGCATCAGCCGGAAATAATGCAGCAGTTTGCGAGTGTCGTAACACATTTGGGTGCTGGTCCACCCTTGAGCTGACAATTCGTCCGGCGTCATCTCCCGCGTCACAATGATGCTCGATTGCGTCGGGATGTAGCGGCCTTTCATCCATTTCGGAATGTTGTCAGAGCTGTATCCATTGGTCGCCACAATGAACTTTTGCGCCTTAATAGAGCCTGTTTTGGTGCGCAGAATGTATCCACCGCCCGCCTGTGCCTCGATCCCTGTCACTGCGCTTTCGCCATAGATCTTCGCCCCCGCTGCCTTGGCCGATTGCGCCAGACCAGAGGCGTATTTCCGGGGGTTCAGCGCAAAACCAAGCGGCACGCGCATCGCGCCATGAAACGGCCCCTTGAGCCCGGCCTGCGCCAATTGATCCGGCGGGATCAGCTCCGGCTCAACACCGTAGAGTTCCCGCGTGTGATCCAAATCTGCTTTCATCTCGGCAAAGTCCTTGGGGCGATGGGCCAGCATCGTCTCCCCGTCTGAGTGGCGATCGACCTCCAAGCCCAGCCGGTCAATCAGGTCACCCACAAATTCCACCGCCGCGCGTTCGGTCTGAAACCACTTGCGCGCCTCAGCCTCACCAAACATGCGTTTCATGTCCGCGTACCCGGCCTTCGCCCCGCCGAGACAGCAAAACCCACCATTGCGGCCCGACGCGCCCCAAAACGGCTGTTGCGCCTCCAGGACCGTGGCCTTCACCCCCGCCTCTGCCAGATGCAGCGCCGCGGACAGACCGGTAAACCCACCGCCAATGATGGCAACATCCGCCTCCTCACCGCCCGACAGCTGCGGCCACCCGCCCAGATCGACGGTATCGGCATACCAGCAGTCTTCAATCGGGGAACTGGTATAGGCCTTGTCTTCCCAAATCCGCGCCAGCTCTGTCATCGCAGCCCCCATCACGTTGCGTCGCGTCAGTCAAAACGGATTTGATCACAAAATCCATAGGTGACAGTATAGCGCCTTCCGCCGCTGTTTCGCGGCCCCCGCATCGGACCGACACTTTTTTGGCCCAGAACACACCCAAACCCGCGCGCACACCCGCGCCGCCGCCTGCCCATGAGGTGATTTACCGCCGCTTGCGCGATATGGTGCTGTTTGGCGATCTGGCGCCGGGCGATGCGGTGACAATCCAAGGCCTGTCGCAGGAATTGGACGCCGGGATCACGCCGGTGCGCGAGGCGATCCGCAGGCTGATTGCCGAAGGCGCCCTGGAATTCCAGGGCAATCGCCGGGTTTGCGTGCCCGACACCACCGTGGCCCATATCGAAGAATTCGTCACCGCGCGCCAATGGCTTGATCCGCACATGGCCCGCCTCGCGACCCGTCGGGCCAGCCATTATGACCTCAAGGATCTTGAACGGATCGACAAGGATCTCGATCACGCCATCGCCCGCAATGACATCCGTGCCTATCTGGAGCTGAATTATCAATTCCATCATCAGGTCTACGTTTTGGCCGACACCCCTATCCTGGCCGGCCTCGCCGAAGGGCTTTGGCTGCGGTTCGGGCCGCTCTTGCGCGTGGTCTGTGCGCGGATTGGCGCTCAGGATTTGCCGGACCGTCACAAAGAGCTGCTGCAGGCCATGGCCGAAAAAGACGAAGACGGCGCCGCACAGGCCTTTTGGGAGGATGTCACCCAAGGCATGGATCAGGCGCGCGAGGCCTTGGGCGGAGACGCCTAGACCCGTCAACTCGATTGACAGCTGACAATTTGATCATATTGTTGAACCAACGGGTAAAGCGCACCCGCTCTCCAACAGTTTTTGAAAGGTGACGCCCATGACCATGATCAGCAATCATATGCCCACGGCAGAGTTGCAGGCGCTTGACGCCGCGCACCATCTGCATCCGTTCACCCATGGCAATGACCTCGAAAAAAAGGGCGTGCGCGTGATCACGCGGGCGCAGGGCGTGACCCTGACCGACAGTGACGGCAATGAGATGCTCGATGCGATGGCGGGTCTGTGGTGCGTGAACCTGGGCTACGGCCATCATGAGCTGGCCGAGGCGGCCGCGCGTCAGATGAAGGAACTGCCCTATTACAACACGTTCTTTCAGACGACCCATGTGCCGGCGATTGCGCTCTCGGAAAAGCTTGCGTCGCTGACACCCCATGACCTGAACCACGTGTTCTACGCCAGCTCAGGGTCCGAGGCGAACGACACCAATATCCGCATTGTCCGCACCTATTGGGATGAAAAGGGCCACCCGGAAAAGAAAAAGATCATCAGCCGGGTGAATGCTTATCACGGGTCGTCCATGGGCAGCGCGAGCCTTGGCGGCATGAACTACATGCATGTGCAGGGCGGTCTGCCCATCGCCGATATCCACCACATTGGCCAGCCCCATTGGTATTCTGAGGGCGGCGATATGGACCCCGATGAATTCGGCCTGATGCGCGCGCGGGAGTTGGAAGAGGCGATCCTGCACCACGGCGAAGACAAGGTCGGCGCCTTCATCGGAGAGCCCATTCAAGGCGCGGGCGGTGTGATCCTGCCGCCCAAGACCTACTGGCCGGAGATTCAGCGGATTTGTACGAAATACAATGTCCTGCTGATTGCCGATGAGGTGATCTGTGGCTTTGGTCGCACCGGCAACTGGTTCGGCTCACAAACCTATGACATCAAGCCTGACATCATGACCATCGCCAAGGGGCTCAGCTCTGGCTATGCGCCGATTGGTGGCTCTCTGGTCAATGATGAAATCGCATCAGTGCTCAATGAGTGCGAATTTTCCCACGGGTATACCTATTCCGGACATCCGGTGTCTTGCGCAGTGGCCTTGGAAAACCTGCGGCTCATGGATGAAGGCGGGATTGTTGAGAATGCTTGCACCCACACCGCGCCTTATCTCAAGGAAAAGTGGGAAACGCTTGCCGATCACCCGCTGGTGGGCGAGGCCGTGATCCAAGGTCTCATCGGGTCTATCGCTCTGACCCCGCACAAAGAAAGCCGCGCCGCCTTTGCATCTGACAAAGGCACCGTGGGCCTGATGTGTCGTGAAAACTGTTTTGGCAACGGGTTGGTGATGCGCCATGTGGGGGATCGGATGGTCATCTCTCCGCCGCTGATCATCACCAAGGATGAGGTCGACACCCTGATCGAACGGGCGACGATTGCGCTCGATAAAACCTATGATCAGCTCAAGCGCGACGGCATGCTCCAAGCTGCCAGCTAAAGCGCGCACCACATCCTCAAAGCAACACACGCCCCGGACTTGATCCGGGGCCTCTTTTTTCGTGCGCCAAGGTGAGGTCCCGGATCAAGTCCGGGACGGGTTTTCTAGGCGGTAAATATTTTCTATTTACGTTAATTAACGAATCAGCTAATTAATGCTGCATGACGACATTGATCCAAAAATTCACCGCCCTGTCCGATGCCACGCGCCTCAGCGTGGTGGAGCGGTTGATGGCCGAAGGTGAACTGCCCGCAGGGGCCATCGTGGCGCAAGCGGATATGAGCGCGCCCGCCATGTCGCGGCACCTCAAGGTTCTGCGCGAAGCAGGGCTCATTCATCAGCGCGTCGAAGGCACCAAACGGCTCTACTCCGTGCGGCCCGAAGCCATGCGCGCCATCGCGGACTGGACCATGGATCACAAGACATTCTGGGATGCCTCGCTGGATCGCCTGGAGGCGCATCTCGCGCTTAGTCCCGAAGGAGACGACACATGACCGACATCCGCATAGAACGGGAGTTTGCTGTCTCCCCCAACCGGCTGTTTCAGGCTCTAACACAGGCGGAAGAGACGCTCGCCTGGTTCGGACCAGAAGGCAGCCGCGTGACCGAAGGCCAAACTGATTTCACCAAAACCGGGCCGTGGTACATGGTGCTCTTCACCTCTGATGGCACCCGCTACAAGGTCTCTGGACAGATTACCCATGTCACCCCGCCGCGCTCCATCGGGTACACGTGGGGCTGGCATGACGATGATGACATTCGCGGTCAGGAGAGTTTTGTAACACTGACTGTCGAGGCGTCTGCAAAAGGGGCGAAACTCCTCATCGAACACCGTGGCCTTGGCGACGACGAGATTGGCGCAAGCCACACGCAGGGCTGGAACAGCTCTCTGGCCTCGCTGGCCACATATCTGGACACCGCAGCTTAACCAAAGAGGAGAAGATCATGACCAAATTTATGTTTGCCTATCACGGGGGCGGTTGCGCCCCGCAAAACCCCGAGGAGGCCGCGGCAGAGATGGCCAAGTGGGAGGCCTGGCTCGGTGGTATGGGTCAGAAATGCCATGACATGGGCGCGCCCGTGGGCATGTCGAAAACCGTTTCCGCCGGATCCGTGGCCGACAATGGCGGGGCAAATCCACTGTCGGGCTACTCCATCGTTGAGGCGGCCAGCGTGGAAGAGGCCTGTGAGATGGCTAAGGGCTGTCCCATTGTTGAAAGCGGCAATGGCACGGTCGAAGTAGCCCCCATCATGGAGATGTGACGCGCCGCTCGTCCGCCCTTGCGGGCAGTCTCGCATATACAAGGGCGCAGATCACCAGCTGCGCCCCTGTCCTTGTAGTTGAACTTTTCACGGGTTATGCGGCTTTCCGTCGTGCCTCATTCAGCATCAACGCCGCTTTCGCCGCCTCGCGCCCTTTCTCAACGAAATGTGCGCGAAAAATCGCGTCATGATGCGCGGTCTCCTGATACTGGTGCGGGGTCAGTGAGACCGACAGCACTGGCACCCCACTATCAAGCCCCGCGCGCATCAGCCCGTCAATCACGGCCTGGGCCACGAAATCATGGCGATAGATGCCCCCGTCGACCACAAAGGCCGCCGTGATCACCGCCGTATACCGCCCGGTCATCGCCAGATCGCGGGCCATCAGCGGCATTTCGAACGCGCCGGGCACGTCGAACACCTCAACCTGATCGGCGGGTATGATATCGCAAAATCCTTCCAAAGCGCGGGTCACGATTTCAGCGTGCCAATTGGCTTTGACAAAGGCGTATCGGGTGTGTGTCATGGTCTTTCCTTTCCTAAATCGACACTTTCACCCAAGGCGCAGCACGACAGGAAGGTAGGGGGCGCACGCACCCCCATCACCTGACGTTCTCTTCCATCCGGACTGTCACCGTCGGCCCCGGAATTGCACCGGGTCTGCTGTCCCAAGGGGTCGCGATGACCCCGAGGCGCTCGCGGGCTTCAGGCACAAGACCTGTCACCGCCGGTGGGGAATTTCACCCCGCCCTGAGAACAGTATCCAACTTGGTCCTCTTGCCCGCCAATCACAAGGCTTGATTTCGCGTCACCACGGCGCGAACGTCTGCCAAAAGGGAGAATGCGCATGAGGCTTGAGGGAAAAACCGTGGTTGCGACCGCCGCCGGGGCGGGCATTGGGCGGGCGTCGGCCATCGCCATGGCGCGAGAGGGGGCCACCGTCTATGCCACCGACATTGACGAGGCGGCGTTGGAGAGTTTGAGCGCGGTGTCCGACAACCTGATCTGTTCCAAGCTCGACGTGACGGATGCGGGCGGCATTACGGCGTTTGCCTCCACTGTCCCTACGCCGGATGTCCTCTTCAACTGCGCCGGATTTGTCCATGATGGCACGCTTCTCGCCGCTGATGACGCGGCGTGGGATAAGACCTTCTCCCTCAATGTCCGTGGCACCGCCCGTATGATAGAGGCGTTCCTGCCCGGTATGATCGAGAGTGGCGGCGGGTCGATCATCAATGTGGCCTCAGTCGTGTCCTCGATCACGGGCGCGGCCAACCGCTGTGTCTATGGGGCGTCCAAAGGCGCGGTCATGGGTCTGACCAAATCCATTGCAGCCGACTATGTGACCGACAAGATCCGCTGCAACGCCATTTGCCCGGGCACGGTGCTTACGCCGTCGCTCAAGGCGCGCATGGCGGCAAGCGGGGACTACGATGCGGCGTATGAGACACTGCTCGATCGCCAACCCACCCGCGAAATGGCCACGGCAGAGGATATCGCGCCCATTGTGGTCTATTTGGCGTCCGACGAATCCAAAATCGCCACGGGTCAGTTCTTCGTGGTCGATGGCGGTTGGACCATCTGATGGATCGCATTGGGTTCATCGGCCTGGGCGCTATGGGGCAGGGGATAGCGGAGAACATCCTCGTCAAACACGGGCAAGTCACCGTGCTTGGAAACCGCAACCGCGCGCCGGTGGATGCGCTGGTGGCCCAGGGCGCGGAAGAGGCGCAAAGCCCGAAACACCTGGCCGCGACCTGCGATGTGATAATCCTCTGCCTGCCAAATTCGCATGTGGTGGAAGATGTGATCACAAAAATGGGCGAGGCGCTCGGACCGGGCAAAATCCTGATCGACACAGGCACATCCTCGCGGGAATCGACCCTAACATTGGCCAAAACGCTTGGGTCGCGCGGTGTGCTTTTCTCTGAGGCCCCCCTGACCGGCGGTAAAACCCAAGCTGAAAACGGTGAGCTTGGCGCTTTGGTCGGCGCAGAGGATGATGTGTTTCAGCGTATTGAACCGATCCTCAACCTCTTTTGCGCCTCCGTGCAGCATTTCGGCCCGGTGGGAAGCGGTGCTGCGGCGAAGTTTGTGAACAACTTCATGGTCATGGGGATTGCCGCCGTGGTCTGTGAGGCGTTTCACGTGGCCCGTCTGACGGATAGCGATTGGGGTAAGCTCTATGATGTGGTGATCCGGGGGTCCGCCGATTCAGGTGTCTTTCGCCGCATCATCGGCAATGCCAAGGATGGCGATTATGAAGGCTATGTCTTCTCCGTTGAAAACGCGCTCAAGGATATGGGCTATATCTCTGAGATGAACGGCTCTTTGGGTCGAAATACGGCTCTAAACCAGGCGATTCATGCCTTTTTCCATGCCGCAGCGGAGGCTGGACATGGGGACAAACTGCTCAGTGAATTGATGCGCCCCGAGATTGGCGAAACCCTTTTCAAGACACAAGGGTAACGCCGGGGCGCGCGTGCTGGATCGCGGGCAAACGACAAAGTGGTGTTGGTTTGAACGAACCGGGCAGGTACTGCCTGGGCTGTTGGGGGTGTCCTGAAAACACCTGCCCGGCCCGCATCTCAAACCAACGGGAACGCACGCGCGCCCCGGGTATTGCCTTTACGCCGTCAACCCTCTGACGACGTGGCGGGCAACAGTCCGACATTGATCGCTTCGGCCACTTCGGCGGCGTCAAGCACGCCATTGGCGTCTGCGTCAATCTCGGCAAAGACGGATGCGCCGGAATCGGGCATCGCCTCGTTGAACTCGGTCATGGTGACCGCCCCATCGCCATCGGCATCAAGTGCCGTTTCCGCCGCCATAAGAGCGGTCGGTACCAAGAGGATGGTCGTGAGGCCTGTGATTTTCAGAAAGGTCATCATTTTGATCTCCTGTTTCCTGAGTGTTGTGAGGAAGCACGTTCCTCGGCATTCAACATGGGCAGTCGTGATCGGTTTGTCGTGACCTCGGCGCTGATCCGGGATTTTCCCGCAGGAAGAGGCCGAAATCGCCGCTCTCTCTCTGCGGGAAACAGCCGGTCAAAAACGGGCGATGCCCAACCGGCAGAATGCTGCGGAGGGCGGGGCCCCGGATCGGCGGGAAATGGAGGAGAAATGGACCCAGAGCCCTGCAAGCGAAAGACCGCGCAGGGCTCAGATGAAGCCGGGATTCGGTTGGATATGGCCCGTGACAATGCCCCGCCGGTTGAGAATCGGCGGGTTCACGAAGCGCTGCGCCATGGGATGTGCGCCATCCAATACGCCCAACCGCACCAAAAGGGCGGCGATCACGCATTCAGACGCCCGCGTCGCCCCATCCGCGATCTTAAGCGCGATCCCAAGCCCTCGTTGCGGCAGAATACCGATGTAGAACCCTTCCGCCCCGGTCTTGATCGCCACAGGCTCAGAACAGGCGCGCATGAGCTCAGTACAGGCCTTACCCTCCCCCGCCACATGGGCGGGATGGGTGACCATCGCTTGCCAAAGACGCATCATCGCCCGGCCCCGCGCGTCATTCTCGGAGGCACAGGCAAACCGCGCCATCGCAGCCGCCATCGCCTGCAACCGCGTGGCAAAATTCGGGGCAGAGCAGCCATCAATGCCAAATCCGGGGCTGGCCTCACCCGTCACCTCTTCAAACGCCGCGCGACAAGCAAGCTGCACCGGGTGGTCGGGTTCAACATAATCAGCGCCCGCGCGCATATGCTGTGACAGGGTCAGAAAACCCGCATGTTTGCCGGAACAATTGTTGTGCACCTGACACGGGCACTGGCCCGCGCGCACCAACCCGTGATGGGCGGTTTCATCCTCGGGCATGTGCCCACCGCAGCGGAAATCATCATCCTTTAGCCCCAGATCGTTGAGCCACGCGGTCACAGCATCCGTGTGCAGCGCGGCCCCGATATGAGAGGCGCAAGCCAGCGCCAGTTGCTCGGTTCTGAGGCCCACCGCATCGGCGGCACCGCTTTCAATAAGAGGCAGCGCCTGGATCATCTTGGCCGAGCTACGCGGGTAGATCACAAGCCCGGGGTCGCCCCAAGCCTCTACAATCTGGCCGGTTCCATCACAGATGACGGCATGGCCCAGGTGCTGGCTTTCCACCATGTCGCCGCGCCAAACATCGACCAAAGGCACCCCTGCGACCATTATCCCCCCTTGTTCTGCATCGTTTTTTTCGCGCATACTGGCTTTCGCCTTCGGTTTGTTTCAGGCTACTGTTACAGAGTCGAGGGAATTTGCCGACCTGCCACGAGAAGTTTAAAAAGGCGGCAGCGTATATTGAGGTAAGAACAGCGTGGAGGCTGTAACATGGGTTCACCGATGACGCATAAAGTGATGATGGCGCTGGCGGGCGGGGCTTTGGCCGTGACCGGAATGGCCAACGCACAGGAACAAGCAGAAAGCACCAATCAGGTCGCGGCCAAAACCGCCTGGAGCGTGTTTGAAGATCAGGACCCGCGCGAATGCTGGGCCGTCTCCGCGCCGACGGAGACCGTGAACACCAAAGACGGTCGCGTGGTGGCCGTGCGCCGGGGGGACATCCTTTTGATGACCTTCTATCGCCCGGATCAGAATGTGACAGGTCAGGTGACATTCACCGGCGGCTACCCGTTCGCGGGTGGCTCAACGGTGACGCTGGATATCGGTGACACGAGTTTTGAGCTTTTCACCGAAGGGGAATGGGCCTGGCCGGCGAGCACCGCGGATGACGCCAAGATCATCACAGCGATGAAGCGCGGATCGGATGCCGTGCTGACCGCGCAATCCTCGCGCGGGACCAGCACCAAGGACACCTTCTCTTTGCTGGGCTTCACAGCAGCGCTGGATGAGGCTGAAAAGCGCTGTCAGTGACGCGCCAGGGATTTCTGCCTCCGGCGGGAGTATTTTTGGAAAGATGAAACCGGGGGCCGCCCTAGCGTGGGGCGGCGGCACGGCGGAGGCGGTCATTGATCGCAAGGCCAAGCCCGGTTTCAGGGATAGGCGCGACCGCGATGGGCGCGCCTTTTTCGTCCAACGCATGCAGATGGCCGAAGAGATTGGCGGCGGCCTCAATCAAATCGCCCGCGCGGGATAGCGACAGATCGCCCGCAATATCCCCAAAGCCCAAAAGCACTTCGCCCGGACCCGCTTGCGTGACGTTGAGGCGAACGCGGGCAGCAGGGGCATAATGCGAGGCCATCTGGCCCGGCGCGTTGAGCGGGTCACTGTCTGTGTGCCGCGACAAGGGTTCACCAAGCGCGGCTTCAAGCGCTGTATGTGGCAGGCCCCCGGGGCGCAGAAGGCGCGGCAACCCGTTCAAGCCGATGATCGTGGATTCGAGCCCCACATCACAAGCGCCCCCATCAAGAATGGCCTCAATCCGACCATCCAGACCCGCCAGCACATGCGCCGCCGTGGTGGGGCTGATCCGACCTGATGGGTTGGCCGACGGGGCGGCGATGGGGCCGTCAAATGCGGTGAGCAGGGTCTGCGCCAGCGGATGGGCGGGCATGCGAATGGCCAGCGTTGGCAGCTCTGCCGTCACCAAGGGTGAGAGGCCGGACCCGGGTTTGAGGGGCAGCACCATTGTCAAAGGTCCGGGCCAAAAGGCGGCGGCCAATCGATCGGCAGTATCGGACCACTCGACGTAGCGCCGCGCGGCCTCAATACTTGCCACATGCACGATCAGCGG
This sequence comes from Pseudomonadota bacterium, assembly GCA_039030635.1. Lineage (GTDB taxonomy): Bacteria > Pseudomonadota > Alphaproteobacteria > Rhodobacterales > Rhodobacteraceae > Roseovarius. Next base: position 12,910 of record JBCCDT010000075.1, read on the forward strand.
GTTGAAGCGCGGCCGCCCTTTGGCCTCAAAAATCCGCGCCACGGCCCGGTCATCGCCGGCGTTCGCGCCCAACCCATAGACCGTTTCCGTCGGCAAAGCGACCAGACCGCCCGCGTGCAAAAGACCGACCGCCGTGGCAATCCCCGCCGTGTCATCCTTTAGAATTTGCGTTTTCAGTGTCATCTCATGACGTCGCGTGACAGTTGCGTGGCGGCGTGCGCCCATTAGGTTTGGGCTAGACCTACTCGCCGTCGCTCTGCTTGCCAAGCGCCTCCGCGTCGGTCAAGGAGGCCGTATGACGGACCAAAAACCCATGACCGACCTGGCGAACACGTATCTGCACTACCCGTGGGAGGATCCGCCCGCTGACGGTCACGCGATCGAGGTGGCCGAGGGCGTGCTCTGGATCCGCCTGCCCCTACCTATGGCGCTGGATCACGTGAATATCTACGCCCTCGATGACGGCGACAGCTGGACCATCGTCGACACGGGCATCCATTCCAAACGCAGCGTCGCGCTGTGGGAGGAGGTGCTCAAGGGCCCGCTGCAAGGCCGCCCGGTCTCGCGTGTCATCCTGACCCACCACCACCCCGATCACATCGGCATGGCCGGTTGGTTGATGGAGCGGTTTGAGGCGGAGCTGGTCGCCACGCGGACATCCTGGCTGATGGCCCGGATGCTGATCCTCGATGTGGAGGAAAAGCCCACCAAGCAGGCCGAGGCATTCATGCGCGCGGCAGGGATGGATCAGGACGTGTTCGACGCCCGGATGAAGATGCGGCCCTACAATTTTGTCGACACCTGTTACCCGATCCCGGTGGGCTATACCCGCGTGAAACAGGGCGACGTGATCACCGCCGGGGGCCGCGAGTGGGACGTGCATATCGGCGATGGTCACGCGCCTGAGCACCTCACGCTCTGGAGCCGGTCAGACAATCTGGTGATCGCGGGGGATCAGATCATTTCCTCGATCAGCCCCAATCTGGGCGTCTATCCAACCGAGCCTGAGGCCGATCCGGTGGGCGACTGGCTTGAGGCTTGCGCGCGGCTGGCGGAGCTGGCGCGCCCGGATCACCTTGTGCTGAGCGGGCATAAACGTGTCTTTTCCGGCCTGCCCATCCGCATGCGCCAATTGATCGACAATCACCACGGCGCGCTGGATCGTCTGCGCACGCATCTCTCTGAGCCGCGCACCGCCGCCGAATGCTTCCCGCCGCTCTTCAAACGCAAAATTGATGGAGGTGTGTACGGCTTGGCGCTGGTGGAGGCGGTTGCGCATCTCAACCATCTGCACCAAGCTGGTGAGGTGACGCGCACAAGGCGCGACGATGGTGCGTGGCTTTGGCGTATGGGAGGGTAACCCGTGGAAGATGAGATCAGAACCGCCGCTGAGGCCGCAGAAAATGATGCGATGCCGCGCTGTCACGAAGTGCATGCCGATGAAGCGGCCTGTCAGGGTGGCCGCAACGTGACCGAAGGGGTTGCTCTTTCCCCGGTTGAGGAAAAGAGCGAGGCGCAATGGGCCTATGAGCGGCTCATCCTCTACATCCAGAACTTTGAAAAGATGCTGGATAATGAACATGAGATCGCGATGGGCTTCACTGGCGACAATTCCGGTGTGATCCGGATTGAGGGCATGGGCTATTTCGACCCCGATATCGTGACATTTTATGGCACTGATGGCGTGGGCGCGAAAACGCAACTGATCCAGCATGTGAGCCAATTGTCCGTCATGCTCCGTGCCCTGCCCAAGATGACCCAAGGTGCAGAGCCCAACCGCATCGGTTTCCGTCTGGCGCGGGATCTGGAACAGGCCGCGACATAACGGGGCAGGCGGTATTCCGGGCGTGACACGTCGTTGCAGATACCGTATCTCTATGCGGGCGAGACACTAGGAGTTCCAGCATGGCCGATCACGAGCATGGCAAAATGGACATCAGCGTTCAGGAAAAGACCTTTGAGGGCTTTATCAAATGGTCCGGTTACGGGGCCGTCGGCGCGATTTTGGCGCTGATCCTGATCGCATTGATCAACGTCTGACGCCAAAAACCTGACATCGTTAGCTGATTTTCGCCGCTACTGCGCGTGGACGGGGCGCAAAAGCGCGTTGTTTGATGACTTGGCGGGCGGCTCAGGCTATACTTGCGCCAACGAACGCCGAAAAGAGCGTGACGAGGCACAGTATGGCACTTCCCAAGGATCTCTCTGCGCGATGGACGCAGATGATGAATACGCTTGCGGCGCGACGCGCGGCGATGGGCCGACCGTCCACCGCCTTTATGGCGCAGCCGGAACCGCGCAGCATTGGCAGCTTTGCTCGGGGGAAACAGCTCACCGCCGGGAATTTTCTGTTTGCCGGGCATCTGCTACAACGGCCCGACACCTCCATGTGGGATCTGCCGACGCCTGAACACGCCTTTGCGGAGGCGCTGCACGGGTTTGGCTGGCTGGATGACAGTGTTGCCGCCGGTGATGCCCCGGACCGCTTGGCGGCGCAGCAATGGCTGTGGGCGTGGATTGATCGCTTTGGCAATGGGCAGGGCCCTGGGTGGACACCTGACCTGACGGGGCGCAGGCTGATCCGCTGGATTTCACACGCGCTGTTTCTCTTAAGCGGGCAAGAGGCGGACGCCTCTCACGCGTTTCATCGCTCACTCGCCATGCAGACGATCTTTCTGGGTCGCAGATGGAAGGCATCCGCACCCGGTTTGCCGCGGTTTGAGGCGCTCACCGGGCTGATCTATGCAAGCGTGTCCCTCGAAGGTATGGAGGATCACTTTGGGCCTGCCATTGCTGGGCTGGATCGGGAATGCCGAGAGCAGATTGACGACCAAGGCGGCCTGCCCACGCGCAACCCCGAAGAGCTGTTGGAGGTGTTCACCCTGCTGACCTGGGCCTCGGTGGTGATGGGGCAGGCGGGCCAACAAGTCAGCGATGCCCATTGGCACGCGATCAAACGCATCGCGCCCACCTTGCGCACCTTGCGCCATTCCGATGGGGGGCTGGCGCGGTTTCACGGCGGTGGTCGCGGTCTTGAGGGGCGCCTTGATCACGCGCTGGCCAACAGCGGAGTCAAAACCCGCAAACCCGATGGCCTGTCCATGGGGTTTTCGCGTCTGAGCGCCGGGCGTACCTCTGTGATTGTTGATGCCGCTCCGCCGCCGGCGCGCCGCGCCTCAGGGGATGCCCATGCGTCCACCTTGGCGTTTGAAATGACCTCGGGCCGCCGCCCGATCATCGTCAATTGTGGGTCAGGGGCCAATTTCGGCATAGATTGGCGGCGGGCCGGCCGGTCCACGCCGTCGCACTCCACCCTTACGCTCAATGACCAATCCAGCGCGCAGCTTGATCAGGACAGCGACAATCACGAATACCTGATCAACGGCCCGACCAACGTCCCCATTGAGGTCAGCCAAGCCCCCGATGGTCATCGGTTTGAGGCCGGGCATGACGGGTATGTCGCCGATTATGGCCTCACCCATGTGCGTCAGTTGGAGCTGAGCTTTGATGGGCGTGTGCTTGCGGGGGAAGACATGCTTTTGGCCATATCAGACACTGATAAAGAGAAGTTTGACGCCTCTTTGGACAAAACCGCGCTTGAGGGGCTGCCCTATGAAATCCGCTTTCACCTGCACCCTGATGTGGACGTTTCGATTGATATGGGCGGCAACGCCGTCTCGCTCGCGCTGATGAGTGGGGAGATCTGGCTTCTGCGGACCGAAAGCGCAGACATCATCGTGGAGCCGAGCGTGTTCTTGGAAAAAACCCGGCTGAAACCGCGCGCCTCCAAACAGGTGGTGCTCCAGGCCCGGGCGCAGGAATACGCCACCCGGCTGCGTTGGTCGATGTCCAAGCCGCAGGACGTGCCGGTGGGCATTCGCGATCTGGCGCAAACCGGCCTCGACCCGGTGGAGTTTTAAGGCCGCTCGTCCGCCCTTCGGGCAGTCTCGCATCTGCTGGAAAAACCCGCGTGCGTTTGCGGCCAAGGTGTGGTTCAAGGCTGGCGATTAGCCAAAGGACCAATGCCCCATGTCGCATCCCGATCTCGCCCCTCTGTCTCGCGCGCTTTTGTCTGTGTCTGACAAGACCGGATTGGTGGAGCTGGGGCGCGCCCTGGCGGATCGCGGGGTCGAACTGCTGTCCACTGGTGGCAGCGCCAAAACCCTGCGCGATGCGGGGCTGACGGTGCGCGATGTGGCCGAGGTCACAGGCTTTCCCGAAATGATGGATGGCCGGGTCAAAACCCTGCACCCGATGGTCCATGGCGGGCTTTTGGCCTTGCGCGACAATGCCGATCACAAGGCGGCGATGGAGGCCCATGGCATCGGCCCGATCGACCTGCTGGTGGTCAACCTCTACCCCTTTGAGGAAACCGTCGCGAAGGGTGCCGATTATGACACCTGCGTTGAAAATATCGACATCGGCGGCCCGGCGATGATCCGCGCGGCGGCCAAGAACCATGCCTTCGTCAACGTCGTGGTGGATGTGGCGGATTACGATGCGCTTTTGGCCGAATTAGACTCTCATAACGGCCAAACCACTTATGCGTTCCGTCAGCGCCTGGCACAGACCGCCTATGCCCGGACAGCCGCCTATGACGCCGCTGTCAGCACTTGGATGGCCGATGCACTGGGCGAGGCGACACCGCGCCGTCGCGCCGTGGCCGGGCACTTGGCGCAAAGCTTGCGCTACGGCGAAAACCCCCATCAGGCGGCGGCGTTCTACACCGATGGCAGCGCACGCCCCGGCGTCGCCACAGCCACGCAGCATCAGGGCAAGGACCTGAGCTACAACAACATCAACGATACCGATGCCGCCTTTGAACTGGTCAGTGAGTTCGCCCCCGAAGATGGCCCCGCCTGCGCCATCATCAAACATGCCAACCCCTGCGGTGTCGCGCGGGGGGAGACCCTGCAACAGGCTTATATGCGCGCCTTTGACTGTGACCGCACCTCGGCGTTCGGCGGGATCATCGCGCTCAATCATCCCCTGGATGGCCCGACCGCCGAGGAGATTGCCAAGATCTTCACCGAAGTGGTCATCGCGCCGGGTGCGGATGACGCCGCCCGCGCCGTCTTTGCCGCCAAAAAGAATCTGCGATTGCTGACCACCGATGGTCTGGCCGACCCGGCGGAGCCCGGTCGCATGCTCAAACAAGTCGCCGGGGGCTATCTGGTGCAGGACAAGGACAGTGGTCGCCTGGACGCAGACGCGCTCAAAGTTGTCACCAAACGCGCGCCCTCTGATCAGGAAATGTCAGATATGCTCTTTGCCTGGAGCGTTGCCAAACATGTCAAATCGAACGCCATCGTCTATGTCAAAGACGGCGCCACCGTGGGCGTGGGTGCGGGCCAGATGAGCAGGGTCGATTCCTGCCGAATTGCCGCCCGCAAGGCTGAGGATATGGCCGACACGCTCGGCCTCGACACCCCGCTCACCCAAGGCAGTGTCGTGGCCTCCGACGCGTTTTTCCCCTTTGCCGATGGTCTTCTGACGGCGGCCGAGGCAGGCGCCAGCGCCGTCATTCAGCCCGGCGGCTCCATGCGCGATGATGAGGTGATCAAAGCCGCTGATGACGCGGGCCTCGCCATGGTCTTGACCGGCATGCGCCATTTCCGGCACTAACACGCCCAAAGAGGCAAGAGGCAGACCATGCGCACGATCTTTTGGACAGGCTTCACGGTGTTTGTGCTCGATCAGCTGTCCAAATACTATGTCGTGCACATGCTCAACCTCGATAAGGTGCGCTCGATCGATGTTTTGCCGCCGTTCCTCAACCTGCGCATGGCGTGGAATTACGGCATCAATTTCGGGCTCTTCTCGGGTGACAATTCGTCGACTCGCTGGATCCTCATCGCACTTGCTCTGATCATCTGTGTGGTCGTCCTCTACTGGGTGACGCGCGAACCGGGCGGGCGGTGGCAAAATATCGCCGCCGGGCTACTGATCGGTGGCGCGCTGGGCAATGTGATTGATCGCCTGATCTATGGTGGCGTTGCGGACTTTCTGAATATGTCTTGCTGCGGTATCAACAACCCGTTTTCCTTCAACGTGGCCGACATCGCCGTATTTCTGGGCGCTGTCGGCCTGATCATTTTTACTGAGGATAAAAAGGCGGCGTGACCTTTCCGGCGCGATGCTTTAAAAATGAATGATCCTTGGTGGGAGATTTGAGATGCGCCTGTCGCGTTTGATCATTTTGCTCGGTCTGATCATTGCCGTCGCCGCGTGTTCGCGCGGGGATCGGGATATCACGCTGACCCGATTGAAAAACCCCAATGACGGGCCGGATGAGTTTTCCATTGCCCCCGGCCTGCCGTTGCAGGAACCGGGCAGCTATTCGGATCTGCCCCCGCCCACCCCGGGTCAGTCCAACCTCACTGATCAAGATCCGCGCGCTGACAGCATCGCGGCCCTGGGTGGCAATCCCAACCGTCGCAACGCAGGTGTCGCGCCCGCGGATGGCGGGTTGATCAATCATGCCGGTCGGTTTGGCACCCAAGGCAATATTCGCGCAACCCTGCGCACGGAAGATGAGGCCGTGCGCAAGGCGTATGGCCGCCGCAACATCCTGCGCATCGGGCCGAGGGACGACTACACAGAGGCCTATAAACGGCAATGGCTGGATGCTCAGCAAGAGCAGGATCGCCTGCGCCGCTCTGGTATCGTGACCCCAACCGCCCCGCCGGACGCTGAATAGCGGCGTTGCAGGCCTGCGTAAAATCATCACAAGCAAGTCAGACTTCTTGAATTGCGCCTCGCGCGCCGTATCTCTTCGTCATGTTTTCGCGCAATGGGTTTCGGAGGCGATTTATGCGTAATGTCCTGGCCGCTCTGGCCATCACGGCGGCGTCTCTCACGCCCGCTCTGGCCGATGATCAGGTCACGTCTTTCTCGCTCGACAACGGCATGGATGTGGTCGTGATCGAAGATAACCGCGCGCCTGCCGTTGTGCACATGGTGTGGTACCGTGCCGGGTCTGCGGATGAAGAGGCCGGCGTCTCCGGCATCGCGCATTTCCTTGAGCACCTGATGTTCAAAGAGACCGAAAACCTCGCCTCGGGGGAGTTTTCGTCTGTCGTGGCCAAAAACGGCGGGCGGGACAACGCGTTCACCAGCTATGACTACACCGCCTATTTTCAGCGTGTGGCGGCTGATCGCCTCGATCTGATGATGCAGATGGAAGCTGACCGCATGGTCAATCTCGTCCTCAACCCCGATGAGGTACGCACCGAACGCGACGTGGTGATCGAAGAGCGCAATCAACGCACGGAAAATGACCCCGGCAGCCTTTTTGGCGAACAGATGAGCGCCTCGCAATTCCTCAACCACCGCTACGGCGTGCCGATCATCGGCTGGATGCACGAAATCGTCGATCTCGATCTCGAAGATGCGCAGGCCTTTTATGATGAACATTACGCGCCCAACAATGCCGTGCTCGTCGTGGCTGGCGATGTGACCCCTGATGAGGTCCGCGTGCTGGCGGAAAAGCATTACGGCGTGATCCCCGCCAACCCAGAAATTGACGCCCGTGCGCGCCCGTCCGAGCCGCCGCAACTGGCAGAGCGTCGTTTGGTGCTGGAGGACCCTCGCGTCGGTCAACCTTACGTCGCGCGCTCCTACATTGCGCCCGAACGTGACAGCGGCGCGCAGGAAAAGGCCGCGGCCCTGACGATGCTGTCCGAAGTGCTGGGCGGCGGACCGACCGCGCTTCTCGATGAGAAGCTGCAATTCGAAAGCCAGACGGCTGTCTTCAGCCGGTCCTATTACCGTGGTGGCGCGCTCGATGACAC
>JBCCDT010000076.1:0-20510 GCA_039030635.1 Pseudomonadota bacterium
CTTCGACGTTGTTGGCGCGGATGGCGAGCGTCCCGCCATTTGACGAGCTCACGAAGATCCCGTACTGCCCGCCGGTGACAGTGTTGGTGCCGGCCATGTTCGTGGCATCTACACTCACGTCACCCCTGCTGATGGAATTGATATTGATGCCATCTCTGAAACCACTAACCGGGCCAGAGGCATTGATCGTTGTCGATCCAGATATGGTTCTATCGTCCACGAATATGCCAGCGAGATTGGTGCCGGTCACGGCGTTTGTGGTGATGGTCAGCGCACCTGTAGAAGAGCGGCTTGTCGCTGAAATCCCAATTCCGCCCGTGACCGAGGCCGTGCCGGCCGCATTGTAGGCATTGATCGTATGGTTGCCCGCACTGTAAAGCGTTGATCGGATGCCGATAGAACCGCCCTGAACGACCCCCCGTGCGGTGACAGTCAGGTCCTGTGAGGTCGTCAAGTCTGTGGCATCCGCGCTAATTCCGAATTGCGACGTGCCGGTGACGTTGTCCGCGATGACAATCGTACTGCCGCCCATGTTTCGCGCAAAGATCCCGGTTGTGCCGCCCATAACCTGGCCTGTTCCGTCGGCGTTGGAGGCATCCACGGTCAGCGTCCCACTGTTGCTGGCGCCGGCGCTTTTCACGGCGTAGACACCGATGGTGCCGCCGATGACCGTGCCTGTGCTTGATACAGTCACATCCCCACCTTGGGTGCGGGCCCTGATCCCGTATTGCGCTGTGCCCGTCACGTTGTTTGCTGCAACCGAAACCGCACCACCGATGTCGGCATCCGCCACAATACCACTCACCCCGCCTGTCACCTGATTGGTCCCGGTCGCGTTGGTGGCGTCGACGGTTACACCTCCGGTGAAGCTCCTGGAGACGGCTTCAATCCCCTGCGTCGTGCCGGTGATATTTCCATTGGCCGTGACGGATACCGCGCCGCCAAGGTAACTGTAGGCGCGAATGCCCTGACCGTTATTGCCGGTCACAGTGTTTGCGGTGACGGTCATATCGCCAGACCGACTTGTGGCAGCGATGCCCCGGTTCCCGCCAGTGACTTGGGCCGTGCCATCCGCGTTGGAGGCCGTCACGGTCACGCTGCCCGAGCCGGTATTGACCGCCTCAATGCCATCCTCGCCGCCGATCACTGTGCCGGTCGCGGACACGCTGAGGGATCCGCCGAAGAGGTCGTTATTGGCATTGATCCCATCGGCGGTGGTGCCGGTGACGTTGTTGGCCGTGATGGAGATATCGCCGCCATTGTTGTTGTCAGCGAAAATTCCATAGGTCCCGCCGGTTACCTGATTGTTGCCTGCGGCATTGGTGGCATCGATGGTGATGCCCTCCGTGCCGTTGTTTAAGACGTCAATCCCGTCGGCCCCACCGCTGACCGAGCCCAAGGCGGTGATGGAAACCGACGTACCGGAGGCGTCGTTGTAAGCACCTATGCCTTTGGAAGTCGTTCCCGTTACAGCATTGGTGGTGACGATGACCGCGCCTCCATTGCGGTTTCCGGCAGAGATGCCCTGATACTCCCCAAGGACCAAGGCTGTCCCGGCTGCGTTGTAGGCGTTAACAGTGACGTCTCCACTGCCTTGGTTGCCCGCTCTGATGCCGAAACGGTCGCTCTGGGTCGTGCCGCGCGCATTGATGGTCAGCGTGGTCGTGCCCGCTGTGTTGTCTGCAGAAATGCCCGAGGTGGAGCCGCCATAGACGTTGTCCGTTGTGATCGTCAGCGCGCCGCCCCTGAGGTTCTCGGCGGATACGCCCGATCGACCGCCTGTTACGCTCGTGGGGGCGGTCGCATTCGAGGTGTCGATCGTCAGATCGCCTGTGCCCTGCGTAAACGCGCGGATGCCGAAGTTGCCTGCGTAGATCGTTCCATAGGTTCTGATGGATGTGCTGGTGCCGTTTTCATCATTATCCGCAAAAATACCGTTGCCCACAGCGCCCGACGTTACGTTGTCGGCCGTTATGCTCACCGCGCCGCCGTTTTCATTTTCGACGCGGATGCCGCTATTCGTGGACGTGACCTGACCTGTACCAGACGCGTTGGTCGCGTTGACAGTGACCCCGCCCATGCCTTCGTTTTGTACTTCTATCCCTTCGTCACCGCCCATGACCGTGCCCGTGGTGGTGACCGACACAGCCCCGCCCGCAGTATCATTGCTGACGTAGATCCCATCCACCGCCGTGCCGGTGACATGGTTGGCCGTGATGGTGACAGCGCCGCCATTATTGTTATCAACGGTGATACCCGAGACCGCGCCCGTCACTTGGCCTGTGCCTGCGGCATTGGTGGCATCAATGATGACACTGCCCATGCTGGTGTTTTGCGCCGTGATCCCCGTGCCACCGGTCGTGTTGACCGAGTTTGCCGTGATCCGCAGGTCGCCCCCAATGCTGTTGCGCGTGTAGATCCCGTCCGCAGTGCCTGTCAGCGTGGCAGAGCCTGCATTGATCGTCAGATCGCCGCTGCCTGCATTGTCAGCGTAGACGACAGTGCCGCCGTCGATCGTGCCGTTCAAATTGATGGTCAGCGCGGTGGACGTGCCTGTGCCGTTGGTGTTGGCCACATCGAGCGCGCGGATGCCGGCGGCAGAGACATTGTCAGCCGATACAGTCGTTGCACCGCCCGCGTTAAAGGCCCGGATGCCGCCCTCGACATAGGCCGTGCCTGTGGCGTTCGTGGCGTTGACCGTGAGATCGCTCAGGCCCGCATCCGTCGCCTCGATCCCGCCGGTGACCCGATCGCTGGCCGTGACAGACACCGCGCCGTCCATGCCAAGGCTGCGGGCCAGAATGCCGCCCGTGACCTCGCCTTGCGCCGTGACAGATACGTCAAGTCCATTTGCGTCGTTGCTGGCCAGAATGCCGCCTGAGACATCATCTGTGGTGATCGTGATGGTGCCGTCCGCAGCCCCGGACGTCGAGAAAGCTTTGACCACGCGAATGCCGGTGGTGCCGCCCGTGACGAGACCCGTCCCAGTGGCATTGGTCGTGTCGACAACCACGTCTGAGGGGCCTGAAAGATCAAGGTTGATCCCATAAATACCCCCCTGGACCGAGGCCGCATTGACCGTGACAGTGCCGTAGGTGATCCCTTGGATGTCGATCCCATCTTGCCCGCCTTGCACGAGGCCATTGGCAGTGAGCGTCAGGTTGCTCGCACTGGTCAGGCGGATCCCATCGCCGCTGGTGCCAGTGACACCGTCAACGGTGATGACATTGGTCGAACTCCCGCCAATCACGACGATCCCGTCCTTGCCACCGGTTACCGATCCGGTGCCACTTGCATTGCTGGTGTCGATGCTTGTGGTGCCTGAATTGTCGGCGACCGCGAAAATCCCGGTGCCGTTCGTGCCTGTCACGTTGTCGCCCGTAATGGACAAACCCGTGGTGTCAGCCCCCGAGGTGACGCGGATGCCATTCGCGCCACCGGTCACCGTCGCCCCCGTTGCGGTGATCGCAGTGGTGCCCATGCCGTAGTTGAAGGCCCGAACAGCATCTGCGCCGGCGGTCACAGTGCCATAGACGGTGACATCCACATTCTGGCCAGAGGTGTAATTATTGGCAGAGATGCCGTACCCCGATGTGTCCGTGACGTTGTCAACTGAGATCGTGAGATTGCCGCCACCTGTTTTCCTCGCCTTGATCCCGTACTGGCCACCGGTGACCTGGGCCGTACCTGCAGCATTGGTGACATCCACGGTCAGGTCGGCCTGAGAATACGACCGGACATCAATGCCTGCGATGCCGCCTGTCACAGCGCCCGTGGCCGTGATTGTGACAGGCCCGGTCAGAGCGGCTGGCGTGCTAGAGCCACTGCGGGCGAAAATACCATAGCGGGTGGTTCCTGTGACATTGTTCGCGTTGATGGTCAGCGCGCCGCCGTCGTAATTGCTCGCTCTGATGCCCGAGGAGTTGCTCGTGACTAAGGCCGTTCCCTCAGTGTTGTAAGCATTGATCGTTTGGTTGCCCGCGCTGCGATGCGACGCGCGGATCCCGGCGCTGAACCCTTGGACCGTGCCACGTGCGGTCACGATCTGGTCTGCGGGGGTCGAGGAAGACACGCTGATCGCTTGAATTCCGTTTAAAGCTGTGCCGGTGACATTGTCCACCGCGATGGACAACCCACCATTCAGGTTCTGGCCCAAAATGCCGTCCTGTCCGCCCGTGACCTGGCCTGTGCCGCTAGCGTTCGAGGCATTGATCGTCACCGCACCTGCCCCGGCGTTCTGGACCTCAATCCCGTTGTCTCCGCCTGTGACGATCCCTGTTGTGGTGACCGATACAGATGTGCCGTTCACGTCATTGTTTGCATAGATCCCATCGGCGGCGGTGCCGGTGACGTTGTTGGCGGAAATGGTCAACGCGCCGCCATTGTTATTGTCGGCGGAAATTCCGCTTTGTCCGCCCGTGACTTGGGCGGTGCCGTCGGCATTTGTTGCCGTTACGGTCAGGTCCTGCGTGCCGTTATTTGAGACATTGATCCCGTTGGCACCACCCTGCACCAGACCGGAGGTTGACACGCTAAGATGGCCCGCCTGGTTCAGTGCAACAATGCCGTGATTGGCGATCCCCGTCACATTGTCAGCTGTGATATTGCCATAGGCGCCAACCAAACTGATGCCGAAAACGCCACCTGTGACCTGACCAGTGCCATCTGCATTGCTCGCATTAACGGTGCTCGAGTAATTTAAATTATTGCGCGCATCTATCCCAACCAATCCGCCGGTGACCGTGCCATAGGTCCTGATCGACAAATCCCTGCTGGTGAACGAGTTCAAGGCATAAATCCCATTGCGGGCAGTGCCAGTGACATTGTCTGCTGTGACCGAGATCGAACCCCTGTCACTATTGTAGACTTCAATACCACTTTGGCCGCCAGTGACCTGCACCGTGCCATCCGCGTTAGATGCGTTGATGCTCAGGACCGCATCGCTGGTTGGAGAAAACGGCTGAAGGGAGCCGAGGGCATTTATGCCATCAAGATCGCCCTGCACCGTGCCCGTGACGTCGATATACAGGTTTTCGGAGTTCCCGATGCCATTGGCCAAAATACCATGGCCTGTTCCCCCCGTCACATTGTCCACGTTGAGGCGCAGGTTGAAATTCCCTGTGTGAGTGGCGTCAATGCCGTGCTGCCCGCCAGTGACCTGGCCGGTGCCCGTGGCATTCGTGGTCGTGATGGTTGTGCCGGCGTAACTCTGACTATTGGCAAAGATCCCGGCACCGCTGGTCCCCGTTACGTTGTCCGCGGTCACGGTAAGATCCGTTGTGCTGCTCTGCGCAAGCACGCGGATGCCATTTGTGCCGCCAGTCAAAGTCGCGCCTGTAGCGGTGATCGACGTCGCGCCCGTGCCGTAGTTCAGTACGTAGACGGCATTGGGGCTGCCGGTCACCGTGCCATAGGCGGTCACACTCGCAGAGGTGGATCCCGCATCGTTGTTGATAAAGATCCCGTCGCCTGCCCCAGCCGTGACAGTGTCCACCGTCGCGGAGGCCGCCGCGCTGCCGTTATTGACAACGTAAACACCCCGGAAATTGGACGTCACCGATCCGGTGCCCGTGGCGTTGGCACTGTTGACCACCACATCGCCCGACCCCTGTTGAGTGACAAAAATGGCGTCACCTGTGCCTGTGCTGCGCACGGTGTCAGCGATGACCGTGGCCGACCCGGCGGAGGCGGCATTGTCGACCTGAATACCGTGACGCGCGCCAGAGACCTGTGCGCCTGACGCGGTGATCGTCGTTGGCCCGTTGCCATCGTTATTGGCGAAAATGCCGTCCCGACCTCCGGTCACTGTGCCGTTGGCCGTCACGGTCAGATAATTGCCGTCTGCATAGGCGTAGATTGCGTCCTGCACCGTTCCGTAGGCATTGTCTGCGGTCACAGAAACGAACCCATCGCCGCGCACCAGGATGCCGGTTTGTCCACCTGTGACGGAGGCGGTGCCATACCCGTTGGTGATGTCTATGCTGGCCCCATCAATGCTGCGTCTGGTGTAAACACCGTAGGTACCGCCCGAAACAGTGCCAGATGCCGTTACGCTCGTGGACCCCGCGGCATACGCAAAGATTCCATGGCGAGCACCTGAGATTAAGGAACTGTAAGCGTCGGTGAATTGCACCGGAAAATTAAAAGCCTGCGTGATTTGGAAGGCATCGCCTGAGGCCGTGTCGATGCCAAAACCAGCCGTTGTTGAAAACGTGATCGGACGGGGCACCGATGCACTGCCTTGGGTCGTGTCTGTGCCCGGGCCAGCGGGGCCGGAACAAACATATGTGCTGCCGCCCGTTGCCACACAGTTGCCGCCCATGGCACCCGTCACCGACAAAGCACTGCCAATCATCAACGTGCCCAGCCCGGTGCTGAGCGCGCCAAGTGAGGGGGCAAAGCTGGCCGCGATGCCGGCCACTTTGGTCATGCGCCCGCCGCGCAGCATCAATGTGAGGTAATGGCGACACTCTCCGCCGCTATGACGCGGGCTTAACCTTCTGATCTTGCGTTTCAGACCACGCATGCTCCCCCCAAGAAGCCCCTCGTTCCAAGCCAGTTTGGCGTTCTGCGCCATATCCGCGGCAGCGTTGGGCAGTTAACGAGTTATTTACCAAGAAACCCGTCTAGTAGAGGCCTGTCAAGGAAACCCACAATCGCGGCGCATGGTCGTATCACCCGATGCAATTTCACCACGCGTCTGATCAACTCGATCGCCCGACACCCGGGCTCCACGGCTGGCCTACACCTCATTGGGAAAGTGAGGCATAAGGCAGCCACGACTCGTAACCCAAAGGCAAAGAGGACAGACAGATGCATGATATCCGTGCGATCCGCGAAAACCCTGATCAGTTTGACGCCGCTATGGCGCGGCGTGGGATTTCTGGTGCGTCCTCTGAGATTTTGGCCGTGGATGAAACCCGACGCGCGACGATCCTGAAAGCCGAGACAGCGCAGGCCGACCAGAACAAAGCCTCCAAACAGGTGGGTGCGGCCAAGGCCAAGGGCGATGAGGCCGAATTTGAGCGGCTGCGCGCGCTCGTGGCCGAGAAAAAGGCCGAGGTCGCAGCCATGCAGGGCGAGGCCAAAGGTCTTGATGAAAAACTCACCGCGATGCTGTCGGCCCTGCCCAATATCCCGCTGGAAAGCGTGCCGGATGGCGCGGATGAGGACGACAATGTCGAGATCCGCAAATGGGGCAGCCCCCGCAATTTTTCGTTCGATCCGGTGGAGCATTTCGAGATCGACGGCGTCAAGCACGGGATGGATTTCGAAACAGCGGCGAAGCTGAGCGGGTCACGGTTCGTGGTGCTCTCTGGCGGGGTGGTGCGCATTCACCGGGCGCTGGCGCAGTTCATGATTGATACCCATGTTGAGGAAAATGAGCTAACGGAGACCTGGACGCCTGTGCTGGTGCGCCCGGAGATGATGTACGGCACGGGGCAGCTGCCGAAATTTGGCGAAGACAGCTATGAGACCACGAACGGCTGGTGGCTGGTGCCCACAGCCGAGGTGACGCTAACCAATATCGTCAACGGTGAGATCGTGGAGGAGAGCTATCTCCCCCGTCGTTATGTGGCGCATACGCAGTGTTTCCGCTCCGAGGCGGGCAGCGCGGGCAAGGACACCGCCGGCATGCTGCGCCAGCACCAGTTTGAGAAGGTGGAAATGGTCTCGATCACCCATCCCGATCATTCCATGGCGGAATTGGAGCGGATGACGGGTTGCGCGCAGGGTATTTTGGAAAAGCTGGGCCTGGCCTATCGCACGGTGGTCTTGTGCGTGGGCGATATGGGGTTCGGCGCGCGGCGCACCCATGACATTGAGGTCTGGCTGCCGGGGCAGAACACCTATCGCGAAATCTCAAGCTGCTCGGTCTGTGGCGATTTTCAGGCGCGTCGGATGAATGCTCGGTTCCGTCCCGAAGGCGGGGGCAAGCCCGAGTTTCTGCATACGCTGAACGGATCCGGGCTTGCTGTGGGCCGGTGCTTGATTGCGGTGCTGGAAAACGGGCAGCAAGAGGATGGCTCGGTTGAGCTGCCCGAGGTGCTGCATCCGTATCTCGGTGGCAAAACGCGGCTTGGCGCGGATGGGGTTTTGGCCTGATCGCTAAAGCCCGTCGAAGACACCTTTGATGTTGCTTATCGGAACGGGACCTGTCCCGCCTAGGTCAGCGGGCGCGCGGCTGTCATTGGCATTGTCGCGGTGGTCCCCCATGACGAAGACGTGACCCTCAGGCACCGTGATGGCTGGCGTTTCATCCAAGCTCGACGCCCCGATATCATAGACCTCATAGCGCGTGCCATTTGGGAGGGTCTCCTGATACCGCAAACGACGGCAAATCTCGCCCGGGGCGGGCGTGCCTTCACAGCGCGGGCGAGGCGTGCCATCGGGCATGGTGATATCGTCATGGGCGATAAACGCTTGCGGGAGGGGGCGATCGTTGAGGATCACCTGACCGTTTTGCATCGCGATCCTGTCCCCGGCCAGGCCAATGACGCGGTAAACGAAGATGGGCCCGTCTGGTGCCTTCTCCAGGCCGATGACCTGACCTTGGACCACGACCTCAGCCATAGGATCGATGTGGCGCATCACGGCACAGGCCCCAGTGGGCAAAGTGGGTGCCATGGATTCGCTGACCGCGCGAAAATTTTCCAACGCAGGGTTCACCGCGCAGGTGAGGCATATACAAGACGCCCAGACGGGTCCGGCCACGACGGCAAAGCCAACACTGACAAGACAGCGAAAGGAGGTGAGTGTCGCCCAAAACGAGCGCAGCTGTAGAGGTCGGATCATGCCATGAGATTGCCCGGCAAATGGCCTGCGTTCAACAGGGCGCTGTTTCCAAATTCGAAACAATATTGGGATTCTGCCGGGATCATCCCACAACCTGCGCGGGTTTCAGCGCAAAAATGCTCATGTTTTCCGAAGATTGGCATTTGCCTTGGAAAGGAAACATTAACCATGCCTATATTTGGGAGTGGGGCGACAAGCCCAATTTTCCGCCCCAACAAAGACCGACGCGCGCTGCTGCTTTGCGTCGCAACATGACTGCAGAATTCATTCATTTCCACGCACGAGAGGGGGTACTCGGGCTATGGCCACTGTTGAATTTACCATTCGAGGCGACCAGGTCGGACGCTATACAAGCGTCTCCGGTCAGGGCAACAATCAAGAGCGGATCGTGACGGTCGAGGGCGTCGAGGCCTTGGGCACACCCTCTGACACGTTCTTTGTCCGGGTGGAGCAGGTGAACAACAATGTCACCCAATTCCAGAACGGCCAATTCATCACCATTTTTGACCGCGATCCCAGTGATCCCGATGCGCAAATCTTGGTGCCGCGCACCAATGTGCAGCCGGACATTCAACAGGGCTTTGGAGCGGGCGATGAACATCTGATCCTCGAACAAGCCCCGTTTCTGATCGATCTCGCTGGGCTGCCCGTGGACCCCACGATGCCGGAAAGTGTGACCTACGGGTTTGATGATGAGACGGCCGATCCCAATGTGGGCGACAATGACGGCGAGCTCGATTTCGCGGATTTCGTCTGTTTCGCGCCGGGCACCATGATCACCACGCCGGGGGGGCTGCGCGATGTGGCGGATCTCACCGTGGGCGATTTGGTGACCACGCTGGACCACGGCCCGCAGCCGATCAAATGGGTGGGACGGCGCAAGGTGGATCTCACCATGGATGGGGCGCAAAAGCCTGTCTCTGTGAAGGCCGGGACGTTCGGGGTCGGCATGCCCAGCCAGGACACGATCCTGTCGCCAGATCACCGGATTTACCTGCGCGATCTGGAATGTGAGCTGCTCTTTGGAGAGGCGGAGGTGTTGGCCCCGGCCAAGGGTCTGGTGGGCGTGCAGCGGATTCGGCAGTTGAAAGGCAAGAAGAGTGTAGACTATGTGACACTTCTGACCGAACGCCATCAGGTGATTTTAGCCAATGGGATGCCGACAGAAACACTCTATCCCGGGCCGGAGGCCTTGCGCCGCGTAGGCTGGTTCGGCCGGGCGCAGATCATGGCCGCATTGCCAAGATTGGGGACAGCGGAGATTGCGCTGGCCTATCCCCCCGCACGACTGCTGTTGAGCGTACAAGAGACCAAGGCGGTGGCCAAAGTGATGAAGCTGAGAGAGCGGTTTGCGAGGCCAGGTTTAGGCGTGCAGACCTATCCGGTTGTGCGGGCGGCGGAGTGAGCTTGAGGTCCCAGAATTTTGGAAAATTCTGCGCATTTTCTTCGAAGAAAATGGATGCCAGAGAGATCAGGCGCGCTCTAATCGAGTGAAGTCGGACCGCATCACATAGTCTTTGCGCGGCCCTGTCACCGTCCAAACGCTGGACCATTTGGGCCAGGCCTCAAAATCATAGATCACATCATAAATGTCAGGGTCGCAGTGGTGGCGATCCCCGGCGCCGCGCGCCATCGGGTCGAAACTGTGAAACGGGCGGTGATCGTCAAAGGTCACAAAAATGCGGGGCCCGTCTTGTCGCCATAGATAGGCGCGTTCCGCCCGCATGGATGCGCCTGTGCCAAGGGTCAGCACACCGTCTTCGTGATAGCGCAAACCAGCCCCGTCTGGCGCAAACCGCGCCTGCCCAACAAATCGGCCAGACCCGCCCAGGCGATCCTCGATCACCCGGTCAATGGCCCATGTTCCCTCGAAATCCATCAGCCTGCGCATCCTGCGGTGGCTCCTGCCTTGCTCCCCCTCGCGCACCTGTTTAAACGACCCGCATCTGCCCATAAACCTCTGAAAGTGAGCTGCCCATGATCCCCCGTTATTCCCGCCCTGACATGGTCGCCATTTGGGAGCCCGCCACCAAGTTTCGCATCTGGTATGAGATTGAGGCCCATGCCTGTGACGCGATGGCCGATCTGGGCGTGATCCCGCGCGAGAATGCGGAGGCCGTTTGGAAAGCGCGTGATGTGGAATTTGATGTGGCGCGGATTGATGAGATCGAGGCGGTGACCAAGCATGACGTGATCGCATTCCTCACCCATCTGGCTGAGCATGTGGGCAGCGATGAGGCGCGATTTGTGCATCAGGGGATGACCAGCTCGGACGTGCTCGACACCTGTTTCAACGTGCAGCTGACGCGGGCTGCCGACATCCTGATCGCGGATATGGAGGGGCTCTTGGCCGCGCTCAAGCGCCGCGCGATGGAGCATAAGATGACTGTGCGCATCGGGCGCAGCCACGGGATCCATGCCGAACCCACGACGATGGGCCTGACATTCGCGCGGTTTTACGCGGAGATGGATCGCAATTTGAGCCGCTTGCGCGATGCGCGCGCCGAGATTGCCACAGGCGCGATTTCGGGCGCTGTGGGGACATTTGCCAACATTGATCCGCGCGTAGAGGAACACGTGTGCGAAAAGCTGGGCCTTGTGCCGGAGCCGATTTCGACGCAGGTCATCCCACGCGACCGGCATGCGGCGTTCTTTGCGACCCTGGGCGTGGTGGCCAGCTCGATTGAAAACGTCGCCATCGAGATCCGCCACATGCAGCGCACCGAAGTTCTGGAAGGCGAGGAGTTCTTTTCCAAAGGCCAGAAAGGCAGCTCGGCCATGCCACATAAGCGCAACCCGGTGCTGACAGAAAACCTGACCGGGCTGGCTCGACTGGTGCGTATGGCCGTGATCCCCGCGATGGAGAATGTGGCGCTGTGGCATGAGCGCGACATTTCCCACAGCTCGGTGGAGCGCAATATTGGGCCGGACACCACTGTGACGCTCGATTTTGCGCTTGTGCGATTGACCATGGTCATCGACAAACTCGTGATCTATCCCGACAACATGTCGGCAAACATGAATAAATTCCGCGGTCTGGTGATGAGCCAACGGGTGCTCCTTGCGTTGACGCAGGCCGGCGTGAGCCGCGAAGATGCGTATAAGCTGGTGCAACGCAACGCGATGAAGGTTTGGGAAGACGGCAAGGATTTCAAAACCGAACTTCTGGGCGACGCGGAGGTGACAGCGGCACTGAGTGCGGAAGAGATCGAAGAGAAATTCGATCTGGGCTATCATACAAAACATGTGGACACGATTTTTGAACGGGTCTTTGGCGAAAGTTGACGTTGCAGCTCACGGCGTGAAACCGACCCAAGGAAATGGCGCTCACCCGTGATCCCGCTCTCACCCGATGAGCGAGACTGCCCGCAGGGCGGACGAGCGCGTGATTTAGACATTTGTTCACCCCTGCGCGCTAGGATCACCCCCAAAGGACTTGAGGGGTTAAAATGGCGTCAACCGAACTTGCCAGCATCATGCCGATCTCCGCGCGCGGGGGCCAAACCGCAGCCGCGCGCCTGACACGGCGCCAGAAAGCGGCGATCATCGTACGCTACCTTCTCAATCAAGGGGCAGATGTGCCGCTCACTGATTTGCCCGAGCCGCTGCAAGAGGTGCTGACCACTCAAATGGGATCCATGCGATATGTGGATCGTGACACGCTTGCTGATGTTCTGGCCGAATTCGCGGCCGAAATCGAAGCGACCGGTCTGACCTTTCCGCGCGGCGTAGCCGGGGCCTTGACCGCGCTGGACGGCCAGATCAGCCCGCAGACCGCGCTGCGCTTGCGCAAAGAGGCCGGTGTCCGGCAGTTCGGCGATCCGTGGAGCCAGGTTTGCGCGGCCAAACCGGAGGCGCTCAAAGAGATATTGCTGTCCGAAAGCGCGGAAGTGGCGGCGATCCTGCTGTCAAAACTGTCTGTCACAAAGGCGGCCGAATTGCTGGGTGACATTCCCGGTGACCGTGCCCGCCGCATCACCTATGCCGTGTCCCAGACATCGGATGCCACGCCGGACGCGGTAGATCGGATCGGGCTTGCGCTGGCCGCACAGTTGCAAGACGCACCGCAAACCGCGTTTGAAGAAACACCCGATGCCCGGGTTGGCGCCATCCTGAACTTTTCGCAGGCCGCGATCCGCGACGACGTGTTGGAAGGGCTGGAAGAAACAGACCAGGACTTTGCGACCTTGGTGCGCAGAGCGATCTTTACCTTTGAAAACATCCCCGAACGCATCGCCGAAAAAGACGTCCCCACCGTTTCACGCGACATGCCACGAGAAGACCTGGTCACCGCCCTGGCCGCCGCGATGGCCGCGGGCGACAAACTCGAAGACGCGGCCAATTTCCTGTTGGAGAACCATTCGAACCGGATGCGGGACGCGCTCAGAGACGAGATCGCAGAACGAGGCGAGGTGCCCAGCAAAGAAGGTGAAGAGGCGATGACCGAGATCATCAACAATATCCGCACGTTGGAGGCCAGTGGTGAGATCAAGCTAAAGGTTCCTGACGACGCGTAGCCGCGCGTCACGAGGGGGTTCATTCCGCGGCCGCTTGGGGCCTCCGCCTTCATCCTTTCCCGGTTGCGAGCGGCAGCCTTGCCCGTATCAGGCCTTCCCCGCCCCAATAGATGCGCAGGCGCGGCCCTAGGCATGAACGTAGACCCAGGGAGAGGTAAAGGCACAAACCCAACCCAAACACCAAGGGTCAAGCCGACACGAAGGCTCATGCCCCAACGCGCCCGTCATGGGGCATCAGACAGTCCGCCGCGCCTGTTTCGACGCGCCGCTCACGCATTGCGAAATGGCCAAGGGGCGACTGGCAAAAATGACCATACTCCGGCCCCTCAAGGCACATTTTGACGGGACCGGACCTTGCGGTGTCGGGGTTGTTCAAGACCCGATCTCACGGCAGGTTAGCGTGACACATGTTCTTGGCGAAAAGGCCTCCCTTCCATGACCCAACCCATGATCCACGGCAATCCCACGCTCATCTCTGCCATCCGTGACCGCTTTGCCCATGTCGAAAGCTGCCCGTTTCAAGGCCCGCGCATTTTCTTTGAGAATGCGGGCGGGGCATTGACGCTAAAATCGGTGGTGGAGACGTCAGGTTTTTACGCAGCCATCCCCGACAATCCCGGCCGTGTGAACCCGGCAGGGCAAGGCACGCAAGACATCATCGCCAAGGCCAAGGCGGATATGGCCGTGTTCATGAATGCCTCATCCGGACAGTTTTTCGTGGGCGAGACCGGGACGGAATTGATCTTTCGCATGGTCCGCACCGTGGCGGTGAACCTGCCCAAAGGCAGTCAGATGATCAGCTCCACCATTGAACATCCCGCCACGCGCAGTGCGGTGGATCGCTGGGCGGAGGTGGCGGGGCTTGAGCATATTCTGGTGCCCCACAACAATGATACCGGGCTGGTGACGGCAGAGGACTACGCCGCACATGTCACGCCGCAGACGCGGTTGGCCACGATCCTGCACGGCTCACCGGTCACCGGCATGGCCATGGATGTGGCCGCGATTGCCGCCGCCATCCGGGCGGTGTCGCCCGAATGTTTCATCATTGTCGATGGCATTCAGCACGCGGCCCATGGGCAGGTGGATTTGGACAGCTACGGCGTGGATGGCTACGCGATCTCGCCCTATAAATGCTTCTCGCGCCATGGTTACGGGGTGGCTTGGATTTCTGACCGTTTGACCGCCCTGCCCCATGACAAGCTGATCGATGCGCCGGCTGAGGGCTGGGAATTTGGCACGCGCGATGCGGGGTCATATGCCACGATGTCAGATGTGGTGGCGTATTTCGATTGGCTCGGGGGCGAGGTTTCGGACGAAACAGACCGTCGCGCGCGGATAGAAGCCGCAGGGCGCGCGATCCATGCCTATGAGACCGCGCTGACCAATGCGATGATCCATGGCACGGGCAACCTGCCGGGACTGGCGGATATGGAGCACGTTTCCGTGCTGGCCGGCGCGGACAATCCGGCGCGGGAGGGGCTTGTGTCGGTTGTGGTGGACGGCAAACCGTCAGAGGACGTGGTGGCGGAGCTCAATGAACAAGGGATCAGGACCCATGTGCGCAAGGCCGATCACTATAGTGGCAATGTGCTCAATCCCTTGGGGCTGAGCGATTGCGTGCGGATCTCGATGTGTCACTACAACACCGAGGCCGAGGTGGCGCAGCTTTTGGGGGCGGTGAAGGCGATGGAAGTGGGGTGAAACCCCACCCTACAGTTTGAGCAACGCCTCGACCCAGAGCGGCACGATCTCAGAGGCTTTGCCAAGGCGGCATTCATGGAAATCGCGGGACGCGGCGGAGGGCTCCAGGTTCAGCTCCACCGTGTGGGCGCCCATTGCGCGGGCCATCTGGCCAAAAGCGGCCGCAGGATAGACCTGGCCCGAGGTGCCGATGGCCGCGAAAAGATCAGCCTCGGCCAGCGCGGCCTCAGTCACATCCGGATGGTAAGGAAATTCGCCGAACCACACCACGTCGGGCCGCGTGGCCGCCGCACCGCAGGAAGGGCAGGCATCATCTGGTGTCATGACCAAAGGCGCGGCCCAGCGGTGATCGCAGGCATTGCACATGGCACCCGCCAATTCGCCATGCATGTGGAGGACGTTTTTGCTGCCCGCCTTCTCATGTAACCCGTCAACATTCTGGGTGATGAGCAAAACCTCGCCAGCATGTTCAGCCTCCAAACGGGCCAGCGCGTGGTGGGCGGGGTTGGGCGCGGCGTCGGCGGCTTGTGCACGGCGCGCATTGTAAAAATCGTGCACAAGTTGAGGATTTCGCGCAAACCCTTCGGGCGTGGCGACATCTTCTATCGCGTGCTGCGCCCATAGGCCGCCCTCGTCTCGGAAGGTGCCCAGCCCGCTTTCGGCGGAAATCCCCGCACCGGTCAGGATGACGATCTTTTCCATGGTGTATCCTTGTCGTAAGTCTGGTGCCATGACCAGCCGTGTTCTCTTTGTTTGCCTTGGCAATATCTGCCGTTCTCCAGCCGCGGAGGGCGTGTTTCGCGCCATGGCACCCGAGGTCCAGACGGATAGCTGCGGCACCGCGCGATGGCATGTGGGCAAACCGCCTTACGGGCCGATGCAGGCGGCGGCGGGCGCGCAAAGATATGACATTTCAGACCTGCGCGCGCGAATGATCGAGCGGCATGATTTTGAGGCCTTTGACCTGATCATCGCGATGGATGCGCAGAACGTGGCGGATCTGGAGGCGCTGCGACCTGCGGGCAATGCCACGCCCGTGCGGGTGTTCACGGAATTTGCGCCTGAGGCAGGCATGGATCACGTGCCCGACCCCTATTACACGCGGGATTTTTCAGGCGCGCTGCGGTTGATCGAAGAGGCGGCGCGAGGATTAAGGCAGCATTTGCAGCTTGGGTAACGCGCATTCTTTAAAAGAATGCGGTCGAAGTCTTTCAAAGACTTCGTTTATGCCTTGGCACGCAGCTCGCGTTCTTCGTCGATAACTTCTTGGGGGAACTGGCTCATGAAGCAGCAGCAGACGCCTTGATCAATCATTGTGCGCGGGCCGTTGGGATGGGCGATGTGTTTGTAGACGCCGTGGCTGTGGCCGTGATGATGGTGATGGTGCCCATGGTCATGACTGTGGTCGTGGTTGTGATCATGACTGTGGTCGTGGCTGTGATCATGTGAGTGTTCGTGGTCATGGCCCCCATCCGCTTCGTCATCCAGCGGATCGCGGAATTCGGCGTGATGGTGATGCACGTCGACCTCACCTTTGGCCAGTCGGTCCTTAAAGGACGCCATGAGATCGACGCTATCGCTGAGGCTGCCGGATTGCGCCTCGCGAACCCGCTCCACAAAGGTGTCGAGCACGTGGTCTTGATCGGCCAAGTAATGCGCTTTGAGAAAGGTCACATCCGGCGCAGTTTCCGCCACGCGATCGACGTAGTTGTAGATGCGGCTGATGAGCTTGCCGGAGAAGAGGAAGTAGGGCGCGACGACGATTTTCTTGTAGCCGAGCTTGAGCGCCATTTCGAGGCCGCGCCCGACGGAGGGGTATGTGACGCCGGAATAGACCGTCTCGGACCAGCCGAACCCCATGTTTTCTGTGACAATGCGGGTGAGGCGCGCGGCCTCGGCATTGGCAAGCGTATCCGACGTGCCGCGCCCCACGACAACCAGCATGGTGTCGTAGAGATCGCCATCATGGACGTGATCCACGCCCAGCGCCTCAAGGATGCGCGCCTCAAAGGCTGCGATCATCTGCGGGTGCAGGCCCAACTCTCGACCGTAGCGCATGGTGAGGCCGGGGTTTTTCTCGCCATACGTTGTGAGCACCGAGGGGATATCGTTTTTGGCGTGGGTGGCCGCAAAGAGCATGCCGGGGACGGCCACGATCTCGTCGACGCCCGCGTCGCGCAGGCGGTCGAGCCCCATATGAATGTTGGGGGCGGAATATTCGAGAAAGCCGTATTCGACAGGGATGTCGGGATAGCGGGCGCGCATGCCTTTGGCCAACAGGGCAAATTCCTCTTCGGCGGATTTGGCGCGGCTGCCATGGCCGCAGATCATGATGCCTGTCTTGGTCATGCTGGTTCCTCATTCGATTGTGCCAGGTGTCACCCACGCGTTTGAAGCGCGGCCTCAACGCTTTAGGTTGCAGAGAGTAAAGGAGAGCACAATGGGTAAAGTTCTTTTTGCAGCGGTTGCCGTTGTCGCGGTGGTCGCCGTGGTGGGCGGCGCGCGGGTTTGGGCGGCCTCCCAGGATGTGGAAACGCCCGAATACAAAGTCGAGGTGGCACAAGGAAAGTTTGAATTGCGCCAGTATCCGCCCTTGGTGGCAGCGCAGGTCGCGCGGCAGGGCAAGCGCGGCGCGGCCGTGCGCCAAGCCTTCTCACCGCTTGCGGGCTACATCTTTGCCAAAAACCGGCCCGGAGAAAAAATCGCCATGACCGCCCCTGTGACACAAGAGCAGAGCGATCAAGGGTGGGTTGTCTCGTTCATCATGCCCCAAGGGCGCAGCCTGGCTGACTTGCCGGACCCCGGGGGGGATGTCACGCTGGTCGACATTCCGCCGCGACGGATGGCGGCGATCACTTTTTCCGGGCGCTGGACCGATGCGCGATTTGACCAACACGCGCAGGCGCTGACCGAGTGGGTGACAGCAAGGGGGCTGACCATGGTGGGTGAGGTTGAATTTGCCTATTATAATGACCCGTTCACGCCGGCCTTTTTGCGGCGCAACGAGGTAATGGTGGAGGTGGCGCCCTAAGAGGCGTGGTGGGGTAAAGCCCCACCTTACAGCTTTGCAAACGCCTCGCGATAGGCCGCGAGGTTTTCGGCTGTGTATTCGGAATAGTCGAAATCGAGAGTGGAGGTGATCTCGGACACCATGCTCCACATGGTTTCGCGCAGCAAAGAGGCGCATTTCATCGCCGCGTAGCTGCGCCAGAGCGCGGCATCGGGCGGAGCACCGAAATACTGGGTTAGCATGGCCTCCTCCGCCTCGGGCGGGAGCGCGCAATTTGTGGCCAGTCCCCCCAAGTCAAAGAGCGGGGAGCCCAGACCGCCATACTCCCAATCAATCAACCAAAAACGATCTGCGCCCCGCAGAATATTGGCGGGCAACAGGTCATTATGGGTCAGGGTCAGTGAAACCGGGCCAACGCGGGCTTCAAGCTCGGCGGCATTGTCCAGCAACCCCTCCAGCGAGGCGCTGTGCGCCGAGCCCTGACCGCGCAGAAATGTCGCGTAGCTGCGCAGAATGTGAAACACCCAAAAGCTGAGGACCGGACCGCTCAGAGCCTTCGTACCCTCCTCATGAAGACGCATCAGAAGCGCGACCACCTGTGTCAAAACATCCGCATCATGAAGGTCTTGGCCTTCCAGCGGGGCCCCATCCACATAGTCAAGGACCAGAACGCCCGGTTCGGTGTGCATCACAGCCGGGGCCAAGTCGATGGCATGAGCGGTGCGGCTCAGGGACAGTTCGTTCCAGCGCAACACCATATGTTCGGGGATGTCATCGCCCAAGCGCACCACGTATTCGCGCCCTTGATCCGTCAGTCTGACGTTGAGGTTGGTGATCCCGCCCTCAAGCATCTGGGCATTTTGTGGTGCCTCAAAGCAGGACAGGGAAAGGGCTTTGGTCAGGGCGGTTTGTGAGGCTGTCATAGTGCCGATCTTAAACCGGGGCGCGCGCAGTGCAAGTCATGTCCATGGCCACGCGATCGCGCAAGGCTCGCCCGTTTCCCGGGCTCGCATCTCGTTGATCCGCGCGAATCACTTAATCGAGACTTTACTTTGATAAAGTCGAAATTGTTGAAATCCATTGCACTGCCAAACCACGTCATCATACGCTTCGCGCGGGAAAGGGCGATTGGGACCCGGTCAACGAATATTTCATTTGATTGACACGCAAATACGGCACTAACCTGCCACTGGGTATCGAAACGCGCCCGTAGAACCCAAGTATAACAGGGAGAATAACAACATGGCACTTATCAAAGGCGGGATGCTTGACCGCCGTGGATTTCTAAAAACCACAGCGGCGACCGCCGTTGCAGCCACTCTGCCCATGGGCGGAGCCGCCATTGCCGCGCCCAAGCGCGGTGGCCATATTCGTGTGGGCAAAGGCCACGGCCAGACCACAGACACGCTGAACCCGGGCACCTGGGAAAACGGCTTTACCATCGACATGGCGTTTGCCATTCACGGCTACCTGGTCGAAGTGGGCCCCGATGGCTCCATGGTGCCGAACCTGGCCGAAAGCTGGGAAGCCTCCGCTGACGCCTCCGAGTGGCGCTTTAAGCTGCGCCAAGGTGTGACCTTCCATTCCGGCAAAACGCTGACCGTGGAAGACTGCATCGCGTCGATCAATTTCCACCGTGGCGAAGGCTCCACCTCGGCGGCTGGCCCCATCGTGGCACCGATCGTCGACATGGCGGCTGACGGCGACGACACAATCGTCTTCACGCTCGATGGCGGCAACGCCGACTTCCCCGCGATCCTGACCGACTATCACATTCCGATGCTCAAGGTGGATGGTGACAGCGTCGATTGGGCTTCTGGCGACGGCTGTGGTGCATACACACTCAAGAGCATCGACTTTGGCGTTCAGGCCTCGTTTGAGCGCAATCCGAACCACTGGCGTGAGGATGTGGGCTTCTTCGACTCGATCGAGATGATCGCGCTCATCGACCTCAACGCACGGACAACCGCACTGGTCTCCGGCGATGTGGACGTGATCGACCGTCTGGACCTTAAGACCGTTGGTTTGCTGGCACGTAACGCCGGTATCAACGTGAAATCCGTTTCGGGCAACGCGCATTACACCATTCCGATGGACACGCGCAAAGGACCGTTCAACGACAACAACGTGCGTCAGGCGCTCAAGTACGGCATCAACCGTGAAGAGCTCGTTGAAAAAATCCTCTTCGGCTACGGTTCTGTCGGCAACGACCACCCGATCGGTCAGGGCCAGCTCTATTACAACACCGAGCTGGAGCAGAAGACCTACGATCCGGACAAAGCGAAGTTCTTCCTCAAAGAGGCTGGCCTCGACAGTCTTGCCATTGATCTCAGCTCCTCTGACGCGGCCTTTGGTGGCGCGGTGGACGCGGCGATCCTGTATCAAGCGTCTGCCAAGTCCGGCGGCATTGAGCTCAACGTCATCCGGGAGCCCAATGATGGCTACTGGTCCGACGTGTGGATGAAGAAGGGCATGGTGTTCTC
>JBCCDT010000077.1:0-20503 GCA_039030635.1 Pseudomonadota bacterium
CGTGAGCGGTCGTCGCCCGTCGATGGCCGCAATCAGCCGGGCGGACGCGGCTGGCAGGTCAAGCACGCCGGTCAGCCCGTCTGAGCCCAGTTTCACCTTTTGCCCCTTGGAGACGGCTTGCGCCAGGGCCGCCACCTGAACACCCTTGAGATGGGGTACAAGCGCGCGGGCCTTGCCATTGGCGGCCGGCTTGTCTTGCGCAGCGGCGTAGCCGGTATGGGTGCGAATGGTGCCAATCAACCGCTCGGCCGTGGCCATGGCCACAGCCTCGCTCATCCCATCCGGGCGCGTCGCCCACCCTTCCAGATCGTAAAGCGCAGGTACCGTAAAGCCGCTGAAGTGCCACCCCGTACGCGAGAGCGTGTCGAGCAGCGAAGTCACGTTATAGGCGCGATCCTGGCTGTGCAGCAGCAGGTCATAAAACCCGGCCTCGCCATTCTTGTGATCATTGAGATTGGCATTGGCCTTGAACGGATGGCTCTCGGGCAGCTTGTCAAACACGCGCTGGGCCGCCTTCAGCCTCTCGCGCGGCGACATATCGGCAAAGAGCGCGCCAAACGCCTCTTGCAGCGGATACACCCCCGACCGGCCATAGGGCGCATAGACCATGAAGCCCATCCCACCCTCCGGGGCCACGGCCTCCCGCAGCGCGGCAAACCCCGCATCCGGATCAGGCAGATGATGCAGCACCCCGCAGCAATCAATGTAATCAAACGACCCATACTCAGGCGCGTCCAGCAGGCTGCCGGTGACAAAGCGGATGTTGTCCAATCCCCGCACCTTGGCCCGCGCCTCAGCAATCTTGCGCGACGCGGTGGACAGGTCGATATAGACGGCCTCATAGGGCTTGCCATATTGGGTCAACAGCGCCGTGAGCTGGATCAACCCATCGCCCGTACCACCGCCCGCCACCAGAATGCGCAGCGGCTCCCGCCAATCCCGCGCCCCGCCAAAGAGAAAGTGATCGATCTCTTGCGGCAGCGAGGGCGAGCCCGTGATCAGCCGCGTCTTTTCATCCTTGGGATCGCGTTCGGGATAGGGATAAGCCTCATACTGATCCCGCACCTTTTGATCTTTGACTTTGCCCATGATCGCCCTTCGCCCGCGCCGCTTTACCCGGTTTTGGCAAATCGCTAGGACTGAAACAAGCACGGAGGCCCCCATGACCCAAACCGAACCTATTGCCATCCCCTATTTCACCGGCATGGGCCACACCCGCGTCCTGGCCGAGGCGATTGCAGACGGGGCAGGGCAGGCGCGGCTCATTGACGTGGAAAAGATCACGGATGCCGATTGGGCCGCGCTCGATGCCGCCGAGGCCATCGTCTTCGGCGCGCCCACCTATATGGGTTCCGTGGCCGCGCGCTATGAGATGTTTCTGGAGGTCGCCTCAGAGCGTTGGCTTGACAATGGCTGGACCGACAAACTCGCCGCCGGGTTCACCGTGGCCACCTATCCTTCAGGCGACAAGTTCGCGACCTTGATGCGGCTAAGCGTCTACGGCGCGCAGATGGGCATGATTTGGGTGGGTCAAGGCGAAACCGGCGCGCCTGTGCGCCCTGAGCACGGGCCGGTGAACGCCCAAGGCAGTTGGCTCGGCCTTATGGCCATGTCCTCGCGCGACAAGGAACAGATGGTTGAGGCTGATGACCTCATGACCGCCCGCAAATTCGGCGCGCGCATCGCGGCGGCAGCGGCCCGTTGGCGGGTTTAATCACTCAGCGTCATGTCGATGCGCCCGTCGGTATAGGGCGTGTAGGGCGTGTTCTCCGCGAGGTACTCCGCCAACACATCCGCCACATCCGGCCCGAAATCATAGGCATCCTCGGCATCCTCAAACATGGAATAGCCATCCCCGCCATTGCGCAGGAAGTTGTTGGAGGCCACGGAATACATCCGGTCCATTTCAAGCGGCGCACCGCCCACCATCACGTCGCTCACACGCGCGCCCACGGGCGCTGTGGGGTTGACGGCAAAGCTCATCCCCGCCACCTGCGGGAACCGTCCCGCGCCATCGGTGATCTGGCTCACCCCGCTCTCCAACGCGTCTTTGAGCGCGGCCCCCGAGATACGGAAGGTCGACAGCGTGTTCTGAAACGGCAGCACGGTAAACACCTCGCCCATCGTGACAGGCCCCGCATCAATGCTCGCCCGCAAACCGCCGCCATTGGTCAGCGCAATCTCAACGCCCTGGCTCGCCGTCCGGTCCAGCATCGCATCGGCCACCAGGTTGCCCATCGGGCACTCCCCCGCGCGGCAGAGCACACGGTTGCCATCGATTTGCGCCGCGGCCTGAGCCACCACCCTGTTGCGCACCTCCTCCAACGGCACGGCGGCCTCAGTAATGCGCGCCTTGATGCCCTCATGCTCGGCCACGCTGGCATCCATCAAAATCGGGTCGCCCGTGGCAGAGGTCACCTTGCCCGCCTCATCAAACACCACCTCCAACTGGCCCAGATATTTGCCATAGGCCATGGCCTGCACAATCGCCGTGTCCCCCACCATGGTGGGATATGGCCCGCTTGAAGACGGGTCTTCACTGCTGAGATAGGTGTGCGAATGCCCGCCCACGATCACGTCCACGCCGGTGGTCTCTTTGGCCAGGGCCAGGTCAACGCCATAGCCCGAATGGCTGAGCAGGATGATCTTGTCGATGCCCTGCTCGGTGAGGCGATCCACCTCGTGCTGCACCGCGTCCGCGGGGTTGGTAAAGATCACATTGTCACCGGGGCTCGACCCTTCGGCAGTGTCCTGCGGCACGAGCCCGATAAAGCCGAGCTTTTCGCCGTGGCGCTCCAGCACGATGGATTTCTTCACCTTGCCCGCCAGCTCCGGCTCCTGGCTCACATCGGCATTGGCTATGAGCACCGGGAAATTCACCGCCTCCATGAACCCGCGCAGCCCCGCCGGGCCGTCGTCAAACTCATGGTTGCCCACGGCCATCGCGTCATAGCCCATCTCGTTCATGATCTCGGCGGCGAGTTGCCCTTTATAGAGCGTGTAAAACAGCGTGCCCTGGAACTGATCGCCCCCACTGACCAGAATCGGGTTCGTCGCGCTGGCCTTGGCCGCCTCCATCGCCGTGGCCAGCCGCGCTGACCCGCCAAAGCAGTCCCCCGCCTCATTGTCCTCAGGCGCGCAGGTGCTGTTATACTTGCTGATCGGCTCAAACCGGGCGTGGAAATCATTGGTGTGCAGGATCGTCAGCGTAAAATCGGCAGATGCGGGCGTGGCAATCAGCCCAGCGAACAGGATCGGTAGAATGTGTTTCATAAAAGCCTCCGGAATGCGCGCGCTGCCATGATGCACCCATGGCCTGCGTCCCGTCAAAGCCTTCTTGGCGCACCAACCCCAGCTCTCGGCCCTTTGGTCGTCTTTTGCCAATAGGTATTTATGACAAGAAAGAAGCCCGAACGCATCGCTTCTTTCTTGTCACAAATACCTATCCGACCTGACTGACAGGCGAAAAGCCTGGAATGGAGAGGCCATGCGCGCCCGCCTTCCATCTTGACCGCACCCAGCCTGCAAGGCATCACGCAAACCATGTTGATCCTCAAGATTTTCCGTGACCATGAATGGCAGGCCTTCCGCCACGATGGCGTCACCAAAGGCGCGCCCATTGATCTGGCTGACGGCTTCATCCATTTCTCCACGCCCGCGCAGGCGGCTGAGACCGCCGCGCTGCATTTTGCGGGCGAGACCGGGCTGATGCTTCTGGCGGTGGACGCGGGTGAGATGGGCGAGGCGCTGAAATGGGAGGTCTCGCGCGGCGGCGCGAAATTCCCGCATCTTTTTCGGGAGTTGCGGCTCGAAGATCTCGAACGGGTGGAGCCGTTGCCCCTCATCGCCGGGCGGCACCGCTTCCCCGAGGATCTGATCGGTCACGTTGATCCCACGCGCGTGCAGTTTGACGTCTTCAAGGGTCTCGACCGCGAGCACCCGATCGAGATGCTCAACCTCGTGCGCCTGCGCGATCTGGCCGCCTACCCGGAAGGTCATGGCCTGGCCGGGCAAGGCGTCACCGGGGCCGAGGCCTATCGCCAGTACGGCGCGGGCGCGGGACCTATCGTGGCCCGGATCGGCGCCTCCATCCTCTGGCGCGGTGCTTTTGAGGCAACGCTGATCGGCCCGGCGGGAGAGGTCTGGGATCACGCCTTCATCGCGCGCTATCCCACGGGCCACGCGTTTCTTGAGATGATCTCTGATCCGGCTTACGCCGAGGCCGTGGTGCACCGTCAGGCGGCGGTTGAAACCTCGCGCCTCATACGCTGCAAACCCTCTGACACCGGGGCCACATTCGGATGAGCTGGCTCGAACAGGCCGGTCTGCCGCTTTTGCGCATGTTTGATCCAGAGCGCGCCCATGGTCTTGCCTTGCGCGCGCTCAACACCGGTCTTGCGCCTTTGCCAGGCCCCATCACGTCCCCGCGCCTCAAAACCACGCTTGCCGGTCTCGACCTGCCCAACCCCATCGGTCTGGCGGCTGGCTTTGACAAAAACGCCGAGGCGCTGGGCCCGCTGTCGCGCGCGGGGTTTGGCTTTCTTGAGGTGGGCGCGATCACCCCCCGTCCGCAGCCCGGCAACCCCAAGCCGCGCCTCTTTCGCCTCTCTGAGGATCGCGCTGTCATCAACCGCTTTGGCTTTAATAATGACGGGATGGAGGTCGCCGCCAAGCGTCTCGCGCGCCGTCCCAAGATGGGCGTGATCGGCCTCAACCTCGGCGCCAACAAAGACAGCGCCGATCGGGCCGATGATTTCGCCCGCGTGCTGGCCCATTGCGGCGCGCATCTCGATTTCGCCACGGTCAATGTCTCCAGCCCCAACACCGAAAAACTGCGCGACCTGCAAGGCGCGGCGGCGCTGGCCAAATTGCTCAGCGGCGTGATGGAGGCGCGCGCAAGCTTGCCCCGCCCCATCCCCATTTTCCTCAAAATCGCGCCAGACCTCACCGATACAGAGATCAACGAGATCGCCGATGTCGCGATCAAGGCCGGGTTGCAGGCCATCATTGCCACCAACACGACGCTCGCCCGCGATGGGCTGACGCACCGCCACCGCGATGAAAAGGGCGGTCTTTCGGGCCGTCCGCTGATGCAGAAATCCACCCGCGTGCTGGCGCGGCTCGCGGTTGAGACGAAAGGCGCGATGCCTCTCATTGGGGTGGGCGGGGTCAGCTCGGCCGACGATGCCCTGACCAAAATCCGCGCGGGCGCCAGCGCGGTGCAGCTTTACTCGGCCATGGTCTATGAGGGCATATCGCTCGCCGCCCGCATCGCGCAAGGCCTCGACACAGCTTTGGAGGCGGAAGGGTTCGCTTCGGTGACAGAGGCCGTGGGCACGCAGGCCGAGGCCTGGGCCGCGTGATCCCATCGCGCAAACGTCACGCGGTTTGGCTTGAAAACCCCACAGCACAGCCCCTAAATCAGGCGATCTGAAGGAGGGGCAGATGGAAACAACCGCGCGCAAAAGCTGGTTCGACGCGATCGTGCTCGATCTGGTGCGCCAAGTGCGCTGGTCCTTCCTGCCGCCCTTGATGGTGTATTTCGCCTTTGGCTTTACCGGGCTCACCGCCATTGTGGGCACGTTCTTCGTCAAGGAATACCTGGACCTCTCTGCCGCCTACCTGGCGGGGCTCGCGTTTTGGGCAGGCATCCCATGGGCGCTGAAAATGCCGTTGGGGCACCTTGTCGATATCATCTGGCGCTGGAAATGGCTGCTCGTGTGGTTCGGCGCGGCGCTTGTTGGGCTGAGCGTGGGCATCATGTACCTCGTGCTCACCGCGCCCGCGATGATGGAGGCGGTGATGCCGCTTGGATCGTGGTACGTGGCCAGCACGATCATCGCGCCTTGCGGGTTGGTTATCCAAGATGCGGTGGCCGACGCGATGTCGGTGGAGGCCGTGCCCAAGGTCGATGAAGAGGGCCAACCGATCCCCGAGGCGCAGGAGAAAGCGATGCATGTCACCATGCAGACGCTGGGCCGGTTCGCTCTGATTTCTGGCACCTTGGCGGTGGCACTTCTGAACATCGTGATGTTTGCGGGCATCGAGGATCTGACCCAGCCGCAAAAGGCTGAGATCTATGCCTCTATCTACTTCGCCGCGTTGATCATCCCGGTGATCTCGGTCTCCGGCGTGGTCCTCGGCGGGCTGCAAAAACGAAGCCAGCGCCGCCGGTTGATGGCCACGGGCATGAGCGCGGCAGAGGCCTATGAGGCCACCGAGGCGCGCGATGAGCATACGCAAGTCAACCCTTGGTACTTCATCGGCGGCGGGGCGTTTGTGGTGCTGACCCTGATCATCGGGCTGGGGCAGGTGCCCTTTGGCCAAGAGATCATTTTTGCAGGCTCGATGACCATTGTGCTTTTGCTCATGCGCCAGCTGATGCAGGCCTTGCCCCGGGCGCAGGCCCGCATGCTGATGGGCACGGCGGCGATCATCTTTGCCTTCCGGGCGATCCCGTTGCCGGGGCAGGGGCTCACTTGGTTCACGATTGATGAGCTGGGTTTTGATCAACAGTTCCTGTCGGTCCTGTCCTTGATCACGGCGGTGATCACGCTGGCGGCGATGCTGGTGCTGCGGCCTGTGATCGCGCGGCGCTCCATCGTCTATGTGGTCGTTGTCCTGTCGCTTGCGGCGGGCGCGCTGTCGCTGCCCAATCTGGGGCTGTATTATGGCGTGCATGAATGGACCGCCTCGGTGACCGCAGGCATTGTGGATGCCCGTTTCATCGCCATTCTCGACACAGCCGTGGAAAGCCCGCTGGCACAGATCGCCATGATCCCCATGCTGGCCTGGATCGCGCGCAATGCGCCGGTCTCGCTCAAGGCCACGTTCTTTGCGGTCATGGCCTCCTTCACCAACCTCGCGCTGTCGGCTAGCCGCTTGGGCGAGAAATACCTCAACCAGATTTTCACCGTGACGCGCGAGGTGCGCGATGCAGACACAGGCGTGATTGAAACGGCCGCCAATTATGCTGAACTTGGCATGCTGCTGATCACCGTGGCTGTGCTGACCGTGGGCATCCCGCTTCTGGTGGTGTGGATGGTCCAACGCAGCCCCCTGCGCACCACCGATTGATTGGGGGTGATCAGGGCGCGGGATCAAGGCCCTTGAGCCGCCGCGCCTTCGTCAGGCCGTCCCGACGGCATGGCGAATTGGCAATTGCTGGACGCCGCTCGCCTCTACAGCGGGTTTGATGGATAAAGAGCGGCTGAATTATTTTGGTTCGCCATACCACGGCCTGACAAAGCCACTCTGTTGCGTGCTTTGTCTCTGACATCAAAATGACCTTGCACCCGCTGCATTCGTCTCAATACTCACCCGCATATGCTGCGCCTTTGCCTCATAACCTTTGCCGTGATGGCGGCCTTCGCTGTGCCAGCCAAATCTGACGGTGTGACAATCTTCGCCGCCGCCAGCCTGAAGACCGCTTTGGATGAGATCACCCAAGGCACCGACACGACCGTCTCTTATGCCGCCTCCTCCACCATCGCGCGTCAGGTGGAGCTGGGCGCGCCTGCCGATTTGATCATCACCGCCAATGTCGCCTGGATGGATCACCTCGCCGCTAAAGCGCGGCTCGCCTCTGATACGCGCCGCGATCTGCTGGGCAATACGCTCGTGCTTGTTGCCTCATCCGACATGGCGTTCATCGCCCAGGCCGGTCTGCCCGTGAATCACTATATCGGGCAGGACAAACTGGCCATGGCGCTTGTCGATGCGGTGCCTGCCGGGATCTACGGCAAAGAGGCGCTGACCTCGCTTGGCATCTGGAAACCGACCCTGCCCAACATCGTGCAAACCGATAATGTCCGCGCCGCACTGCGCCTTGTGGCCATGGGGGAGGTGCCGTTTGGCATTGTCTACGCCACTGACGCCAAAGCCGAGCCGCGGGTGCAGGTGGTCCACCGCTTTGATCCTGCCCGTCACGGGCCCATAGTCTATCCCATGGCCATCGTCGCCGGGCGGGACACCCCAGCCGTTCAGGCCATGTGGGCCAGATTGCGCAGCGCGCAGGCCGCGGAGATCTTCACCCGCAACGGCTTTCTCGTGCTTGAGGCCGCG
This sequence comes from Pseudomonadota bacterium, assembly GCA_039030635.1. Classification (GTDB taxonomy): domain Bacteria; phylum Pseudomonadota; class Alphaproteobacteria; order Rhodobacterales; family Rhodobacteraceae; genus Roseovarius. Next base: position 8,065 of record JBCCDT010000077.1, read on the forward strand.
CAATGACCGATTGGCTCGGCCCGGCAGAGTGGCAGGCCGTCGCGCTTTCGCTCAAGGTCTCCTTCTGGGCCACAGCGCTCAGCCTGCCCTTGGGCATTTTCACCGCCCATGCGCTCGCCCGCTGGAACTTCCCCGGCAAACAGATCGTCAACGGGTTGGTCCACCTCCCGCTCGTCCTGCCGCCCGTGGTCACCGGCTACCTGCTGCTCTTGGCGTTTGGTTCCACCACCTGGCTCGGCGGGCTTCTCGAAAGCGCGGGCCTCGGCCTGGCCTTCCGCTGGACAGGGGCCGCGCTCGCCGCCGCCGTCATGGCCTTCCCGCTCATGGTCCGCGCCATCCGGCTGTCCATTGAGGCCGTCGACCCCGGTTTGGAAGAGGCCGCCTCCACCCTCGGTGCCTCCCGCCCATGGGTCTTTCTCACCGTCACACTGCCCTTGATCCTGCCGGGTGTGCTCGCTGGCAGCATCCTCGCCTTCGCCAAAGCGATGGGGGAGTTCGGCGCCACCATCACCTTTGTCGCCAACATCCCCGGCCAGACCCAAACATTGCCCTCCGCCGTCTACGCCTTCCTCCAAGTCCCCGGTGGTGAAAGCGCGGCAGGCCGGTTGGTCATCATCGCCATCGTGATCGCCATGGGCGCGCTTCTCCTTTCAGAAATCCTCGCCCGGCGCATGGCCAAACGGGTGGGCGCATGACGCTTTCGGTTGCCATCACCCACGCCTTTGCGGGCTTTGACCTCGACGTGGCCTTTGACGCGCCCCCGGGCGTGACCGTGCTCTTTGGCCAATCGGGATCGGGCAAAACCACCGTGATGCGCGCGGTCGCGGGGCTGCTTGAGGCGCAGCACGCCCGCATCACCCTGGGTGACACCACGCTGACCGACACAGCCCAAAACCGCGCCATCCCGACCCATGCCCGCCAATTGGGGTATATCTTCCAGGACGCGCGCCTCTTCCCCCATCTCACTGTCCGCCAGAACCTCGATTACGGCACCCGGTTCGCGCGCGGACGCCAGGGGCCGTCTTTTGATCGCATCGTGGGCATGTTGGGCATCGATCACCTGCTCACCCGCCGCCCCGCCACGCTCTCGGGCGGTGAAACCCAACGCGTCGCCATCGGGCGCGCGCTTCTGGCCCGCCCACGCCTTATCCTCGCCGATGAACCGCTCGCCGCCCTGGACGAGCCTCGCAAGGCGGAGATCCTGCCCTATTTCGAACGCCTGCAATCTGAGCTCGACATGCCCGTGCTCTACGTCACCCATTCCGTCACAGAACTGGCCCGTCTCGCCAATCAGGTCGTCGTGCTGAAATCCGGCCGCGTGGTGCAATCCGGCCCGGTGAGCGACGTGATGAGCGATCCCGCAGGCCTCGGTGACAGCACACGCGCCATTGGCTCCCTTCTCCGCGCCACGGTCCAGCGCCATCACGCGGACGGCCTCACTGAACTCGATGCTGGCGGCACCGCGCTCTTCCTGCCGCGGCTTGATCGCGATCCGGGTGCGTCCGTGCGGCTGCGCGTGGCCGCCCATGACGTGATCCTCTCGCGCACCCCTCCCACCGGGCTTTCCGCGCTCAACATCCTGTCGGGCACGGTCAAATCCATCCGCGACGGCGACGGCCCGGGGGCCCTCGTGGCGCTGAGCACCCCCGCCGGCACCTGCCTTGCGCGCATCACCAAACGCTCTGCCGCCGCGCTTGATCTTGCGCCCGGGGCGGAGTGCTGTGCCATCATCAAAACCGTGGCCATCGCGCCCGAGGACATCGGCGGACCCTCCCCTGTTTGACGCCCGCGCCTGAGGCACCCCTTGACGCAGGCCCGTCCCATAACCCACACTGACCTCACCGATCCGCGCTTATCAGGCGCAGACCCCTGAACGCGCAGGTCGCGGCAGATCCCAGGCAGAACCCGTTTCCACGGCACATCTCCGTTTTGTCGAGCAGCACATGCGACGCTGTTTGAACAAAAAGGGAGGAACACCATGCGGGTCTTTACGGTTCTCGGACCATCGCAATCCGGCAAATCGACACTTCTGAAAGGGCTCATCGGGCTGGAGCCGCAAAGCGCCACATCGCTCGATCTCCAAGGCGCGGCCACCGCCACGCAATTCACCTTCATGGGCGATGACTGGTGCGCCATCGATATTGCGGGCGGGGCGGAAAACCTCTCCACCGCCGGGCCTGCGCTCGCGGCCAGTGATGCCGCCGTCCTCTGCGTCGGCGCCGATCCCGAGGGCGCGGTCCTCGCCGCGCCGTATTTCAGGCTGATCGAAGAAGCAGGGGTTCCCTGCTTTCTTTTTGTAAACCGCTTGGATGCCGCCCAAGGCCGCATATCCGAGGTGATCGCGGCGCTGCAGGTCTATTGCCGCCACGGCATTGCCCTGCGCCAGGTGCCGATCCGCCAAGGCGGGCAGATCGTCGGCGCGGTTGACCTCATTTCTGAACGCGCATGGGCCTATCAAGAGGGTAAACCATCCGCCCTCATGGAACTCCCCGACAGCGTCGCAGGCCGCGAACGCCAAGCCCGCGCCGAACTTCTGGAGGCTTTGGCAGATTTCGATGATGCGCTCCTCGAACAGCTGATCGAGGACCAACACCCCCTGACCGAAGATGTCTACCAAACCGCCACCACCGTGCTGCAACAGCATGAACTGGTGCCCGCGCTCCTTGGCTCAGCCGAGCATCGCAACGGCATGCTGCGGTTGATGAAATCCCTGCGCCATGAGGCGCCTCAGGTCGACGCCGCCCGCGCCCGATTGGGGGGCTCGATGGCCGTGGGGGCCTTGGGCGATCACGTCAAACATCTGGGCAAAACCGTCCTGATCCGCGCGCTGAGCTCCGGCGTGGGGCAGGGGGCGCCGCTGGCTGGCCCGTCATTGGGCAATGTCACGGGGCTCGACGCCAAAACACCGATTGCCACGCTGACCCCGGGCCAAATGGGCCTCACCATGAAAAGCGATCACCTGACCGTTGGGCGCGGTTTTTCGGCGGATGCCGCCCACGACCTGCCCGATTGGGCGCAGGCCCATCCCGGCACGTTTGCCCGCGTGGTCACACCGCGCAATGACCGCGATGAGGCGCGGCTGTCGACGGCCCTGGACCGTCTCAGCGAGATTGATCCCGGCCTCCGCGTGGCCCCCGATCCGCAAACCGGGCACGCGGTCCTCTCCATGCAAGGCCCACAGCACTTTCGCCGCGTGACCGCCAAACTGGCCGACAGTTTCGCCGTGGACATAAAAGAGCACGCCGTGCCACCGGCCTATCGCGATACCATCCGCAAACCGGTCTCCTGCCGTTACCGCCACCGCAAGCAATCCGGCGGGGCAGGTCAGTTTGCCGATGTGGCCCTCGATGTCCGGCCCTTGCCGCGCGGCACCGGCACGCGGTTTGATGAGGTGATCAAAGGCGGTGCCGTGCCGCGCAATTACATCCCGGCGGTCGAGGCCGGTGTGATGGAGGCGTTGACCGAGGGCCCGCACGGCTTTGCGGTGGTCGATGTCGCGGTCACGCTCACCGATGGCAAACACCACGCCGTCGATAGTTCCGACTTTGCCTTCCGAACAGCGGGCAAAAACGCGATGAAAGAGGCAATCGCCCAAAGCGGCGTGCAACGTCTGGCGCCCATCGCCCAGGTGCTGATCCACGTGCCCTCTGTCTATGCGGGCGGGCTGGTGCCGCTGGTCTCGGGCATGAAAGGCCAGGTGCTGGGCTTTGAGGGCCACCCGACGGCTGCGGGGTGGGACGTGTTCCGCGCCATGCTGCCGATGACCGCTTTGGATGATCTCTCCACGTCACTGGCCAGTGCGGCGCGCGGCACCGGTTGGTTCACCGCGCGCTTTGATCACTACACGGACGCCCGGGCTGAGGAATTGGCCAAAGCCTGATTGGGGGTGCCACCCCCAAACCCCCGGAGGTATTTGAAACAAGAAAGAAGCAGGTCCGGAACCAGGCTTCTTTCTTGTCAAAAATACCTCCGCCGGAGGCATCAATCCTGCAAAAGCGCCAGCGCCTCACCCAGATCGATTGCGCTATCATATAGCGCCCGGCCCGAGATCGCGCCATTGAGTGCTGCCCCGCACTCCTTGAGAGCTTGCAGGTCGGCGAGGCTTGAAACCCCGCCCGAGGCAATCACAGGGATCTCCACAGCGCGGGCCAGCGCGGCCGTGGCCTCCACATTGGGGCCTTGCATCGCGCCATCGCGGTTGATGTCGGTATAGATGATCGCCGCCACGCCCGCGTCCTCGAACGAGCGCGCCAGATCGGTGGCATCCACATCCGTCTCTTCCGCCCAGCCGCGCGTCGCCACGCGCCCGTCGCGTGCATCAATGCCCACCGCGACCTGACCGGGAAAGGCGCGCGCGGCCTCACGCACCAGCCCGGGGTCTTCGACCGCAACGGTGCCCAGGATCACGCGGGCAAGACCTTTGGCAAGCCAGCTTTCAATCGTGGCCATATCGCGGATGCCCCCGCCCAATTGGGCCGGCACATCCGTACGCTCCAGTATGGCATCCACCGCCGCGCCGTTCACAGGCTCCCCCGCAAACGCGCCGTTGAGATCGACCAAATGCAACCACGCGCACCCCGCCTCGACAAAGGCCATGGCTTGCGCGGCGGGGTCATCATTGAACACGGTGGCCTTGTCCATTTCCCCCTTCAACAAGCGCACGGCCTGGGCATCTTTGAGGTCAATTGCGGGGTAAAGAATCATGGCCTGGCCTTCCTGACTTGGACGAAAGCGCATCTTTCATGACGCAGCGCCATTTGCAACGCGACCCCACGTCATTCTTGGATCATTGGGGGAAGTTGCGTAAACCTGTGTCCAGTTTTTACGGGAGGATCCTCACATGAAAAAGACTTTGATCGCCGCCGCGGCGCTGTTGATGACCGCTGGCGCCGCGCTGGCTGACCCCGCCGCAGGCATGTGGCGCAGCGAAAACAGCGAAGAAACCAACCGCTTCATGCATGTGAAAGTGTCGCCCTGTGGCGCGAAAGTATGCGGCGTGATCCAAGGCGTGTTTGAAGCCAACGGCTCACCCGTGCCAGGCCACCCGGCCGCTGGCAAGCGCATGATCTGGGATATGCAGCCCGCCGGCAATGGCTCTTACGTCAACGGTAAGATTTGGGCCCCGGACAACGAAAAAACCTACAAATCCAAAATGCAGCTGCAAAGCGCCAACCAGCTCAAGGTCGAAGGCTGCATCATCGGCATTTGCCGCGGCCAGACATGGACGCGCATCCGCTAAACGCGTGCCTTGACGGTTTCGTACCGTAATCAGTGCTGCCACGGCCTCTGAGTTCTCAGCTCAGAGGCCGTTTTTCGTGACCGAACAATTTGTAAAGGGCCGGAACACAAGGCGAACATTCGCTTTCCTTAATCCAGGCGCTGCGCTATATTTCCCAGGCATGAGCAGTTTTGATGATAGCGACGTCTTTGAAGGCGCCTCTTTGGCCGCGCGGGCTATGGCTGCGCGCCCCATGCCCTATTTGGACGGGCTCAATCCCGCACAGCGCGAGGCGGTTGAGGCGCTCAATGGTCCGGTCTTGATGCTGGCGGGGGCGGGCACGGGCAAAACCAAGGCGCTGACCACCCGGTTGGTGCATCTGCTGAACACCCACACCGCGCAGCCCAATGAAATCCTCGCCGTGACGTTTACCAACAAGGCCGCGCGCGAGATGAAGAACCGCGTCGGCGGGATGCTGGGCGAGATGGTCGAGGGGATGCCTTGGCTCGGCACGTTCCACTCCATCTGTGTGAAGCTGCTGCGCCGTCACGCCGAACTGGTCGATCTGAAATCGAACTTCACCATTCTCGACACCGATGATCAGCTGCGACTGCTCAAGCAATTGGTGCAAGCGGCGGGTATTGACGACAAACGCTGGCCCGCGCGGATGTTGATGGGCATCATCGACAATTGGAAAAACCGCGCATGGACGCCCGAGAACGTGCCCGCTTCTGAGGCTGCGGCCTATGACGGCAAGGGGCCTGCGCTTTATGCGCAGTACCAGGCGCGGATGAAGGAGCTGAATGCCGTCGATTTCGGTGATCTGCTCTTGCACATGGTTACGATTTTCCAAAAGCACGAAGATGTGCTCGCCCAGTACCAGCGCTGGTTCCGCTACATCCTTGTGGACGAATATCAGGACACGAACGTGGCGCAGTACATGTGGCTGCGGCTCTTGGCGGGGGCGCATAAGAACATCTGCTGCGTGGGCGATGATGATCAGTCGATCTATGGCTGGCGCGGGGCCGAGGTGGGCAACATCCTGCGCTTTGAAAAGGATTTTCCCGGTGCCACCGTAGTGCGTCTGGAACAAAATTACCGCTCCACCCCGCATATTTTGGCCGCCGCCTCGGGCGTGATCGCGGGCAATAAGGGGCGGCTGGGCAAAGAGCTTTGGACCGAGACCGATGAGGGCGAGAAAGTCCGCCTCATTGGCCATTGGGATGGCGAGGAAGAGGCCCGCTGGATCGGCGAAGAGGTGGAAGCGATGCAGCGTGGCACCCGCGGCCTCGATCCCTATTCCTTGGATGACATGGCCATTCTCGTGCGCGCCTCCCACCAAATGCGCGCCTTTGAAGATCGGTTTTTGACCATCGGATTGCCCTACCGCGTGATCGGCGGGCCGAGGTTTTATGAGCGGATGGAGATCCGCGATGCCATGGCCTATTTCCGGCTGGTGGTCAGCCCGTCGGATGATCTGGCCTTTGAGCGGGTGGTGAACACGCCCAAACGGGGCCTCGGCGATAAGGCACAGCAGAAAATTCAGATGACCGCTCGTCGCCAAGGCGTCTCGCTCCTCGAAGGGGCGGCGATCCTGCTTCAGGAAAAGGGGCTCGGTGGCAAAGGCGCGACAGAGCTTGGGCTGTTCCTCGAAGGCTTGCGCCGCTGGGGCCGCATGGCGGGCGATCCAACCGTCAGCCACATGGAACTGGCCGAGGTGATCCTCGACGAAAGCGGCTACACCGCGATGTGGCAAAACGACAAAACGCCCGAGGCCCCGGGGCGGCTCGAAAACCTCAAGGAACTGGTCAAGGCGCTGGAGCAGTTTGAAAACCTGCAGGGCTTTCTCGAACATGTCAGCCTGATCATGGACAATGAATCGGAAGAGGCCGAAGAAAAGGTCTCGATCATGACGCTGCACGCCGCCAAAGGCCTGGAATTTCCCGCCGTGTTCCTGCCGGGTTGGGAAGACGGCCTTTTCCCGTCACAGCGCAGCATGGATGAAAGCGGCATCAAAGGCGTCGAGGAAGAGCGCCGCCTGGCCTATGTCGGCATCACCCGCGCCGAAGAGATCTGCACCATATCATTCGCGGGCAACAGGCGCGTCTACGGCCAATGGCAAAGCCAGATGCCGTCGCGTTTCATTGATGAGCTGCCCGAGGATCACGTCGAGGTGCTGACACCGCCCGGTCTTTATGGCGGTGGCTACGGCGCGGCGGCGATGGGCGGCATGGCTGATATGGGCGGCATGGACAGCAACATTGAGGCCCGCGCGGCCGCCGCGGATGGTTACAACTCCCCGGGCTGGAAACGCCTGCAGGCGCGGGCAGGGCAACGCCCTATGGCGCAGCCCAAGGAAAGCAAATCCAGCGTGATCGATGCCCAGGCCATCAGCAGCCACACGGTGGGCGAACGCGTCTTTCACCAGAAATTCGGGTACGGTGAAATTAGGGGCATCGAAGGTGACAAGCTCGAAATTGATTTTGAAAAGGCGGGCACCAAGCATGTGGTGTCACGTTTTGTCAGTGGGGCCGACGATATTCCCTTCTGACCCCGCAGAAAGGACCGCCCATGCCCACCTTCCAGAAACTCTCCCGCACGCTGCAAAGCTTCATCGAAAAACAGCCCATGTTCTTTGTCGCCACGGCGGATCGGGACGGGCGGGTGAATGTCTCGCCCAAGGGGCTTGATACCCTGCGGATCATGGGCCCCAACCGGATCGTGTGGTTATCGCTGAGTGGCAGCGGCAATGAATCTGCCGCGCATGTGCAGGCCACAGGCCGGATGACCTTGATGTTTTGCGCCTTTGAAGGATCGGCCATGATCCTGCGCACCTATGGCCAGGCCAAAGTGCGTCATCCGCGCGATCCCGAATGGGGCGATCTGATCGGGCTGTTTCCCAAACTCGCGGGCAGCCGGCAGATCTTTGATCTTGAGATCGATCTGGTGCAGACCTCCTGCGGCAGTGGCGTCCCAGTGATGGCCTTCCAGAAAAGCCGGGGCGAAGAGGAGCTGGAGCCGTTTTATGCCGAAATGGGCGAGGCGGGCGTTGAGGACTATTGGCGGCGCAAGAACGTAGAGACGATCGATGGCCAACCCACCGGGATTTTTGACGACTGACCAACCCGTCCCGATGCGGCGGGATATCGCGCGCGCTCAGACCTGTTGGCTGTCCAACAACGCGCCAAGTGCCGGATGCGGAAACTTGCGCGGCAGGGTCACCGCAAAAAACGGCTCTTCTATGCCTAAATCAAACGGCGCTGTGGCCAAAAGCCCGCTCTTGACCTCATCGGCCACAACAACCGCCGGTGCCACGGCCAGGCCGAACCCTTCGCGCGCCAAAAGCCGCACCATGGCCATGTCATCCACATGGGCGGCGACCTTGGGCTCCACCCCCAGCCGCGCCACCAGATTGTCAAAGCCCGCGCGAATGACGCTCTCACTGGGCAGGATCAAAGGCGCATGGTGCAAAAGCTCTGCGAGGCTGGCATGGGCCATCAAGTCCGGGCGGCCATGCAACCCAACGGGCTGTGAGGCGATCTGTTGCGCCGCAAATCCTGGCGCTTGCGGCACCTCCGTCGTGAGCACCACATCCAATGTGAGCGCCTCAAGGTCGCCCAAGAGCGCGCGCATATTGCCGGATTTGAGCGTGACAGCATGGGTGCCCTCCGCCATCAACGGGCGCACAAACCGCAGCTGAAAATTGCGCGACAGGGTCGACAGAGCCCCCACGCGCAAAGGCGATTGCGCAGCACTTGCACTGTGCAGGCTGGCCAGCAATTCATCGCCCGCACTGAAAATCCGGTCGGCGTGATCCAGCGCGATGCGCCCGGCCTCCGTCAGCACCAATTTACGGCCCACCCGGTCAAACAGGGCATGACCCAGGCGCTCTTCCAACTGCTTGATTTGCAGCGACAGGGCCGATTGCGCCACGTTGAGCCGCCCCGCGGCCTGACCCAGGTGGCCCTCTTGCGCAACCTCGCGGAAATACCGCAGGTGGTGATAGTTCAACTTCATAGACATTCTGTTTTATAGAACGAAAGTAAACATAAGTTCTATTTTATTTCTTTCGCTCCCTGATCTACCTCCCAACAAGCGCGAACATGGAGATGAGCGATGGATGTCTTGATCAGCTTTGCCAGCACTCTGGTCGAACAGATGCAAAAGCCGACCCTGGCTTTCTTGATCGTCGGCATGATGCTGGCGGCTTTGGGTAGCAAGTTCGAAATTCCCGAACCAGTGTACAAATTCGTGGTCATCCTGCTTTTGCTCAAGGTCGGCATGGGGGCGGGCATCTCCATCCGCTCGGCCAATTTTGCAGAGTTGATCGTGCCCGCCATTGGGGCCATGGCCGTGGGCATTGCGATCGTGTTCCTGGGCAGCAGCCTGCTCAGCCGTTTGGGCGGGGTCAGTCCCATGGATGGCTACGCCACGGCGGGTCTCTTCGGGGCGGTTTCGGCCTCCACGCTCGCGGCGGGCATGGCGATGCTCGATGATGCGGGCATGTTTTACGAAGGCTTCATTGGCGCGCTTTATCCCTTCATGGACATCGCCGCCCTCGTCACCGCCATCGTGCTGGCCAAAATGGCCGCGAGCCGTAAAGCGGCGAGCGCGACCCTCCAGCCCGGCGGCACCGTCACCTTGGGCGGCGGCACAGGCGCCACCCCAAACATGGGCGAAAACATCGGCGAAAACATGGGCCTCTTCCGCTCCATCCTCACCGACACGCTCAAAAGTGCGGCGATCTCCGCCTTGCTGGCGGGCCTCGCGCTCGGCCTTCTGGCGCGACCCGACAGCGTGTATGAAAGCTTTTATGAGCCGCTCTTCCGGGGCCTCTTGTCGATCCTGATGATCATCATGGGCATGGAGGCCTGGGCGCGGCTCTCCGAGATGCGCAAGGTGGCCCATGTCTACATTCTCTACGGTGTCACGGCCCCCTTCCTGCACGGCGCATTGGGCTTCGGCGCCGGGATGATCGCCCATGAGCTGACAGGGTTTTCCGCCGGTGGCGTGGTGCTCCTCTCGGTGATGGCCGCGTCCAGCTCTGACATCTCCGGCCCGCCCACGATCCGGGCCGCACTGCCCGAGGCGAACTCATCGGCCTATATCGGCAGCTCCACGGGCCTCGGCACACCGGTTGCGATCCTCTCGATCCCGCTTTGGATCACCTTGGCCGAGATGTTCATCTAATGGATAAGAGAGCGCGGTCGTAAGGCCCCGGCCTGGCGAACCGCGCTTTCTTCAGCCGCACTTTATCGTGCCAGCCCGCTGACCATTTGAATGGTTGCCTGCAATGACGATTTCGCCAGGCCCTGGGTGGGGCCTTGCGAACGCGCGGCGGCCCAGGGGCCTTTATTCCGCGCGGGCCCGTTTACCCGATCGCGGCGGCTTTCACATCTTCGTCGATATAGGGCAGGTACTGCTCAAAATTGTCGGCAAACATCTTCACCAGCTTCTCGGCCTGGGCGTCATAGCCGCTGGTGTCGCCCCAGGTGCGGCGCGGGTCCAGCAGGACCTCAGGCACGCCCGGCACGGTCTGAGGCACGTCAAAGCCGAAATTGGGATCTTTGCGGAAACCTTGCTTGCTGAGCGTCCCATCAAGGGCCGCCGTCAACAATGCGCGCGTGGCCTTGATCGGCATCCGCGACCCGGTGCCATAGGCTCCACCCGTCCAGCCCGTGTTCACCAACCAACAGGTCGCGCCGTGCTTGGCGATCTTTTCGCGAAGCAGGTTGCCATAGGCCTCAGGCCGGCGCGGCATGAACGGCGCACCAAAACAGGTGGAGAATGTGGGCTGCGGCTCTGTCACGCCCCGCTCGGTGCCCGCCACCTTGGCGGTAAAGCCTGACAAGAAGTGATACATCGCCTGCGCGGGCGTCAGCCGCGCGATGGGCGGCAGCACGCCAAAGGCGTCACAGGTCAGCATGATGATGTTCTTGGGATGCCCGCCAAGCGCGTTCGAGGACGCGTTGGAGATGTATTCCAGCGGGTAGGCGCAGCGCATATTGGCCGTCAGGCTGTCATCCTCGAAATCAAGTTCCAGCGTCTCTTCGTCATAGACCATATTTTCAATGACGGTGCCGAACTTGGACGTGGTGGCGTAAATTTCGGGCTCGGCCTCAGGGTCCAGATTGATCGTCTTGGCATAGCACCCGCCCTCAAAATTGAAGGTCCCGCGGTTGGACCAGCCATGCTCGTCATCCCCGATCAGGATCCGCTCAGGATCGGCCGACAGCGTCGTCTTGCCCGTGCCCGACAGACCAAAGAAAATCGCGGTATCCACCGGGTTGCCCTTGGCGTGATTGGCCGAGCAATGCATCGGCATGATGCCTTTTTCCGGCAGCAGATAGTTCAGCAATGTGAAGACCGACTTTTTATTCTCACCGGCATATTCCGTGCCTGCGATCAGGATCGTCTTGCGATCAAAATTGAGCGCGATCACCGTCTCGGAATGACAGCCATGGCGTTTGGGGTCCGCCTGAAAACTGGGGCAGTTGATCACCGTGAAATCGGCCACAAACCGGTCCAGCGCTTCACGCTCTGGGCGGCGCAGCATGTGACGAATGAAAAGCCCGTGCCAGGCCAGCTCCGTGATCATGCGCACATTGATCGAATGCGCCGGATCAGCTCCACCGACCAGATCCTGCACGTAATAGGTGCCGCCCTGCATATGCGCCAGCATGTCGTCATAAAGCGCGTCAAACCCGTCCGCGCTCATCTCGGCATTGTTCTCCCACCAGATCGTGTCGGCCACGCTCTCGGTCTTGACCACATGCTTGTCCTTGGGTGACCGGCCCGTGAACTTGCCCGTAGAGACAAGGAACGTGCCACCCCGGCCCAGTTTGCCCTCACCATTCTGAAGCGCGGCCTCAATCAGCGCGGGTTCGATCAGGTTGTAATGCGCGGCCTCCAGCCCCGTGATGCCTTGATCTTCAAGCCGGAAATTCGGGTTTACCCGTCCAAATGCCATTGTGTGCATGCTCCCTGGTCGCCGCCGGTCTCTTACTGCGGCTTGGAAATTTGACGGCGAACAAGGTCCCGTTTCCCCGTCTCGAAATTTCAGTACGGCATTGCATACCGTACTCTGTTCCCGGGTCTTAACATGACGGATTTGCGAAAGAACAGGGCGCTTTCAGTGCGTTAGCGCCACCAAAGCCCAGTTCGGGCAACGTTAGCGCAACCAAAGCGGTCGTGCGCCCAGACAGTTAAAATCGTCGACAG
>JBCCDT010000078.1:0-20409 GCA_039030635.1 Pseudomonadota bacterium
CGCGCGATCGTCCAAATGCGCGGGCCAGATCTCAAGGCTATCCCCGCGCACCCGGAACGATCCGCGCTGAAAGCCCTGGTCGTTGCGGCGATATTGCTGTGCCACCAGATCGGCCATGATTTCGCGTTGATTGTACTCGCCGCCTGCCTTGAGGTCTTGCGTCATCGCCCCATAGGTTTCGACCGAGCCAATGCCGTAGATACAGCTCACCGAGGCCACGATGATCACATCATCCCGCTCCAACAGCGCGCGGGTGGCCGAATGGCGCATCCGGTCGATCTGTTCGTTGATCTGGCTTTCTTTCTCAATGTAAGTGTCCGAGCGCGGCACATAGGCCTCGGGCTGGTAATAGTCATAGTAACTGACAAAATACTCGACCGAGTTGTTGGGAAAAAACCCTTTGAACTCGCCGTATAGCTGGGCCGCCAAGGTCTTGTTGGGTGCCAGGATAATGGCAGGGCGCTGCGTCTCTTCGATGACCTTGGCCATGGTGTAGGTCTTGCCCGTCCCCGTCGCGCCCAAAAGAACCTGATCGCGGTCGCCCGCGTTGACACCGTCTGTCAATTCGCGAATGGCCGTGGGCTGATCCCCGGCGGGCGAAAACTCCGTCACCATTTCAAAGGCTTTGCCGCCTTCCAGTTTGGGCCGGGATTTCACATCCGGGGCGGCGGCATGCAGGACAACATCGGATTTATCGGAATGGGCGTAGGGCATGGGATCTCACTCTCTGATGTCAAACTTGTGCGCTTTGCGCCGGAGTTCAAGCGGACAATGCACGGCCAAGGCCGCCACGCGACCTTCCTGTCTCAAACTGTCAGGGTCAGACGGCACTTGGCGGCTTCTTCTGGCCTAAAATATCCCCGCCGGAGGCATGAAATCTTACGGGTACTGCTTGCGCGTTTCCGCGATCAGATCGGCGGCGCATGCTGACATCTCGGCAATCTGGTCCACGCTGGCCAGCCAGCCGCGATTGGCGTTGTGCCGCGCCAGCGCTGCGCGCCGCAGGGTCATCAGGCGGGCGCGGGGACTGGCCAGGAACTGCTCTTGCGTGATCACCGTCTCCAAGGGCGTGTCCAGACGGATCACCTCGTAATACCCGCCCGAGAGCGCCAACATGGCAAAGCCGCAGCCCGTCACCTCGCCCGGGCAGCGCTGGCGACACAGATCCGCAATGGGCTGCGCGGCCGGGGCGGTGAGCACCCAATCCTCCACCAGGCCGCGCCAGCGGTTGGCCGGGTCCGTCCCGCCACCGGGATATCCCAAAGCCAACAGACCGCCAATCTCCACCGTGTCGGGATCATCCGGCCGCATCATTTCAGAGGCAAAAGGGGCCATATGGCGCAGTGCCGCGATCCCTTCACCACGCCATGACTGTTCGCCGCGATAATGCGCCATGAAAGGGCGCAGCTCATCCAGCATCATGTCGCTTTCGTCCAGAATGCGCTTTTCTTCCTCAGTTCCGTAAAGAGCGATTACGCGGATGGGATAATCCGTGGCTTCGACCTCTCCCAAAGCTCTAAGTGTCCCGATCAGCCCGGCCACCGGGCGCGGGACGCGGGTGGCAATCAAAGCGCGGGCGAGAGGGTTGTTTTCCTTGGCCTCAAAGGCCAGCCAGGTCTGCGAAAACCCGCCATAGCCTTGATCGCGCCGAAAAAGCGCGCGCGCGTCAGAGGGTTTGAGGCTCTTGCGAAACGGCGAATGCCCCCGATCCTTTGTCTCAATCTGTGACAGCAAAATGCGCGCCATGCTGTGCCCCTCCCGGGCCAGATCGGCCAAGGCGGGCAGGCTGGATCGGTCATCGCCCGACAGCCAGACCTCAACCGCCCGGTCAAAGCGGTCATCTTGCGCTGCAACTGGCGCCGCAGACAAAAACGCCAGACACACGATCATCCATTGAACAGATTTTGCGATCAGGGCGTTCACAGGGTCACATAGCTCGGTCTGAGGGGTTCGGTTTGCGTCCATCTTGGGCCAAGACCGGTCATTCATCCACCGCAAAAGGGCAATTCGGTCACAGGGTCACGCCGCGGGCGGGGCGGGATTCTTGCCGGAATCTTGGGAGTCCTGTACAATCTGAGCGATAAGCCCCAAGGCATACAAAAAAATGAGCAGACGAGCGCAGGCACATTCCCAGCCGAAAGAGGCGATGGGTCCATCGAAAGCCGTGGATGATCAATTCACGGAGCTGGGATATTTGCACTTTCTCGCCGCGTTCTGCCCACTGCATCGTCGGATGTCCGCAGAGTGGCTGTCAAAGCTGTTTATCCCGGCCGTGAACTCAAAATCCGTGCGGTTTTTCCGCAATGAGCATGACAATGTCTGCGCGGCCTTGATCTGGGCACGTTTGGATCAGGGGGAGGTCGACCGCATGCTCAAACACCATGAACCCCCCGGTGCTGACGCTTGGAATGGCAAAGGGGCCTTGTGGTTTCTCGATGTTCTGGCGCCATTTGATCATGGGCGCCTCGTCGCGCGCCATATCGCGCGCAACCCGCCGCCCGAACCGTTTTACTTTGCCCGCCTGAACACGGCCGGGCAGGTGCGCAAGGTGGTGCGCGCCGAGGCAAGCGCGCGTGGGCGCGACCGCATGAAGACCTTTCACCTGCGGCGCGACGCGGACGGAGCCGTATAATGGGCATCCCTGTCCCTGACACCGGATCCGTCACAGAAGACGATGATGTCGGCGGCGTACTGACGACCTCTGGCGATATCAACTACCTTCTTGGCGGCGACGCGGGGGAGTGGACGGCTGAGACGATCACAGGCTCTTTTGGCTCACAGCTTGTGATCGATGCGGATGGCAATTGGACCTACACGGCCGACAATTCCAATGCCGCGATACAGGCCCTGGACACGGGCGAGACCCTCACCGAGGTGTTCACCGTCACCTCCAACAATGGCACCTCAACTGTCACGATCACCATCAATGGCGAAGATGAACCGCCCTGTTTTGTGTCCGGCACTTTGATCGATACGCCTCTGGGGCGCAGACCTGTCGAAGACCTCTGCGCAGGCGACCAGGTGCTGACCCGCGATCACGGCGTGCAAGAGATCTGCTGGGCAGGGCGCCGGACGATTGATCTGCGCGATCCGAAATTTGCGGCAGCCTTTGCGCCCGTGCGCCTGATCAAACACAGCCTTGCCCCGGGCGTGCCCGACCGGGATATCTTGATATCGCCCATGCACCGGGTGCTGGTGCGGGACCCGGCGGTGAGCCTCTTCACCGGCCTGGACGAGGCGTTATGCCCTGTGGTGCATCTGGTGAACGGCAAAACGATCCTGCGCGAGGATGTGGATCGCGTGACCTATCACCACCTGCTCTTTCGCGAACACGAAGTGCTGTTGAGCCATAACTGCCCCAGCGAAAGTTTCTATCCCGGACCGGTCGGGCTCAACGGCTTTGCCGATCAGGCCCGCGATGAGGTTCTGGCGATCTTTCCCGAGTTGCGCAGTTTTGCCACCGGATACGGCCAGCCCGCGCGCCCGGTGCTCAAACGATTTGAGGCAATTCTGGTGTCGGATCGCCTGACCAAAGCGTGGGCTCAGGTCGCGTAGACGCGCGCGGCGCGTCTTGCCGCGCGGGATGCAGCAGGATAGGCCGGAGCCATGGCGCAAAAGCTTTCATATCGGGACCATACCAAATCCATTTTGGGGTTGGGTCTACCTTTGGTGGGCTCTCACGTGGCGCAGTTTGCAATCACTCTCACAGACGGGATCATGCTCGGGCGCTACTCGGTCGAGGCGCTGGCGGCCGAAGTGCTGGGCGGGACGATGTTTTTTATCTTTTTCATCGTGGGCTCGGGTTTTGCCTGGGCGGTGATGCCCATGGTGGCCTCTGCCGAGGCGCGTGGCGAACATGCGCAGGTGCGGCGGGTGACGCGTATGGGGGCCTGGGCCTCGATCCTATTTGCGGTGGCCGTGATCCCGGTGATGTATTTCTCTGAACCTCTCTTTCGCCTTTTGGGGCAGGACGAAGAGGTGTCTCGCGATGCGGCGATCTATCTGTCCATCGTGGGCTTTGGCACGTTGCCGGCACTTTTGGTGATGGTGCTCAAATCCTATCTGGCCGCGCTGGAACGCACGCAGGTGGTGCTGTGGGTGACGCTTTTGGCGGTGGGACTGAACATTTTGGTGAATTACGCGCTGATCTACGGCAATTGGGGCGCGCCCGAAATGGGCATTCGGGGTGCCGCGATTGCGTCACTGGTGGTGACGACAGCGTCGTTGCTGGCGCTGATGGTCTATGTGGCCAAAGTCACGCCAGAGCACACGCTGTTCACCCGCTTTTGGCGTCCCGATTGGGAGGCGTTTGGCCAGGTGTTTCGTTTGGGCTGGCCCATTGGCCTGACAAACCTCGCAGAGGTCGGGCTCTTCGCGGCTTCAACGATGATGATGGGCTGGCTGGGGACGGTGCCGCTCGCGGCCCATGGGATCGCCATGCAAGTGGCCTCTCTCATTTTCATGGTGCATCTGGGGCTGTCAAACGCGGCCACGGTGCGGGCCGGGCACGCGTTTGGGTTGCAGGACCGGCAGGATCTCGTGGATGGGGCGAAGGTTGTGCTGTGTCTGTCGGGCGCGTTTGCCTTGCTCACGGTGCTCGCGTTCCTGTTGGTGCCGGAATGGATGATCAAACTCTTTCTCAACCCAGAGGAGCCGCAGCGCGCCGCCGTGATCGCCGTGGGCGTCGGCCTATTGGCTGCAGCGGGGATGTTTCAACTGATGGATGCGGCACAGGTCATGGCGCTTGGGCTGTTGCGCGGTGTGCAGGACACACGCGTGCCGATGATCATCGCCGCGGTCAGCTATTGGGGCGTGGGCATCCCGTCCAGCTATATACTGGGTTTCACACTGGGGTTGGGCGGCATTGGGATTTGGCTTGGTCTTGCCGTCGGGCTGGCCTGTGCCGCGATCTTGTTGCTGGTGCGGTTTTGGGGCTGGTCGGTGCGCGAGGTGGGTCACGCAACCGCGCCCCCGGCTTCATCTTTCTAGAAATACTCCCGCCGGAGGCATCAAACCTGCCTAGGCGGTGAAATCGGCCGATGTCGCACCTGATATGCGCAAAAGTTCATCTGGCGCGATGCCAAAAACATGTCTCGGCGTGCCAGCCGCGGCCCAAACTTCCGCAAACGCGAGCAACCTTGGGTCAAAAAACGCGCGCGGCGGGGTGAGATGACCCACAGGTGAGACACCTCCAATGGCAAAGCCCGTTTGAGCGCGGATCAGGGCGGCGTCCGCTTTGCCGAGCGGCTCGCCCGCAAGCAGGCTCGCATGATCTGCGCTCACTTGATGACCACCCGCAGTGACAAAGAGAACGGCCTTCCCGCTTGTCTCGCCGCGAAAGATGATGGATTTGGCGATTTGCTCGACATGGCACCCCACAAGGTCGGCGGCCATCTGCGCCGTTGTGGCCTGCCCGATTTCAATCGGTACGCTGGTCGAGCCAGCGGATTGCAGCGCCGCGATCACGCGTTTGAGGCTTTTGGACATCGCACATCTCCTTTTCTGCGGTAGTCCCACGGTTGCATGGCATTGACCAGAGCGGTGTGATCGGCATGACTTACCCTCATGTCCATCGCCCGCCGCATGACCCGTTGCCCTCGTGCCTTTGATCCTGAACAGGGGGCGGCTGCGCGCGCCATGTTTGCGGGGCTTGAAGCGCCTCTGGCCGATTTGATCACTGGGGTTGCGGGGTGCAGCCCGTATCTGCGCGCGCTCTGTCAGACGGAAGCGGCGTGGTTGCCCGAGGCCTTGCACGCGCCGGAAGAGGCGTTTGAGGCGCTGATGGAGGAAACACAGCGAACGCCGCAAAACAGGGTGGCGCAGACCCTCCGAGAGGCCAAGCGGCGCCTGGCGCTCATCATCGCCATGGCGGATCTGGCGGGCGTGTGGTCCTTGGAGGGTGTCACCACGCGGCTCAGCCGGTTTGCCGATCTGGCGGTGGACCTTGCACTTAAGGCGGCGATTGCACCAGAGCTGCGGCGCGGAAAGATCCCCGGGCAGACCGAAGACGATCTTGGCGACGCGGCCGGGATGGTGGTGCTGGCCATGGGCAAGATGGGTGCGGGGGAGTTGAATTATAGCTCGGATATCGACCTGATCTGCCTTTTTGACGAAACCCGGTTTGACGCCTCCAATTATGACACCGCGCGCGCCGCGTTCGTGCGGGCAACGCGCAAAATGGCCGCCACGTTGAATGATCGCACGGCGGAAGGCTATGTCTTTCGCACCGATCTGCGCTTGCGGCCTGATCCGGCAGTGACGCCTGTGTGCCTCGCCATGGCGCGGGCGGAGGCCTATTACGAAAGCCTGGGCCGGACATGGGAGCGTGCGGCCTATATCAAGGCGCGCGCCTGCGCGGGGGATGTGGCCGCGGGTGCGCGGTTTTTGGACACGCTCACACCGTTTGTCTGGCGCCGGCATCTGGATTTCGCCGCCATTGAGGATGCCCACACGATGCGCCTGCGCATCCGCGCGCATAAACGTCTTCCTCAACAGATCACATTGCCGGGCCATGATATGAAGCTGGGCCGGGGCGGCATTCGGGAGATCGAGTTTTTCACTCAGACACAGCAGCTGATCTCCGGCGGGCGCGACCCTGATCTGCGGGTGCGCGGCACGGTGGAGGGGATGACACGACTGGCGCAGAAGGATTGGATCCCAACCGATGTGGCGCAGGATCTAAGCGCGGATTATGCCTTTCACCGAATGGTCGAGCACCGAGTGCAGATGATCCACGACGCCCAGACCCATGATTTGCCCAATGGCGAGGACGGGTTTGACAGGCTAGCCGCCTTGATGGATCGCGACACGGTGGACTTGAAAGCGGAACTTTTGGACCGTCTCAGCGCCGTACACACCCGTATCGAAAGCTTCTTTAGCCATGATGATCCGACCCCGGTCAAAGAGCCGCTGCAAGGCGCGCTCGATGAGGAGATGATTGCCCGCTGGGAAAGCTATCCGGCGTTGAGGTCGGATCGTGCGCAACAGATTTTTCGCAGGCTCCAGCCTGAGATTCTGACCCGCCTGTCTGCCTCTGTTGACAGCGCGGCCGCATTGCGGGCCTTTGACGGGTTTCTGGCTGGATTGCCTGCCGGGGTGCAGCTTTTGTCGATGTTTGAAGCACGCCCCCAGCTTCTTGACCTGCTCGTGGACATTTCTGGCACAGCGCCCGGATTGGCCGCCTATCTGTCACGCAACGCGCGGGTTTTTGAGGTCGTGATCGCCGGGGATTTCTTTTCTGCGTGGCCAGGCGAGGCGGCGCTGCAAGAGGATCTGTCATCGCAATTGGGCGCGCAAAGTGACTATGAGGCGGAGCTTGATAGCGCGCGGGCCTGGGCCCGGGAATGGCATTTTCGCGTGGGCGTCCATCATTTGCGCGGCCTTATTGATGCCGATGAGGCCGGGCGCCAATACGCAGATCTTGCAGCGGCAGTAGTAGGTGCACTCTGGCCGCGCGTTCAGGCGCAGTTTGGGGCAAAACATGGCGCGCCTCCGGGCCGCGGTGCGATCGTGTTGGCCATGGGATCGCTTGGGGCTGGCAAACTCAATGCCCGGTCGGATCTGGATCTGATTGTGATCTATGACGCGCCGGGCGATGGCAGCTCTGATGGCGCGCGGCCGTTGCCCACGCGCACCTATTACGCGCGTCTCACCCAGGCGCTGATCACCGCGCTGACGGTTCCGATGGCAGAAGGCAAGCTCTACGAGGTGGATATGCGCTTGCGCCCCTCTGGCAACCAGGGGCCAGTCGCTACAAGCTGGGCCGCGTTCCAAGCCTATCAGCGCGATGAGGCTTGGGTATGGGAACATCTCGCGCTGACCCGCGCGCGGGCCGTGGCCGGACCGGATGATCTGGCCCAGGATGTGGAGGCGTTTCGCAAGACATTGCTGGCGACCAAAGGCCAACGGGGTCGGGTGCTTGGCGGTGTGGCCGACATGCGCGCGCGCATCGCAGAGGCCAAGGCCCCGGTTGGCGGATGGGATACGAAGCTGGGGGCAGGGCGGATGCAGGACATCGAACTTGTGGCCCAAGCGGGCGCGCTGATGGCTGCCGATGTGCAGCGCGGCGTGGTCACCGGGTTGCGCGCGGGCGAGAGGGTTGGATGGCTCAACACCGATCAGGTTGCGGCGCTTGAACGGGCCTATCGGCTGTGCTGGATCATCACGCAGATCGCGCGCCTTTTGGGCGATGCCGCGTTGGAGCCTGACAAGTTGGGGCAGGGCGGGTGTGCCATGCTGTTGCGCGATACGGGCTTTGACACCATGGAGGCACTGCAAACAGGGCTTGACGAGGCGGTCACCGGGGCGGCACAGATAATCGATCAGATTTTGCGCGATCGAAAGGAACCGCAGGATGGCGATTGAGACAGAACGTGATCCGCTGGACCCCAAGGGCCTCATCCGGGAGGCCTATCGCATTGATGGCATCACCTGGGGCGAATGCCGGTCGATTTTTCTGGATTGGGCGTTGTCGCTGCCCGATGGGGAAGATGCCCGCCCCGCGATTGAAGCGTTGATCGAACGCTATGGGCCTGAGGCCGGCACCCATCCCATGACCGAGGTTTTGCGCGAAGGCCAACAGGCCGCTTTGCGCCCCAAACGGCGCGGCGGGTGGCGGTCCAGGGACCGCTCCGCGCAAGCCTGAACACGCGGATTTGTAGGCCGAAAACCCCGCTTTTGATGTGTTTTTGTCTCAAATGCGCCTCATTTGACCGTCAATTTTCACCCAATGAGGGACGGAGCTTTGCCTCACAGGACCTGAAAACAGGCCACGGCAGGGCACCTCACAGTGAAAATGGAGGTTGCCATGAAACCCATGAAGATCCTTTTTGGCCTGATCGCCAGCGCCACGCTTGCCGCGTGCGGCGGCGCACCGGTTGAAACCACACGTAACGCCCCGGCCAATGCGTCGGCGGCAGAACTCGCCACCTCACCGGTGCCAAGCTCATTCAACATTCAGTCGGTGGTGGTCGATGTGCCACGCACGCTGACCGTGTCAGAGAGCAATCGTTATTATCCCGGTGGGGACATTGTTTGGCGCGAAGACCCGTTGGGAGATCGCTACGCACAGGTGCAAAAGATCGTGCAAGACGCCATGATCGAAGGGGCGCGTCAGCTGACCCCCGGCACGGTGCCAGCTGTCCTGCATATCGAAGTGACCCGCTTTCACGCGCTGACGGAAAAAGCGCGCTACACGGTGGGCGGGGTACATTCGATCCAGTTCAACATGTCCTTGCGCAACCCTGAGACCGGGCAGCCCTATGGCCAGCCCAAGTTTGTGAAGGCAGATTTTGACGCTCTGGGTGGTCAAGCCGCTGTGCGCGCCGAACAGGCCGGACGTACCCAGAAAGTGCGCATCACCAATCATCTGATGGGTGTGCTGCGCGCGGAAATGACCCAGCCGGGCGGCTATGTTGCCGGAAATCTGGGGCTCTTTGGGGCCATCAACAACCTCTGAGCTTTCCGCGACGAGAAAAACCGCTTAAGGGGACGGCCATGACGCCGTCCTCTTTGCCTTTTGTCCGCTTGAAACCCAAAGCCAATGCGCGCGCCATCCGTTTTGGCGCGCCTTGGGTCTATGACAATGAGGTGGTGACCGACCGGCGCACGCGCAACATCGATCCGGGCAGCATTTGTATCCTGGAGGATGCCGATCGCACGCCGATGGGATTGGTGGCGGTCAATCCAAACTCTCGCATTTTCGCCCGTGTGCTGGATCGAGACACGAATGTCTCGGTGGATCATGCCTGGCTGGTGGGTAAGGTCCGCGCGGCTTTGGACCTGCGCGAAAAACTCTATGACACGCCTTTCTATCGCTTGGTCCATGCCGAAGGGGATGGCTTGCCGGGCGTGGTGATCGACCGGTTCGGTGACACCGCCGTGGTGCAGCCCAACGCCGCCTGGGCGGAGCGCTTGCTGCCCGAACTGGTGGCCGCGCTGCAAGAGGTCACGGGCGTGACCCATGTGCTCAAGAATGCGGCGGGCCGGGCCCGGGGGCTCGAAGGTCTCGATGACCAAAGCGGTATTTTGGCCGGACAAGCCCCTGACGCACCGGTTGAGGTGCGCATGAACGGGGCCATCTATCTGGCGGATCTGGTCGCTGGGCAAAAGACCGGGCTGTTTTACGATCAACGCCCCAACCATGCGTTTGCTGCGCGTGCCGCGACAGGGGCGCGGGTTTTGGATGTGTTTTCCCATGTGGGCGGGTTCGGCCTTGCCGCGTTGGCGCAGGGTGCGGACCATACGCTTGCCGTGGATGGGTCAGCCGCGGCCTTGGCCTTGGCCTCGGACGGGGCCGCGCGCATGGGGCAGGCAGAGCGCTTTGCCACGCAACAAGGCGATGCCTTCGACGTGTTGGGTCAGCTGGCAGAGGCGGATGCGCAGTTTGATCTGGTGGTCTGCGATCCGCCCGCTTTTGCCCCGAACAAACAAGCGTTGGAGGCCGGTTTGCGGGCCTATGAGCGGGTGGCGCGACTGGCCGCCCCCTTGGTGGCGCCTGGCGGCATTCTGGCCTTGTGTTCGTGTTCTCACGCGGCGGATCTGACCAAGTTTCGCGGCGCATGTGTGCGCGGGATTGGGCGAGGGGGCCGCCGCGCGGCGCTGATACATACAGGCTTTGCCGGGCCGGACCATCCGCAGCATCCGCACTTGGCGGAAACGGCTTATCTCAAAGCGCTGTTTTTCCGTCTATGAAGGCGCTTTTGGACACTTGCGTGATCTATCCCACCGTGATGCGCGAGATGCTCTTGGCCGTGGCGGCCACAGGCGCGTTCACGCCGCTTTGGTCGGCCCGCATCATTGAGGAATGGCAACGCGCGACAATCAAGCTGGGCCCGGAGGGCGTGGCACAGGCCGGTGCCGAAGCGGTGCTTCTGGCCCGGGATTGGCCGGATGCAGAGGTAACATGGCCCGCGTCCCTTGAGGCGCGACTGTGGTTGCCGGACCCGGCGGATGTCCATGTTCTGGCCGCCGCCGTGGCCGGGTCTGCGGATGTGATCGTGACGCTCAATGCCAAGGATTTTCCCCGCGGGGTTCTGGCCGAAGAGGGAGTGTCGCGCGCGGATCCGGATGCGTTTCTTTTGGGGCTTCACGCCGCCGAGCCGGACGACGTGGCGGCGGCGGCCGATCGTGTACTGGCGCGCGCGACTGAGATATCGGGGACCACATGGGAGATGCGCAAGCTTTTGAAAAAGGCGCGGTTGCCGCGTTTGGGTCGGGCTTTGACGCGCTGACAGGCCGCTCGTCCCTCCCTTCGGTCAAGTCTCGCTTGTGTTGCGCTGAACGAAGGTCACAAGCTGCCGGGTGGAGGGGTCTTTATCCTCCATGGGCGCATCCTTGCTGAGGATACGTTCCATGTCCTTGGCCAGAACTTTGCCCAGTTCCACCCCCCATTGATCGAAAGAATTGATCCCCAAAATCACCCCTTCGACAAAAACGCGATGTTCGTACAGCGCCACGATCTGACCCAGAACGTATGGCGTCAGTTGATCGTAGAGTAGGGTGGTGGATGGGCGGTTTCCGGTAAAGACCCGGTGCGCGGCTTGCCGGTCCAGCTCAGGCCCTTCGAACCCGGCATCTTCCATCAACGCACGCGCCTCTTGCAGGCTGCGCCCGCGCATCAAGGCTTCCGATTGGGCCAGGCAATTGGCCACCAACAGCGCGTGATGGTGGGCCAGGTCGGGTTCATGACCGCGTGCGGCGACCATGAATTCACACGGGATCACCCGCGTGCCCTGGTGGATCAGCTGATAGAATGCATGCTGTCCATTGGTGCCGGGCTCGCCCCAGACAATCGGACCACTGCCCTCAGTGACGGGCGTGCCATCCATGGTCACGCCCTTGCCGTTGCTTTCCATCTCCAACTGCTGAAAATACGCGGCCAGGCGGGACAGGCGTTGGTCATAGGGCAGTACGGCGCGCGTGCCAAAGCCGCAGACATGGGAATGCCACAGCCCCGTCAGCGCGAGCATCATAGGCATGTTGTTTAGCAGCGGAGCGGAGCGGAAATGGACGTCCATCGCTTCGCCCCCGCGCAGGAATGCGGTGAAACGCTCAGGCCCGATGGCGATCATCAGGGACAGCCCAATCGGCCCCCACATGGAATAGCGCCCGCCGACCCAATCTTCAAAACCGAAGACCCGGTCAGGTGAGATGCCAAACGCGGCGGTTTTGTCCTCTGCTGTGGACAGCGCGGCAAACTGATCGCCGGGATGCGTCACAGCCTTGGCCATCCAGGCCCGGGCGGTTTCAGCATTGGTGATTGTCTCGATGGTGGTGAAGGTCTTGGAGGCCACGATCACCAAGGTGCGCGTGGGATCGAGACCCTTGAGCGTATCGGCGATATCCGCCCCATCCACATTGGAGACGAAATGACAACGCGGCCCGTCGTTATAGGGGGCAAGCGCCAATGTGCCCATCTCGGGACCCAGATGAGAGCCGCCAATGCCGATATTGATCACATCGGTGATCGCGCCGCCTTGCCCCTGAAACGCGCCTGAGCGGACATCGCGGGCAAACATCTCCATCCGGGCCAGCGTGGCCCGCACGTCGGGCATCACATCCGCGCCATCCACCTCGATCGCACCGCCCGAGAGGTTGCGCAACGCCGTATGCAACACCGCGCGCGCTTCGGTCTCGTTGATTTTCTGGCCTGACATCATGGCATCTCGCCGCGCCTCGACAGCCTTTCTGCGCGCGATCTGCAAAAGCGCGTCCCGCGCGGCTGCGTCCATAGTCGTTTTGGAATAGTCAAAAAGCAGTCCGTCGGCCTCAACCGAAAAGGCCTTGGCCCGGCCGGCATCCTGCATCAGATCGACAATCGACTGTCTTGCACTGTCTTTCAGAACTTCCCACATGCGCGTCCCCTGTTTCATCTTTCCGGAAATACTCCGGGGGTTTGGGGGCTGGCCCCCAAGTATCAGTGCGTTTGGGGGCTGGCCCCAAAGTGGTCATGCGTTTGGGGGCTGGCCCCAAGATCACGCCGCCCAGTGCACCTCTGCCCGGTCCAGCACAGCAGAGACCGGCGCGTCCTCGGGCGCCATACCGGCCGCACGCTGCACCGCCGCTTTCTTGGCCTCCCCTGTGATCGCCACATGCAGCGCGCCTGCATCCCGCAACACCCGCGCCGACAGGCTGATCCGCGGCTCGGGTTCGCCCTCGGGCACTTGCACGCTCAGCACAGGGGCATCGGCGCCCAACGCGGCCTGAAGCCCCGGCGCACCGGGAAAAAGAGAGGCGGTGTGCATATCCGCGCCCATGCCCAGCAGGCAGACGTCAATGGGCAATTCGGGTTCAATCGCCAGCGTCAGACGGTCGAGCGCCTCATGGGGCGTGGCATTTTCGATAAAGAGTGGCACGATCCGGGCTTTGGCGGCATGTCCGGTCAGCAGCCGGTCGCGCACCAGCGCCGTGTTGGAGCGTGGATGGTCCCCGGGCACCCAGCGTTCATCACTTAAAAGCACTCGGACGCGTGACCAATCGAGATCCACCGCGCTCATCGTGTCAAAGACCGGGCCGGGCGTGCTGCCACCGGGCACCACAAACAGCACATTGTCCTTTTGCTCCAGTGCCTGGCGCAGGTCCGAGGCCAGTTGATCGGCCAGGCCTAGCGCCATCATGTCCATGTCTGGGTAGTCGCGCAGTTTCATGCTTTGATCTCCCGCCAGCGGCGGCCATCGCGATGCATCAACATCAGCGCATCATCCGGGCCAGAACTGCCTGTCGCATAGCTGAGCGGGGCCTCGCCGCGCTCTTCCCACCCGCGGATCACGGCATCGGTCCAGGCCCAGGCGGCCTCGACCTCATCCCCGCGCATGAACAGCGTTTGATTGCCTCGGATCACATCCATGATGAGCCGCTCATAGGCATCGGGGAAGTCCGCCTCTTCGGGGCCAAGCGCCTCTGCAAAGGTCATGTCGAGGGGCACATCGACCAGACGCATGCCACCGGGGCCGGGCTCTTTGATGGTGACGCCCAATTCGATCCCTTCATTGGGCTGCAGTTTGATCGTCAAAATGTTGGAGTGCCGCCCGGTGTCTTCTGTAAAGATCGAATGGGGCGCGTCCTTGAACACCACGGCGATTTCGCTGGCCCGTTCGCGCAGGCGCTTGCCCGTGCGCAAATAAAAGGGGGTTCCGGCCCATCGCCAATTGCTGACCCGCGCGCGCAAGGCCACAAAACTTTCGGTCTGACTGTCACGGTTGCCCACTTGGCTGATATAGCCGGGCCGTTCGCCATTGCCCTCATACTGGCCGCGCACCACGTCATCGGCGCGCACGGGATCCAGCGCGCGGATCACCTTGAGCTTTTCGTCGCGCACCGCATCGGGATGAAACTTGGCGGGCGGTTCCATCGCGATCAGGCACAAAAGCTGCATCAGGTGGTTTTGCATCATGTCCCGCATGGCACCTGAGCGGTCATAATAGTCGCCGCGCGTGCCAATGCCGACCTCCTCGGCCACGGTGATCTGAATGTGATCGACGTATTGACTGTTCCAGAGCGGCTCAAACAGCATATTGCCAAAGCGGATCGCCATCAGGTTCTGTACGGTTTCTTTGCCCAGATAGTGATCAATGCGGTAAATCTGTTCTTCGGCAAAGTGCTTGGCGAGGGCTTTGTTGAGCTCTTGCGCACTGGCCAGATCGCGGCCAAAGGGCTTTTCCACCACGATCCGGGCCTGATCATCCACCATGTCGGTGGTCTGCAGCTTTTCGGCCAAAGGACCAAAGAGGCGCGGCGCCACCGAGAAATAATAGGCGCGAATGCGACCGGGGCGGGCCAGTTCCTTGAGCGCGGGCCAGCCTTCTTCGCCAAGCGCGTCGAGTTTCACATAGTGCAGTTTGCTCAGAAACGCGTCCCGGCTGGAGGGTTGATCTTCACCATGATCGCAGGTCCGGCCCTCATTGAACTCTTCGATCGCCTGTTGGGCAAACTGGCGGTAGCCCTCAGTGTCCATGTCTGATCGCGCGGCGCCGATGATGCGCACATCGTCCTCAATCTGACCTGAACAAAAGCGCCGAAACAGCCCCGGCAGGATCTTTCGACGCGCCAAATCGCCTGTGCCACCAAAAATGACCAGATCGAAAGGGTCTACCGGGATGACGCGTGAGACCATTGCGGCTGCCTCAAAAGGGCCCAAGGCTTGGTCAAGCCGCGCAAACTTCTGCGTTTATCACGAACCTGTCAGCGAAAGGCGATTGCAATTTCGTTCAAAAAAAGCAGGTTACGGTCGGAAAGCAACCAAATTCGGGCGTATCCATGAAAGATGTGGCAGCCGCTACGGCCAATGCGGGGAAGTTCGCCGATCCCAAGATCACCGCAAATGGGGAAAGGCGGGCCCATGTGGCGCTGACAAAGCCTGAGACCTTGTGGTTCAACACCGGCACTCTGTGCAACATTGAGTGCCTGAATTGCTATATCGAAAGCTCGCCCAGCAATGATCGGCTGGTCTATATGACCGAGGCCGAGGTGGTTGACTATCTCGATCAATTGGACGCGCGTCAGTGGAACCTGCGCGAAATCGCCTTTACCGGTGGTGAGCCGTTCATGAACCCGCAGATGATCGGCATGGCGCGGGCGGCGTTGGAACGCGGCTATGACGTGCTGATCCTGACCAATGCGATGCGCCCGATGATGCGCAAAACCATGATGGCCGGCATTGTCGCGCTCAATGAGGAATACGGCCGCAAATTGACCTTGCGCATCTCGGTCGATCACTGGGATCCCAAAAATCATGACAAGGAACGCGGCAAAGGCAGCTTTGATCGCATGATAGACGGCATGTGCTGGCTGCGGGATGTGGGCGTGCAGATGACTGTCGCTGGGCGCAGCATCTGGGCCGAAAGTGACGCCGAGGCGCGGGCGGGCTATCAGGCGCTTTACGATCGCTACAGCTTTGACATTGACGCGACGGATCCGGCTGCGACGGTTCTCTTCCCCGAAATGGATGCGCGCGTCGAGGTGCCCGAGATCACAACCGCCTGTTGGGGCATTTTGAACAAATCCCCAGATGACGTGATGTGCGCCTCATCGCGCATGGTGGTCAAACGCAAAGGGGCCGACACGCCCACCGTTTTGGCCTGCACGCTTTTGCCCTATGATGCGCAGTTTGAGATGGGCGCGACCCTGGAAGAGGCGGAGCGCCCGGTGAGCCTGAACCACCCTCATTGCGCCAAATTCTGCGTGCTCGGCGGGGCAAGCTGTTCGGCCTGAGATCTTATGCGCTCCGCGCGGGAGTATTTCTAGCAAAATGAATGACAGGACAGGTCCCTTGTTTCATCTTGCCGCAAATACTTATGCCGGATGATGTCATATGCGTGATGTCAGTCTTTTTTACTGCCTTCGTCACGGGTCAGTCGCCCAATCGTAAAGGATGTGCGCGGCAGCCAGACATAGCGCGTGCGCTCTTCCTGTGTGGGGCGGGCGCGCATGCGCAGAACGCTAAAGAGGATGAGCACCCCATGGGACACGGCCAGCATCGTGAACATGGCCGAAGGGCCGTAGCGTTCGATCAGACCAGAGGCCACAAGCGGGGCAGCGATGGCCCCAAGCGCGAAACAGAACATCAGTGCGGCGGCCAGTTCCACGCGCTGTTCGGGTGAGGCAAAATCATTGGCGTGGGCGGCGGCCACCGAATAGATTGGAAAAGATGTCAGGCCAAAAAAGAACGCCGTGAGCATAACGCCCGTGGGGCTGAGGCCCTGCAGGCTGGCCGTGACGATGCAGCTGATAATCGCCGCGATGGAAAGACCGATCATCACATAGCGGCGGTCAAATTTATCGGCCAGCCAGCCCACGGGGATTTGCGCCAACGCGCCGCCCAGGATGAAAACGGCGAGGAAATAGGCGATCTGATCCACGGCGAGACCCACGCGTTCGCCGTAAAGCGGGCCCACCATGCGGAAGGTGGCCCCCGAGAGCGAGGCCACGATCACGCCCATCGCCGCCAAAGGTGAGGCTTTGAACGCCAATGATGGGCGCAAGCGCGGGGCAGAGGGGATGTCTGGTTGGCGCCGCTTGGTCAGCACCAGCGGCAAAAGCGAGGCACAGCAGAACATCGCGAGAATGTTGTAAGAAACATAGGAGGCAGGCTCCAGCACCGAGATCATCATCTGAGCCACAAGCTGCGCGCCCATGTCGGTGACCCGGTAGATGCCCATCGCACGGCCACGGTTTTCATTGGTGAGCTTGGCGTTGAGCCAGGCCTCAATCACCGTGTAACAGCCCGCCACGCACACGCCCGAGGCCACACGCATGCCCGCCCAGGCCCATGGGTCGACCACCAGCATATGGGCCATCAAGCCAATCGTGCCCGAGGCGGTGAAAGCGGCAAAGGCGCGCGCGTGGCCCACAGACCCCATCAGGCGCGGCGCCCACCAGCAGCCAATGAAGAACCCAAGAAAATGCGCAGACCCCAACAGGCCGATCTCAGTGGTGGTGAAATCCAGGGTGATGCCCGAGAGCGCATCCAGCGGCCCCACGCCCCCCGAGGAGAGCTGCATCAGGATGACCGACAAGAACAATGCGGCAAAGGAAATGATCATGCCCATGGTGCAGCTATGGCATGATTTGTCCTGATGGCCAGAGCTTTGATGCCTCCGGCGGGAGTATTTTGGAAAGATGAAACGACGGTCCGGTTTTCATCTTTCCGAAAATACTCAAATCCCGCCCGCGCGGCAGGGGCTAGCGTTCGATATAGGCGATGATGTTGAGGTCGATCTCATCGGCGACAAAGCCAGGAAACCCGCTGGCTCCAAAGGCGGATCGACTGACCGAGCCAAGAAGCTGCACGATCAGGCGGGAGCGGTCGGTGCGCTCCGTCCCTTGCTGGCGATAAAGCCCGGCGGTCAGGGTGACAGGCCGGGTCACACCCCGGATGGTCAGATCGCCGGTGATATTGGCGCCGCGCAGGCTCCCTTCGATCTTGGTCGAGGTGAATTGGATCGTGGGATGGGCGGCGGTGTGCAGGACATTTGGCCCTTTCATGGTCGAGGTCATGAACAGCACGCCGGCATTGGCGCGCGCTGCATTCAGCGTCACATTGACCTGGCTTTGCGCGATATTGTCGAGGTCAAGCTCCATCACCGCGCTTGAGACCGGCATCCGGCCATAGCGCGGATTTCCCTGGAACTGATAGGTGAAGCCCACCACCGACTCGTCCATATTGAGGCGATAGCTTTCGGGCCCGGCGAAAAGCGGCGTGGCGATCAAGCAGATGAAACAGGCGAAGGCGCGGATCAGATTGGTCATGAGGATGTTGTAGCGGCAATTTCCGCGTTGACCATTCACAATGCCTCACCCTGATGCGAGCGCGCCGTCCTGTACGCTTTTTGGGGGGCTGGAAAGCTGCCACGCGCCGGGCCGTCCGCGCAATTGCCAGCGTTTCGGCGGTGCCGTGCGCGCCCGCAGGCGAGAGAGCTGCCAGGCTGGTTTGCCGGAGCCATGATCCTGCGCCATGTGCCAACGCGTCTCGATCCCCGGCGCGCCGCCCTCTCCGGGCGTGAGCAGGAGCGCCATGGGCGGGATAGTGCCCGCGCTCGCCCCGGTTTCCGCCGCCAGATGCAAGCGCCGGACGGGCGTCATGGCCGGCGGCTCCGGCATATCAGCCACGACCAGCGGCACCGCCCCGCTGCGCAGCACCTCCTCCAGCGTCCAGAGGATGTCATCGGCCCGGCGCACGGACACAAAAGTGACGCGCGCCGGATTGGCAAAGGCCAGCATTCCTTCGGGGTTGAGCGTCTCCGTCTGCCAGGCGGGCGTGATCCAGAACACCGGCCCCGTCAGCGCGCCCGCGATCATCATCGCAAGCATCTGGCGGGCATTGCCACAGACCTCATGGGCGCGGGCCTGGGGCAGGGTGATGTCATCCAAAAGCGAAAGCGCAGGCCCCGGGCGGTGGGCATGGCGCGACAGAAGATGCGTGGCGGTATGAGCGTTCATGAGGAGAAGGTACAATGTTCACGATATGTTCTCAACAGAAAAAGCCATAGAAAACGTCACGCCCCCAAACGCGAGACTGGAGCGTAGCGACGGACGAGCGGCCTCTATACCCGCATGGTCAAACAGGATAAAACAGCTCCAACAACCCAAAGGATCCCCCGACATGCAAAGAAATCCGCTTGGCCGCACAGGCATCGAGGTGAGCGCGCTCTGCCTTGGCTCCATGACCTGGGGCACCCAGAACACCGAAGCCGAGGGGCACGGGCAGATCGACATGGCGCTTGATCACGGCATTGACTTCCTCGACACCGCCGAGATGTACCCGGTGAACCCGATCTCGCCTGAGACCACAGGCCTGACCGAGAGCATCGTCGGCAATTGGTTTGCCAAATCCGGGCGGCGCAATGACGTGATCCTCGCCACCAAACATTCTGGCGCGGGCTATAAAGGCGCGCGCGACGGGGCGCCGATTTCGGCGAAGACCATCACCGAGGCGGTCGAGGGCTCGCTCAAGCGGCTGCAGACTGATGTGATCGACCTTTACCAATTCCACTGGCCCAATCGCGGCAGCTACATGTTCCGCCAAAACTGGACCTATGACCCGTCACAGCAAAACCGTGCCGACACCATGGCGCATATGGAAGAGACGCTTGGCGCACTGCAAAAGGAAGTCGACAAAGGCCGCATCCGTGCCTTTGGGCTGTCGAATGAAAGCGCTTGGGGCACGGCCAATTGGCTGCGCATTGCCGGAGAAAAAGGCGGGCCGCGCGTGGCCTCCATCCAGAACGAATATTCGCTGATGTGCCGGCTTTATGACACCGACCTGGCGGAGCTTTCGGTCAACGAAGATGTGGGGCTCTTGGCCTTTTCGCCGCTGGCGGCGGGCTTTCTGACTGGAAAATACCAAGGCGGTCAAATCCCGGCCGGGTCCCGCATGTCGATTGTCGACAACCTGGGCGGTCGGCGCGGGGATCGGGCCTATGCGGCGGTCGATGCCTATCTGGCGATTGCGCAAAAACACGGGCTCGATACCAGTCAGATGGCGCTCGCCTGGTGCCTCACGCGGCCTTTCATGTGCTCGGCTATTTTCGGCGCGACCACCGAGGCGCAGCTCAAAACCGCCATTGGGGCCGCGGAAGTCACCTTGTCCCAAGAGGTGCTGGACGAGATTGATGCGGCCCATCGCGCCCATCCCATGCCCTATTGAGCCAATTCCGCCCGCAACGGCTTGCCCCAATCACAGCGCCCCGCTACAGGTGGGATTGAGCAGATATGAGGCAGGCCCATGCGGATACTCATCACCAATGACGACGGCATCGATGCGCCCGGGCTAGAGGTCATGCATGAGATCGCTCTTGGCCTTGCGGGCGACGCAGGCGAGGTCTGGACCGTCGCACCCGCCTTTGAGCAATCGGGCGTTGGGCATTGCATTTCGTACACGCACCCGTTGATGGTCTCTGAACTGGGCCCGCG
>JBCCDT010000079.1:0-19600 GCA_039030635.1 Pseudomonadota bacterium
TGATATTCGTCGCGCCTGGGACCTTTTGGGCTGGGCGCCGGAGGTGTCGGTGGAAGACGGCGTTGCCGAAACCGTGGCCTATTTCAAAGAATACGTGCTGGATCAGGTGGCGTAGCTCCACAGACCACAAGGCGCAAAAGGGCAAGGGCGCGCCCGCGAGCGACGCCGCGCTGCTGTCTGAGGTCCTTGATCCGCACAATGCGCATCCGCCCGCGCCCAACCCGCTTTTTGATGTCACTTGGGCGGCCAAACGGATCCCAGGCAATCCGGTCCGCACCTATCTGGAGCGTCCTGAGACCCATGGCATTTGGCCCAGCGCGATGTTTTGCCCGGCCTATTTCGCGCGATGTCATCCGGCGGCCCCGGGCGATCTGCGCCCGCCGGTGACCCGCGCCTTGGACGTGCTGACGCGCGGCCCGCTGCAGTGTCATCCCATGGTTGATCCGGTGCGTCTGCGTGCGGGACTGGGCGCTGAGACGGACTACGCCATGTGGGGGCAGATTTTGATGGGTGAGGCGGGGGCCGTTTCACCGCATCTTCTGGTCGATCTTGAGTATGTGGCCAAAGGTCAGACCGGGCCCATGACCTCTGTGAAGGCGTTTTTTGAGGCCTATCATGAGGCGGAGGAGGATTTTTCGACCCACCCGCTGTTTGATGTGGACCATTACCGCAAGGCGATTGGCGCGCAAGAGCCGGGGCTGCGCGCGGTGTTTCATTACCTGGCCACGCCCGCGCCTGTGTCACCGCATCCGGCGCTGGATGCCGACTATTATCAGAGCCGGGTTTGGGAGCGGCTGGGGACAGGCGCCACGGGCCCGTTGGAGCATTATCTGACCACGGGCGCGGCGCATGGCATTGATCCCTCGCCCTATTTCCGAACGGCGCTTTACACAGGGTGTTGCGGGCCGAATGACATGCCCTTGCGCCACTACCTGGACGGAGGATGGCGGCATCTGCCGACCCATGGGATTTTCGGGGCCCATGCCTTTTTGTCAGATGGTGCTTCGGATGCCGGGCCAGAGGACAGTGCACTTTACCGGCTGGGCCGAGGGGACACCCCGATCGAGCCTGGCCAGGCCAGTTTTTTCGACGCGGAGTTCTATGCCGAACAGGCGGCACCGGAGGCCACCGATTTCGACACCGCGTTGCAGCATTACCTGCGCCACGGCATCCACGCCGGTGTGGCCCCAAATCCGTTGGTGTCGGAGGCCTATATCCGGCGTCATCTGGGTTCTGGGCCGGATGACGGGTCTGGGACGTTTGACCCCTTCGCGGCCTATCTTGACAAGGGGCTGCGACAGCGGCCTCGCTTGCTTGTTGGCTTTGACATTCTTGATGAGACGCTTGAGGTGCGATCCTGGCTAGGGCTTTTGAACCGTCTGGCAGAGCAGGCCAAATGGGACGTGATCGTCGTGGCGCTGCGTCATGGGCCGTTGACCGAAGCCTTTGAGCAGGTGGCCCATGTCTGGACCGTGCTGGGGGAGCACGCGCCGGAGGATCGCGCGCAGCTGACAGCCTCGGGCGTTGCCCATTTGGCCCGGCTTCTGTCGGACAATCCGCCCAAAAGCGCGATTGTCCAGACGGCAGAGGATGCCACGTTGTTTCAGATGCTGCGCGTGCATTACCCGCACTCAGTGGCGATGCTGACCGGTGCGGTGGATCGCTATGACCGGGATATGCTGGCCCTACTCGAGGGGCCGGATGTGACCCAGATTTCGGCCTTGCCCGTGACCCCCATCAAGAGCGATGTGCGAGATGGCATGCTGTGCCATCCTGATCTGGCCCGGGCCCCCCAACCGCGCGCGGCATTGAAACAGCGCCTGTTGCAGGCGATGGGCCTGCCTGAGGGGACACGTATCGTGCTGGGTGCGGGTCCGCTGGTCTTTGACAGTGGGATCGACTTTTTCTCAAATGTCGCGGTGCGGGTGCTGGATCATCAGGAGTGGGCGGACAAGGCCGTTTTCCTATGGGTGGGCGATGGGCCGCATTGGTCGGGCACGCCGTCTTTTTATGCCCGGCACCGGGTGCGCGTGGCCGGGCATCTGGCGCGGTTTTCGCTGCGCAATGATGCGACATTGGCGCGGTATCTGAGCGTGGCAGACGCCTATGTCAATTTCTCGGACAGAGAGGATGCCGCGGCGGCCGTGATAGACGCCTGTGGGGCGGGCGTGCCGGTGCTGAGCACAGGGCTGCCCGCGCTGACGGACCTGTTTGAGGCGGCGGGCGGAATGACCCGGGCGCAGGCCTATGACCTCAGCGGTGTGGTGGAGGCGCTGGGCACGCTGCTGCGCGATGATGCGGCAGCGCGGGATCAGGCTGACCGGGCCAAGGCCCTGCTGCGGGACAGCTACGACACAGAGAACATGCTGGCGCGGCTCAGCGCGGTGCCGGGGTTGAAAATGTTCAAAGATGTCTGTGCGGCGCAGAACACCCTTGGCCGCACAGAAGACAGCGGCGCGGATCGGCCCGCAGAGCTGCATGTTCTGGACGCGCAGAACTGGACCGACACATTTGAGGCGAGCCTTGGACCGGATGATGGTGCCGTGCTGATGTCGACAGACCCGCACACGGCCACCCAAGGGCGCAAAGGGCGCATTTTCTCCGCGGAATATGATCCCTATGCCTGCAGTGACCTGGTGCGCGCGCTGGGACGTTCGCGCCTGTGGTCGCGACTTGTGGTGCATGACCTGGCCGATCTGGTCACGCCGGTGATGCTCAAGCCCTGGCCCCTGCGGCTGTGGCGGCTTGAAAGCGGCGTCACGGATCTAGAGGCGGTGTCCTCCCTCGGGGATCTATTCGACCGCATCGACCCTGAGGATCCAGCGGTGGCGCAGGCGATGGATGAGATCAACCCCGCGGTCGCAGGCCTCATGCGCAAGCTCGAGGAGGGTGCGCCGTGAAGCGTCCATTGATCACGCGCCACCTGAGCGGAGGGTACAAGGCCCGGACAGGCCCCTTGGTCAACATCCTCGACCCGGCCTTTTACGGCGAGCATAACCCAGATGCGGGATCGAGCCTTGCGAGCATCTATGCGCATTTTCAAAACCACGGTCTGAAAGAGGATCGGCCCTTCAATCGTTGGCATTCTCCCGCCTATATACGCCGGTTTGAGAGCCAAAAATCACTGCGGCATCTGCCCGCCGCGCAGGCCTATTTCAACAGTGATCTGCACCGAAAGCCCCGGCTGATCTTTGTCAGCCACGATGCGTCGCGCACCGGGGCCCCGGCGATCATCCTGCGGCTTCTTAAGATGTTCAGCGAAACCGGTGCGTTTGAGTGTTTTACGCTGCTCGATGAGGGCGGTGAGCGGCTGCATGAATTTGAAGAGGTGTCGCATTGCTATGTCATGAGCCAGTCGCGCTATAGCGTGGAGACGTCCGATGAGGCGCGCCATGCCGAGATCAGCGCGCTCTTTGCCGAGACCGGGATTTTTGAAGGCAATGCGCCGCTATGTGCGTTGGTCAATTCGGCGGAATCCTTTCATATCGGGCGATCTCTGGCGCGGATTGGGCTGCCGGTGATCCAGCTTTTGCATGAATTTGCCAGCTACTATCCTGAACATCTATTCGAAGAGATTTTCCGCTTTTCGAGCCGGGTGATCTTCCCCTCGCATTTCATTCACAAAACCGCCGCGCAATATTGCCGGATTGACGAGGCGAAGGTCACAGTGCGGGGTCAGGGCCTTTTGGATGACGCCTTTGGCCAGATGAACCGGGATCGGTGCCGCGTATCGTTGCGACAGGATCTCAAACTGCCGGAGGACGCGCGGATCATCCTCAATGTGGGCTCATTGGATCAGCGCAAGGGTGTGGATCTGTTTGTCCATGCCGCGCGGGCCTTTTTTGAGCGCCGTCCGCAGGATCAACAGAGCTTTTTCGTCTGGTACGGGCATGGCGATGACACCCCCGGCGGCGCGCTGGAACTGGCGCGGCGGATGCTGTCGGATGCGGGTCTGGAACACCGCGTACGGTTGATGCCTTCCACCAACCGGATTGAACAGGTTTTCTTGGGCGGGGACATGTTCGTGTTGACCGCGCGGGCGGATCCGTTCCCGTGTGTGATCCATGAGGCGATGGCCTGCGGTCTGCCGATCATTGCGTTCCGCGATGGTGGTGGCGCACAGGAACTGATCGGGGAGAGTTGCGGCACCTTGGTGGATATGGGCGATGTGGTGGCCATGGCCGACGCGCTGGCCCGCACCGCAGATGATCCGCATTTGGCCGCCGCGCAAGGCCAGGCCGGGCGCGACCTGATCGCGAAGGACTGGGACTATGCGGCCTATTTCCAAGATGTGGGGGCGGTGCTGCAATCGCAGCTTCCGGCGGGCATGCCCTGGCCTGATCTGACGGTTCCGGCCCCGATGGAACATCTGGTGGTGATGCGCGCGCGTGTGAGCAGCCTTGAGGGTGCCGACCTGCCCAGACTGGCCGCTGATGGCGGGCTTCTAAAAATCCTGTTTCTGGATGGGCGTTTCAGCGATGAGGCCGAGGCCTGTATCGCGGCCTGTCGCAAGATGGGGATCGCCTATGACATGGCCCAGCCCCTTGAGGACAGCGCGCTGGCACGACAGGTGATCCTGGACGCCGCCCTGCGCGAGCCGCGCCCGCGGCGTTTGACGCTGGTGGACACGGTCGAATTTATCTCGCCTGCGCAGCTGTCGGTGTTTGATTACCCGATTGAGGTCATCGAAACGGGCCGCGTGATGACGGCGCAACGTCTTGGGCATTACCTGCCTTATGTTGCGGGGATGCACCTCTTTGATGATGCCACACGGGCCAAGGTCGCGACGATCTATGGGCCTTTGCGGGCCAAGGTTCACGCGCTTGCGCCAGAGACCGAGCCAGTGTCCAAGCCAGTGTCCAAACCTGAGGCCTGAAAATTCTGCCGATACTCGGACGGTGAGACATGCAACTGTCGCACAAAGGCGCGGCGCATGCGGTCTTCTTCGCCAAAGCCGCAGCGATGGGCGATGGTTTTGACGCTGAGATTGGTCGTTTCCAGCAGGCCCTGGGCGGTTTCCGTGCGGATCGCCTCAACCGCCTTGGCCGGGGTCACGCCCATGGATTTGGTGTAGACGCGGGCAAAGTTGCGCGGGCTCATATGCATGTGCTGGGCGAGGTCTTCGACCGAAAGCGGCGCGGCGAGATTGTCGGTGATCCAGGCGTGGAGCGCTTCAAACTGGCCGGCGCGATCGCGCCATTGGCGGCTGAGCACCGGGCTGAACTGGGATTGGCCGCCGGCGCGCACCATTTGCGTCACCATTGAGCGGGCCATCGCAAAAGCAGAGGCGCGGCCCAGATCCTCGGCCACGATGGCCAGCGCCATGTCGATGCCCGCGGTGATGCCCGCCGAGGTCCAGATGGGGCCGTCTTTGATGTAGATCGGATCCATCTCGACCTGCACGTTGGGAAAGCTCTGGGCCAGCATGTCGCAATCATCCCAATGGGTGACCGCGCGACGCCCATCCAGAAGGCCCGTGGCCGCCAGCACCAGCGCCCCCGAACAGACGGACGCCACGCGCGTGGTGCCTTGGGCAAGGGTTTGCAGCTGCGCGATGAGGCCCCTGTCATGCATGGCCGTGTTGGCCCCGTCGCCCCCGATCAGGATGAGGGTGTGAATGTCAGCCTCCATCACGTGGTCGATGGGCTCGCTTGGGATGGCGAGCACGGTGTTGGTGGGGGTCATCTGGCCTGACGCCGACACGACCGTGCAATGATAGCCGGGCTGGCCTGTCGCGGGGTCGATGGCGTGCGAAAAGACCTGCAGCGGGCCGACCAGATCAAGCAACACGATGTCAGGGTAGATGACGAAGACGACGGCGCGCGGTTTGGCAGAATTTGAGGTCATGCTGTCATTTATGCCAAGCCGCGCTGTGATAGTCTAGGGGCGACGGCAACAAGACCAGACAGGAGCGCAACACCATGGAGCTGACCCATATTCTCAACTGGCGGCGGATCACGCCCAAGATCACCACCTCCGGCCAGCCGAGCGAGGCAGAGCTGGCGGAGTTGCAGGCCATGGGCGTGGGCCGGATCGTCAATCTGGGCCCCCACGACAATGACGGCGCGCTGGAGGATGAGCCGGGGACGGTGGCCGCACTGGGCATGGTCTATGACTATATCCCGGTGGATTTCGAAGCCCCGACGGATGCCGATTTTGAGGCGTTCCGCACGGTCCTGGACGCCCATCCCGACGAGATGATCCATGTCCATTGCATCTACAACGCCCGTGTGAGCGCGTTTTTCTATCGCTTGGCGGCAGCCGGGGGCGGTCTTGGCGCGTCCAAGGCCGCATCGATCCTCGACAGCATTTGGCGGCCCGGCGATGACTGGGCCGACTTCACCGGGATCGAGGCCGCAAAAGGCCAGCCAAACCGCTATAAAGGCGAAGATTACTAGGCCCCGAGACCCCAGAAACGGCCCTGCATCGGCACAGTATTGACACTTTTTGTTTCCAAATTGGCAACGCCCACACAAGGGCAACGTGAACTTTGGGGCAAAGGTGATGCAAGCAGCGACAAGTACGCGCGTGGACGGGACAGGCCGTGACGGCTTGGTCGTTTTGCTGCCTGTGCTCTTGGCGCTTGCACTGGGCGGGTATGTCCAAGCGCAAACCTATCTCAATCACGATGTGGCCTGGGTGCTGCACTCTTCCGAGCGGTTGCTGGAGGGTGGAACATTCGGGCGTGACATCATCGCGTCGAACCCGCCGCTGATCTGGTGGCTCAATGCCCCGATTGCCGGGTTGGCCCAGATGATCGGTGCGGACCCGATCAACGTGTTCCGCGCCGTGGTTCTGACGATGATTGCCGGGGTTCTGGCCCTTTTGAAACGCGAGCTGGACCCGATGATGAGCGCCCCGAAGCGGGCGGGAACTTTGGTGTGTCTCGCCCTGATGCTGACCGTGGGTGTGCATCGCGATTTCGGCCAGCGCGAACATCTGGCCGTGATCTTGATCCTGCCCTGGCTGATGCTGGTGGTGGGGCAAAACGTGCGCCCCCTGCCCGCGCTGCTGGCCGGTATCGCCGCAGGGATTGCCATCTGTTTCAAGCCGCATTTCCTGGCCGTGCCCGCGCTGATCTGGGCCTATGTGGCGCTGCGAGAGCGGTCGTTGCGGCCGGTTTTGCGCGTGGACACGGCGGCGCTGCTCTTGACCGGTGTGATCTATGTGGCGGCGACTTGGGCCTTTGCGCGGCCCTATCTGACCGAGATCGTGCCGATGATCTCGCAGGTCTATTGGGGGTTTGAACATGCCATGTCGGATGTGGTGTTGTCGGATCCGGCACCCACGCTCATGACGCTGGCCGCGCTCCTCTTGGCCTGGCGCGGGGGATGGCGGCCTCTGCCCACCCTGCCCGCTTTGGCCGCCTTGGGGTTCTTGATCGCCGCGATTGTGCAATCCAAGGGCTATTCCTATCACTTTTATCCGCCGCTCATCTTCGCGATGCTGTCGCTTCTTCTGACGGCACTTGGGCCCGCCGCGCGCATTCTGCGCCTGTTGGCGGGTGTGGCCGTGACGGCGGGTGTGGCCATGACCGCGCTTTACGCCAGCCTGCATTTGGCGAACCTGTCCGCCTCAGGGCATTACGGCACGCGCACCACCTGTTTGGTGAGCATGGTCCAGACCCATGTGCCGGAGGGCGCGGGCTTCATGGCGTTTTCCACCCATCCCTATCCCGGCTTTCCGGTGGCCAATTATGCGGATCGCCCGTGGCTTGCGGCCACCAACAGCCGGCTCTTTTTGCCGTCGATCGTGCGGCTCAGGACGCAGCCTGACCCGTCCGCTGAGGCCGCGCGGGTCTTGACCCTGGCCGAGGCGGCTGAGCGAGATCTGGCCTTGCGCGACCTGAGCCAACGCCCCGCGCTGGTCTTTGTCGATGCGCGCGAGCGGCGCCATGCCATTGACCGTTTGGACATGGATTTCATCGATTTTTACACCGAGGACGCCCGGTTTGCGCAGATGTGGGGGGGCTATGCCGAGATCCCCTCCTGCGTGCCGGGCATTCGCGCATTCACCCTGTCGCAGGAAGGTTAAGCCATGCAGACATCGCCCCTCTCGAACACCGCTGTCGTGATCCCGTGCTACAAGGCCGCAGAGAGCATTCGCGCGGTCGTGCAGGCCATCCCATCCGAGATCGGGCGCATCTATTGCGTGAATGATGCAAGCCCTGACCATTTGGCCGAGGTGCTGGCCGATCTGAACAAGGACGAGCCGCGCGTGCAGGTTCTGACCCATGGGGAAAATGGCGGCGTGGGCGCGGCCACGGTCACCGGGTATCGCGCGGCCATTGAAGGCGGCGCCAAGATCATTGTGAAGCTCGACAGTGACGGGCAGATGGATCCGCGCCTGATCCCCGCCTTGATTGACCCCATTGTCAGCGGTGAGGCCGATTACGTCAAAGGCAACCGGTTTTTCGATCTGGGCGCGGTGCAGAAGATGCCGGTGGTGCGACTCATCGGCAATGCCGGTCTGTCGTTCATGAGCAAGCTGTCCTCGGGGCTGTGGCATCTGTTTGATCCCACGAACGGCTTTACCGCGATCCATGCGGATGTGGCAGCGTCCTTGCCCCTGGAGAAGCTGCACAAGCGGTATTTCTTTGAAAGCGACCTGTTGTTCCGCCTTGGCACGTTGGGCGCGTCGGTGCGCGATGTGCCGATGGAGGCGGTTTACGGCGATGAGAAAAGCGGGTTGAGCGAGTTGGATGCGCTGCTGAAATTTCCGTGGCTGCATGGGCGCAACCTGATGAAGCGGGTGATGTATAACTACTTTCTGCGCGGGTTTTCGACGGCGTCCTTGATGCTGGTCTTTGGGATGATGCTTTTGGCATTTGGCGGGATTTTTGGCGCCACCCAGTGGATTGAAAGCGCGCGAAGCGGCGTGCCGGCCACGGCGGGCACTGTGATGCTGAGCGCCTTTCCAGTGCTGCTTGGCGTGCAGATGTTGCTGAGTTTTCTCAGCCACGATGTGAGCGCGTCGCAGCGCCCGGCCTTGCATCCGCATATCGCGCGCGTGCGGGTGTTGCGGGCGCAGCCTTGCTCTGAGGAGAGCTCAGCGCGGCGTCGCGCGTAGGCCCAGCTCTGTCAGACTGCTGGCCGCAAGATTGGTCACAAGCAGGATCGGGCGGGCGATGAGCGCAATCGCCGCCGCCTCAGCCAGTGGCAGACCGAGGAAGGTCAGCACGCCCGCCGCGCCCGCCTCGGCAATGCCCAAACCGCCGATTGAGATGGCCAAAGCGCCTACGATGTTGAGACCGGCCAGCATGATGAAGGTCTGGTAGATCGACAAGGGATTGCCCGCCGCCGCAAAGCCCGCCGCGATGGCGCAGGAGGCACAGAGCCAGATCATTGCTGTCAGACAGGCCGCGGGCCAGCGGGCGGAGGGCGCCTCGCTTGGCGCTCGGCGCAGCAGACGCGCCACCGCCCGGCCCGTCAGGTCAGAGAACAAGAGCGCCAGACCGCACAAGATTGCGCCCATGATCATGACAGGTGCGGCCAGGCCCAGGCCCGCAAGACCCACACAGCCCAGCCCGAGGATCGCACAGATATCGCGCAGCCGCGTGCCCGCAATGAGCGCGGCCCCTTGGGTGAGGGGCATGCCCACCATGCGATTGGCCAGCACCGGGAAGGTCAAATCGCCGCTGCCTGACGGGGCCAGCGTGAACAGGAATTGATGCCGCGCGGCCAGGGACCACCAGGACGTAAAGCGCTGATCCGTGGCCTCGGTGGTGAGGTGGCGGAGAAGACACGCCCGCAAGATCAACGTGCCTGCATAGGCGATAAGCGCCAGCGGAAGGTATCCAGGGCGGATCTGCGTCAGATCGATCGCGCCAATATCGGCGACATAGGCCACCAGCACCATGAGACCCACACTGACCACGATGGCGAGAAGCGTGCGTTTAGAGCGCATAGCCATACTCAGCCGCGACGGCACCGCAGATGGTGCGCTCGGCCTCCGCGTCGCGCAGATTGGCACCGGGCGGCGCGGGGTTCACCCGTTGGGAAAATGTCTCTGGCGGCAAGGGGCTGGGCAATTGCAGGTCGAGCACATCCACGATCTTGGCCAGTGCTGCGTCCCGGTCTGCCGCGTCCCCTGCAAACAGATCTTCGCTGCGCACCAGCGCGTAGGCTTGGGCCGTCTTGGCGAGCGCGGCAATGCGATCATTGCACCATACCCATCTGTGCAGCGATTTTTCAAAAGGCGACAGGTTGCGCCACCCGCGCGGGCGCGGTGCGGGGAAGGGTTTGGCGAAGGGCACAAAATCGATCACATGGCGATAGCGGCTGGAGGCCTTGAACGTGGTCATGGATTGCGCCCAATCGCCAGGCGCGCGGACCATATGCAAAATGCGCAAAGGCCGTGTGGGATGGGGCAAGAGATCGGTCACGGCGCACAGAAACGGGTTCACCTCGATGTGGTGATCGCGCGCGTGGGTTGCGGCCTGATGGCGGATGGCCATGCGGCGGGTGGCGCGGTGCATGAGGCCCAGATCATTTCGCAGATTGCCCAGCATCATGAGCTGGCGTGACGGGCTCGGCTCATGTTCGATGGTCACGCCGGCACAATGGGTTTGCACCAGGTTTTCGAGAAACATGGTGCCGGTCCGCCCTGCGGAGAGGACATAGTAAAGCGGGCGCGTATCGGCGTCGGATTGCATGGCTGCTCATTTTTTTTGGCAGAGTACTGCCAGCCCGCGCAGGCCGAAAGCGGCGATGCGCGGGCGGCGCGGAATTTGCCGCGGGTGTGACGGGGACGCACAGAGCCACGCAGGATCACGTGACCGCGACATCCCGGCGGGGCGCACATTTTCTTCAAAGAAAATGGGAAGAAAATTCGAATTTTCTGCGCAGAATTTTCGAAAATTCTGTTGGCGCGTTTCCCTAGTAATGCACCGACAGCGCATCGAGCGGCGTCTTTTGCGGCGGGGCGAATTTGGTCAGGTTGATCCCGTGCACCGCCTCTTTGTATTCCTCAATGCTGGGCGTGCGGCCCAGGATGGCCGAGAGCACGACCACCGGCGTGGACGCCAGAAGGGACTCGCCTGTCTTGTCCTCGCTATCCTCGACCACGCGGCCTTTGAAGAGGCGGGTGGACGTGGCCAGCACGGTGTCGCCTTTTTCCGCCTTTTCCTGATTGCCCATGCACAGGTTGCAGCCCGGACGCTCCAGATACAGCTGGTTTTCGTA
Source organism: Pseudomonadota bacterium (assembly GCA_039030635.1). GTDB lineage: Bacteria > Pseudomonadota > Alphaproteobacteria > Rhodobacterales > Rhodobacteraceae > Roseovarius. The sequence continues at coordinate 11,184 of JBCCDT010000079.1, forward strand.
CTCTTTGCGGGCCGTGGCCTTGGGGGCGGCATCGTCAAACTCAAAGCCCGAATAGCGCTGCAGCACGTCCCAGTCGCCTTCTTCCTTGAGCTCATCAATGATGTTGTAGGTGGGCGCGGCCACGACGAGCGGGGCTTTGAATTTGATCTCTTGGCCCGATTTTTCGAGGTTGCGCAGCATCTGCACCACGATCTTGAGATCGCCCTTGTGCACCATGCAGGAGCCGACAAAGCCCAGATCGACCTGCTTTTCAGCGCCGTAATAGGATACCGGCCGGATGGTATCATGGGTGTAGCGTTTCGAGACGTCGACATTGTGCACATCGGGATCCGCGATCATCGGCTCGTTGATGATGTCGAGATCGACCACAAGCTCGGCAAAGTATTGGGCATTGGCATCGGGCTGCAGCGCCGGCACCTCGCCTGAGCGGATCTCAGCGATGCGTTTGTCGGCGATGGCGATCAGACCGACAAGGGTGTGCGCCGCGTTGTCCATGCCTTTGTCGATCATCATCTGAATGCGGGATTTGGCCAGTTCAAGTGAGGCGATGAGCGTGTCATCCTCAGAGATGCAGATCGCCGCCTTGGCCTTCATTTCCGCCGACCAGTCGGTGAAGGTGAAGGCCTGATCGGCCATAAGCGTGCCGATATGCACCTCGATCACGCGGCCCTGAAACACGTTGTCGCCGAATTTCTGCAGCATCTGGGCTTGGGTGGCATGGACCACATCGCGGAAATCCATGTGCTCGGCCATCTGGCCTTTGAACGTGACTTTGACCGATTCCGGGATCGGCATGGTCGCCTCTCCGGTCGCCAGCGCGAGGGCGACCGTGCCACTATCCGCGCCAAAGGCCACGCCCTTGGACATGCGTGTGTGGCTGTCTCCGCCGATTATGATCGCGCGGTCATCGACTGTGATGTCATTGAGCACTTTGTGGATCACATCGGTCATGGAATGGTAGACGCCCTTGGGATCGCGGGCGGTGATCAAACCAAAGCTGTTCATGAATTTCATCAGCTTGGGGATGTTTTCCTGCGCTTTGATATCCCAGACCGAGGCCGTGTGGCAGCCGGATTGATAAGCGCCATCCACGGTGGGTGAGATGACTGTGGCGGCCATCGCCTCAAGCTCTTGGGAGGTCATGAGGCCGGTGGTGTCCTGGCTTCCGACGATATTGACTTTAACCCGCGCGTCAGACCCCGCCAAAAGCGGCTCTTTCGTGCTGACGCCCACGGCGTTGCGGTTGAAGATCTTTTCGACCGCCGTCAGGCCCTGGCCCGCATGCACGATCTCTTTGGCAGGCGCAAAGACCACGGGTTTTTCGATGCCCAGCGTCTCTGCCGCGAAGGTCTGCAGCTTTTTGCCAAAGACAATGGCGTAAGAGCCGCCCGCCTTGATGAATTCGATCTTTTGCGGCGTGAAGGCGGAGGACACATCGACCAGTTCTTGGCCGTTTTCATCCAGCAGTGTCTTATCGCGGGTGTTGATCCGCAGCACCGTGCCGGTCTCGACCGCGTATTTTTCCTCAAGGATCGGATCGCCGGTGTTGCCCAGAATGGGGTTTCCGTCGGCGTCGACCTTTTTGACCCAGTTCTTGAGGTCCAGCCCGATGCCGCCGGTGACGCCCACGGTGGTCCCGAAGATGGGCGAGATGCCATTTGTGCCGCCCACGACCGGGGCAATATTCACAAAAGGCACGTAAGGCGAGGCCTGTTTGCCGGTCCAGAGCGCCACGTTGTTGACGCCGGACATGCGCGAGGAGCCCACGCCCATGGTGCCCTTTTCGGCCACCAGCATGACGCGCGCGTCGGGGTGTTTCTTTTGCAGATCCTGGATCTCTTTCTGCGCGGTCTCAGAGATCATGCATTTGCCGTGCAATTCGCGATCTGACCGGGAATGCGCCTGATTGCCGGGCGACAAGAGGTCGGTGGACACATCCCCTTCGGCGGCGATGTAGGTGACGACTTTGATCTCTTCGTCGATCTCAGGCAGCTTGGTAAAGAACTCCGCCTCCGCGTAGCTTTGCAAGATGTCGGTGGCCACGGCGTTGCCTTGGGCATGGGCGGCGGCCAGGCGATCGGTATCCGCCTCATAAAGGAAGACTTGGGTTTTCAGCACCTCAGCCGCCTCGCGCGCGATTGCGGCCTCCTCACCCAGCGCCAGATCGAGCAATACCCGCACCGATGGTCCGCCCTTCATATGGCTGAGCAGCTCATAGGCGAAGGCGGACGGGATTTCCGCGACCTGCGCTTGGCCCAGGATCAGCTCTTTGAGGAAAGCCGCCTTTGCCCCCGCCGCAGACGTGGTGCCAGGCAAGGTGTTGTAGATGAAAAACTGCAAGGCATCTGCGCGCTGCGGATGATCGGCATCCTTGATCAACGCAATGAGGTCAAGGACCAAGGCCCCGTCTTCGATGGGTTTGGGGTTGAGACCCTGCGCTTTGCGGGTTTCGATTTCGGTCAGGTAATCCGTGTAGAGGCTCATGGCGACACCTGCGGGCTGGAATGGGTTGCGATTGGGTCCGGACCACGATGTGGCGTGCGCGGGGTCCCTTGAATATGGTATACATTAGTATACTGTGCCCGGGATGGCAAGCCGATTGACGCGGTCGTGATTAAGATTTCGTGACCAGCGCACTCAAGCATGGGCGCTGCTGCGCGCCCGCGGCCTCAAAGCCCGTCCGCGTCTAGGCGACCTGCGGAAAATCAAGCCCGGGGCGCAAGAGCACCGCTTCGTGACGGCGCAGAACGGGCCGCGCAAAGGGCACGCTGTCGTCTTTTAACGGCCCATGCAAGTCCAGGTCCAACTGCATGTCACCGGGCATGTCGCCAACGCCCGGATAGAGGCTTTCGCAGGCCAGCCCGTTGACGATCAGAAGGTCATGATGCTCCAGCAGCAGGTGGTGATACCGCACCGGCCTGCGTTGATGGGCGCGCGCCACGGACCTGCCATTGACCAAATGCTTCACGGCCACCAAAACCGACGGCTCGGCAAAGTAAAGCTCCGTGGTCGGCGTGCTCACCATCACCCGGTGATTTGGTGACAGCCAAAGTTTTGTGCGTGGTCCTTGTGTGCCCAACGCGGCCGCACGGATTGCAATCGGACGCAGATCGTCAAAGAACACTTGCTCAAGAGCCGTGACATGACGCTGCCCGACCCATTTGATCGGCTGCGCGCCTCGGTCCAGCGTCACCACCAGATCACCGGCACGCAAGGTTTCAACCGGCCGCTCCCCATCGGGGGTTTGCACCAGTGCGCCTGCGGTGAAACAGGGCACGTCGCCCACCGGGGTGTCTTGGCCGTCCGAGCTGCCCGTGACCGTGTATGTGGTGCCCGGCTGCGGCAGAACGGAGCCGCTGATGCCCACGTTTTGGTTTGCGATGCGGATGATCCAAAAGGTTTCACCGGTGGACGTGGTGAAGGCAAATTCCAGTTCCACTTGATCGCCGACAAAGAAATCCTGCCCGTTGATCGTCACATCCTGGGTCAGCACCTGATCATTGTTGGCCGTGGAGGGCGTGGACCCGTCCCCGGTGGGGTCGATATAGCCATCGTCAAATTCATTGTCGAGGCTGCCCACGGGATTGCCATCATCGTCTTGGACATTGATCACGGTCAGGACCGGATTGACATTCAGAGAAAAGGTCGTGTTGTTGGGATAGCCCACGGTGTTGTTCGTGGCGGCTGCGGATGACCATTGGTCAAAGCCGTAGATCGGCACTGTAAAATTGAAAATTGCCATACCAACACACACTGCGGCCAGGTGCGACCGCTGCCTCAAATCACCGGGATGTGATAGTCAGACAATGCGGCACGCACGGGGCCAAGCTGCGGCGTGTTGATGGAATTTTTGCACCGCTTGCCTGCGGGCATCCGGCGGGTGACGGGTTAGGGGCGCGGCACCGATTGCCCGGCGCAAAAGGTCAAAAGGGCCTGCACCGCCGGGGCCTCTTTTTGGATGGTGCGGGGATCTGTGCCCACAAGGGTGACGACCGCCTGCGCCTCCCCCTGCCAATCCAGTATGGGGGCCGAGGCCGCCACCAGCCCGGGGATAAAGGCCCCGTCCACCGTGGAAAACCCCTGATCGCGCACGTGATCCACCAATTGCTCCACGCCGTTTTGCCCTGCGATGTCCGGGGCAAGCGCCGGGTTCTGGCGGAGCCTTTCCACCTCTTGCGCCTTCAATTCCGCCACCGCAGCCTGGGGTGCAAAGGCCAGATAGGCCCGCCCGGTGGCCGAGGTCAAAAGCGGCATCGCCGTGCCAAGACCAAAGGAGGTGACGGTGGGGGACGGACCGCGCTCCCACCGCACGACGGTGGGCCCTTGATTGCCCCAGATCGCCAGCAGCGCCGTCATGCCCACATCCCGCGCCAAGCCCGGCAGCGCGTCAGAGGTGGCATTGATGAAATCATGCCGCGCCATCGCCGCAAGCCCCAGTTCCAGCGCGGCGGGTCCCAGATCATATTCGCCGCTCCGACCTTTTTGCCCCACAAGGCCGAACTGCACAAAACTGGCGAGATAGCGATGCGCCTTGCTGGGCGGCATGCCCAGCGCGCGGGCAATCTCAGACAGCGAGGTGGGACCCGTCTGCGCGCTGAGGAAGGTCAGCACATCAAGCGCGTGGTTCAGCGATTGCAGCCCTTGCGGCTTGACGGGGTGGTCATCCATCGCCGCGCTCCAGCAGATCCTGCAGTGGTTTGGTCGGCGCGAGGGTCAGCCCCTTGGGACCGGCCAGAAAGATCCCGCGCGTCTCTTGCGCCGAGAAATGCAAGCCCTCTTTGGTGCGGCCTTCGTAGTGCAGGACAAAGGTTTTGCCGGACCAATCCAACCCGGTGAGATGCACCTCAACGGTGTCGCCATCGCGCAAGGGGCGTTTGAACTGACAGGTCACATCGACGGCCCCCATACCGGTGGCGCCAAGACGCGCGCAGAGGGCCGCATGGCCCCCGAAGCCGCGCAGATGGTGATGAAACGCCCCATCCACCCAGGCCAGAATATTGGGGTAATAAACGATCCCGGCCGGGTCACAATCGCCAAAAGAGACGGTCCGTTGGTATGGGGTTTGGTCGCTCATATTCCACATTGCGCAAAGCGTTGCATATTTTTGAAAGTGTGTCACAGTAGGCCCGGGCCGTCTAGGGGCCATGGGAGGAAAACCTTGCACAAGGTTGAGATCATCGGCGCGGGACCGGCCGGCCTTTACACCGCGATCCTGCTTAAACGGGCAATGCCGGATGTGGCTGTGCGCGTTCAGGAACAAAATCCGCGCGGGGCGACCTTTGGGTTCGGCGTCGTGTTCTCTGATCGCGCGCTGGATTTTCTGGAGCGCGACGATCCTGAGACCCATGCCAGCCTGACCCCGCATATGGAACGCTGGCAGAACATGACCCTCGCCCTGCCCGGCGGCACGGTCAGTTTGGACGGTGTGGGTTTTACCGCGATTGGACGGCTCGACCTGATCGAACTGCTGCGGCAGGAGGCCGAGCGCCTAAGTGTCGACCTGCGGTTTGACACTGAGATCCGGGATCTGGACAGGCTTGACGCCGATCTGATCATCGGCGCGGATGGGCTCAATTCCCGGGTGCGGCAGCGCTATGAAGACGCGTTTGCGCCGCAAGTGTCGCAGTTCACCAATCATTTCGCGTGGTTTGGCGCGGATGTGGCGTTCGACACGCTGACCCAGACCTTTGTGGACACGGAATTTGGCCCGATGAACGCCCATCACTATCGCTACGCGCCGGGGCGCAGCACGTTCATTGTAGAATGCGAGGATGCGGTGTTTCAAAAGGCAGGCTTTGCTGGTGAGAGCGAGGCGCGCAGTGCCGAGCGGTGCGCGGGCTATTTCCGCGATGCCCTGAGGGGCGCGCCCCTGATCACCAACAAATCCAATTGGCGGCAGTTTCCCAAACTGTGGTGCAGATTCTGGATTGCCGGGCGCGCAGTCCTGTTGGGGGATGCCGCGCATACCGCGCATTTCTCGGTGGGCTCCGGCACACGGCTGGCAATGGAAGACGCGCTGGCGCTGGTGGGCGCGCTCAAAGCGGCACCCGATCTCACCACCGCACTGGCACAGTATCAGGCCACGCGCCCGCCCATTGCGCATAAGATCGTCGAGGCGGCCAATACATCTGCGGCCTGGTACGAAGGGTTCGGCGCGAAAATGACGCTGGAGCCGATGGCGTTCGCCTATGACTACCTCACAAGGTCCGGGCGCATGAGCGATGAAAAGCTGCGCCAGATCGCACCCGGTTTCATGGCGGATTACATGGCCTGGCGGGGGGTCGCATGATGCACGATCCGGTGGCATCGCCCAGCGCCTTGGCTCGCAGCATCGGCTTTGACCGCGCCCTGCATGCCAATTGCGCGGATATCTTGTGGCAGAACCTGACGCGCAATCCTGACAAGGCGGCGCTGATCGGCCCCGGCGGGACGTGGACATACGCCGCGCTCATCGCGGAGGCTGGCCGATGGGGCAATGCCTTTGCCGCAGCAGGTTTGGCGCGCCACGACCGCATTGCATTTTTCCTCGATGACACGCCCGCATTGGCGGCGGCGTTTTTCGGCGCGGTGCGGGCGGGGTTTGTGCCGGTGCTGCTCAACATTCAAACGCGGGCCGATCTTTTGCGCTATTACCTCCAAGACAGCGGCGCGCGCTTGGCTGTAGTGGAGGCCGACCTCAGCGCGGTATTTGACGCGGCGTGCCAGGATACGCGTGTGTCACGCGTGATCTCGGTCAATGGTCAGGCCGCCCCGTTTGAAAGCGCAGAGGCGTTTTTGGAAGGTCACGGCGACACCTGCCCACGGGCGGATACCGGACCCGAGGACATGGCGTTTTGGATGTATTCCTCGGGCTCGACCGGGCGGCCCAAGGGCATCGTGCATCTGCATCACGATATGGCCTATACGCAAGCCGCGTTCGGCGCGCATGTGGTGCGGCTGCGCGCGGATGACATCTGTTTTTCCGTGCCAAAGGTCTATTTTGCCTACGGGTTCGGCAACGCCTTCACCTTCCCCTTTTCCGTGGGCGCCACCACGCTTTTGATGCCCGGTCAGCCGGAGCCGCAGACCATTCTGGATCTCATTGAAATCCACCGCGCCACCGTCTTTTTCGGCCTGCCCACGCTTTATACCGCGCTGGCCCGGGCCGAGGGTGTCGCGCATCGCGACCTGTCGTCGATCCGGCAATCCATGTCGGCGGCTGAAATCCTGTCAGAAGACATCTATGACGCGTGGAAGGCGCTGGTGGGCCATGGCCCGACGGAGGGGTTGGGATCGACAGAGATGTTGCACATCTACCTGTCCAACACGCTAAATGATCACCGCAGCGGCGCGGCAGGCGCGGTTGTGCCAGGCTATGAGGTCAAACTGCTGACCCCGGATGGCAGGCCCGCAGCGCCCGGCGCGCACGGGGTGATGCATGTGCGCGGGGACAGCTCCGCACCGTACTATTGGCAGCGCCCCGACAAAACCGCTCAGACCATGCGCGGCGATTGGATCAACACCGGCGATCGTTTCCTGGAGCGGGATGGGTATTACTACTTCCAAGGGCGCGATGATGATCTGGTCAAGGTGGCCGGGCAATGGGTCTGGCCGATGGAGGTGGAGCGCTGCCTCAATGAGCACGCGGATGTGCATGAGGCGGCGGTGCTGGCGGTGGAATTGCCAGACCGACGCATGGCGCTCAAGGCGGTGGTGTCGCTGACGCGCGAGGCGGACACCGCCGAGCTGCGCGATTTTGTCAAAGCGCGGCTCACGCCTTACAAATCGCCGCGACTGTTCACCGTGATTGACGACCTGCCCAAAACCGGGACAGGCAAGATTGACCGCCAGCTTTTGCTGGACACCTATGGAAAGGCGCAGCCCCATGATCTTTGACATTGCACAGCCCAGCGTGGCCATCGCCGGACGGACGGACCGCTGGCCCGTGCGTCGCATCCTGTGCGTGGGCCGCAACTACGCCGCCCATGCCCGCGAAATGGGCAAGGACCCCGATCGCGAAGCGCCGTTTTTCTTTTCCAAACCCGCCGATGCGGTGGTCGAGGATGGGGCAAGCGTGCCCTACCCGCCTCTAACCTCGAACCTGCATTACGAAGGTGAGATGGTCGTGGCCATCGGCACGCAAGGAACGCGCGTCCCGGAGGCCGCGGCGCTCAACCATGTCTGGGGCTACGCTGTGGGCAATGATCTGACCCGGCGCGATTTGCAGACCGAGGCCAAGGAGATGGGCCGCCCCTGGGATATGGGCAAAGGCTTTGACAACTCAGCCGTGATCGGCCCGGTGCAGGCGGTGGACGCCGTGGGGCACCCGTCGGAAGGGTCGATCAAAACCATCGTGAACGGCGTGGTGAAACAAGATGCCGACCTGCATGAGCTGATCTGGTCGGTGCCCGAGATCATCTCGATCCTGTCGCATTCCA
>JBCCDT010000080.1:0-19360 GCA_039030635.1 Pseudomonadota bacterium
CGATGAAGGCCGACACGCAGATGACGATCTATGCGGCCACCAAAAAGGCAACTGAGGCGATGGGTCATTCCTATGCGCATCTGTGGAACCTGCCCACGACCATGTTTCGGTTTTTTACCGTTTATGGGCCATGGGGGCGGCCGGATATGGCCCTATTCAAGTTTGTCGATGCCACGCTGAGCGGTCGGCCCATTGATGTCTACAACCACGGTGAGATGTATCGCGATTTCACCTATATCGACGATCTGGTGCGCGACATTCGCTTGCTTATGGACGCTGTGCCCGTGCGCCCGGACAGCCCGGACGATATCGAGGATGGTGACAGCCTTTCGCCCGTCGCGCCGTATCGCATCGTCAATATCGGCAATTCAACCTCAGTGCGGCTGACGGATTTTGTCGACGCCATCGAAGAGGCCCTTGGCATACCCGTTGAGCGCAATTTGATGGAGATGCAAAAGGGCGATGTGCCAGCCACCTGGGCGGATGCCGAACTTCTCAAGCGGTTGACCGGCTACAAACCGGCCACAGATGTCAAAGATGGAATCAAAGCGTTCGTGGCCTGGTTTCGAGAGTATTATGACCGCTGAGCGCATGGATTTTCCGAAACACGGTTTTGCAAATTTGTGAATACGGACGCTTTGGCGCTCTAGGGTCGTGTGCGCCCTCTTCATACCCCTAAAAGTTGCGGCAATTTGGGCGCAGCGGATCGATTTTCCCGCGCAGCCTTCATAAAAATGCTGCGAGTGCCGCATAACCCACTAACGTGACTTGTATCCGGGTCGCGCGAACAATAGCATGCCCGACGTTAGGTGCGCCGTGGGGGTGTCGTTCACCTTTTTCAGGCGCTTTTCATGCGGCGGTTTTGCCGTAGGCAGGGTTTGTAAAAGGATGATTTCCGTGATCGACGTGACGCGCATGTTCAAGACGATGAGCCGCAAAACACTTGTTGGTGCCGCTCTCGTCGCAGCCGCGATGACAACCCCGGCCAAAGCTGCCGATCTTGCCGTGCTGGATGACCCGGTTATTCAGCAGCAATATGAGGCATTTAAGCGTGATTTCACGCGTCCCATGCGGGATTTTCAGCCGTTTCGCGAAACCAAGACGGTGACCTCTGCCGAGGGCAAGGAAATCTCTCTGACCTCGCTGAACCCACGGTTCAATAGCTGGTTCCTGGTGGATCTCAAGCGCACGTTGCGCGTGACGACAACCGACTCGTTTCACATTGAACTGGCCAACCCCGAAGACACGATCCTGTCGCTGTCAGGTGGGGATGAGCCGACACTGGTGTTTGACAATAACGGGGCGATGACACGCTGCGCCCCCTGGACGGGCCGCATCACTGAGCTGGATCGCGCGAAGTCCTCGGGCCTGCCCTACGCGCCGATCTGTGACAACAACGCCTTTGTGCGCAATGTGGTGCGTGGCAACCGCTCCAGCCGAGAGGCGGTGGCAGAGTTCCTGCGCGACAATGTGGTCTTTGGCGAAAGCATCGTGACGCTGATCAAGGGCTCTTTCTATGAAGATGCCTATATGAGCTCGGGCGAAGTGATCGACGGCGGCAATGCCGGTGAAATCGCGGCCGCACTGGGCAAGGCGCAACTGTCGAACCACCCGGTCTTCCGCGCTTATTTTGGGTTTGAGCTGGAAGGGGCTGATGGCGGCATGCAAGCGGGCAGCTGGTACGCCGTCAAGGACGCGCCCGGCATTTACGCCAGTGCGATGCAACCTGGTATGGTGTCCCGCGATGTGTTGAACACGGGCCGGACCAATGGCCTCGACGGCGTTGAAAGCCGCGCGGATGTCTACCTCGTGGCCTTTGACATGACGAATTTCGAACTGGGCTATGAGGTGGGCACCGACCACCCGCGTCTTGATTGGTCACCGCGCCCGAAAGTGAACCGGGGTGGTCTGCCGGGGCCGGACGGGTTCAGCTCCTCCGGCGCAATCGTCCGGACGGGCATGCTGAGCCCCGCGCTGACCGAACGGGTTGCTGCGACCTTTGCCGCAGGGTTCAAGCGCAGCCATGGCGCATGGCGCGCCAGTGATCTGGCCTTTACCAACCAAGGCCACCATTACGGTTTCGTCTCCAACGGTGTGGTGTTCAGCCGCCTGCACCCTGGGCTTGCCACGATCTATGTTCTTGACGACGGCACGATCGGGATGCGCACTTGGACCGAAGCCGATGAAGAGCTGCTGCCTTCCATCAAGTTTGCCCGCCAAAACGGTGTGCCTGTGATTGAAAACGGCGTGCCCGGTGATCAGGTCACAAGCTGGCTTGGCGGCAACTGGTCCGGCTCTGCCGAGGCGGATTTGCGCACCCTGCGCGGTGGGGCCTGCATGCGCGAGGTCGATGGCCGTCAGTTCCTGATCTACGCCTATTTTTCCACCGCCACACCGTCTGCCATGGCGCGCACGTTCCAGGCTTATCAGTGTGACTACGCGATGCTGCTCGACATGAACTCTCAGGATCACACCTACCTGGCGCTTTACACCGAAAACAACGGCACGCCTGTGCCTGAGCATCTGGTGACCGGCATGTCGGCGATTGATCTCAAGTCGAACAACGGGCAGCCGATCCCGCGCTTCGTGGGGTTCTCGGACAATCGCGATTTCATGTATTTGCTCAGAAAATAAACGGGGAGAGAGCATATGCGAATTTTGACCAAGGCGTTGGTGCTGGCATCCGCACTGGCATTGTCAACGGGCGCGCAGGCGCAGAGCTTGCAGCAAAACAACGAGGCGATGTTCAAAGAAATGCAGCAAGCCCGTGGGCTGAGCGGCGGCGAAATGAACAAGATCCGCCAGATCTTTGCTGGCAGCAGTGTGATCGGGCAGGGCAATCCGGCCGTGACGCGCCGCCCTTTGACGCGGGACCAGCTGACGGCGAAGCTGGGCCAGGATCCCAAGAGCTATTACCGCAACGCGCAGTTTGAGCGCATATGCGGTGAAAAATGGATGGCCCCGCTTTACGATCCGGCGACACAGTCGCCTGGCGATGCCAAGGTCTGTGCCGACATGTTCGAATACCCCAACGTGCCGGGCATGTATCCGGTGACATGGGTGAAGGCCTCTGAGGCGGCCAAGCTGTGCTGGGCCGAAGGCAAGCGTATGGGTGACGCGCATGAATGGGAAGGGGCCTCTCACGGTGCGCTGACCGAGCCGGACTATTTCTTTGGCATGTCCGTTCAAGCGGCACGCGCGGCGCACAATGCGAAGTACCAATCTTCCGCACGCTATTCCATCGGGGCGCAATGGCGCTCTGGCGTTTGCGCGACAGGCTCGGTGAAAAATGCCAGCTGCAATGGTGGTAGCTTCACCGGCTGTGGGTCGAACACCTACCCGGCGGGCAGCTTTCCGTCCTGCAAAAGCCCGCTTGGTGTCTATGACCTCGATGGTAACGCGGCCGAGCATATGAACCTGCCGCTGTCACCCGATCAGATGGCCAGCCGCGGCAGCCGCACGCTTGGCGTGACAGAGATGAAGGGCAGCTGGTTCATCTGGGACACGGTCCGCGCCCATACCCATTGGAGCCGGTGGCGCGCGCCGTTCTGGCACGGGACCAAGGTTTTGGCAGGCAACAGCCACCACAATTACCACCTTGGGTTCAGGTGCTTCAAAGACATCCGCTAGTACAGAAGGCCCGGTTAAATCCCGGGCCTTTTTTTGGCGCGGGATCAAGGGCGTAGCCCGCCGCGCCTTCGTCAGGCCCCACCCAGGGTCTGGCGAAATCGCAATTGCAGGGCGTCGTTTGGATGTTCAGCGGGACGTTACGATAAAGTGCTCGTGAATGCAGGCTGATCGCCAGACCGGGGCCTGACGAAGGCGCTCCGCTGCGTTCAGATTTTCAGCTTCTTGAACACCATCTCTGGAATGTTGCGAATGATCAGCATCACCAGCCACCAGATGGGTTTCAGATAGACCTCATTGCGCCGCGCCCGCGCCGCCTTGAAAACCGCGCGGGCCAGCGTATCAGGATCGGTCGTCAGCTTTTCGGGCAAATCCATGCCTTCGGTCATACGCGTGGCCACGAACCCGGGCTTCACTGTCAGCACATGCACGCCCTTGGACGCCAGCCTGTTCCGCATCCCGGCCAGATACGCCGTGAACGCGGCCTTGCCCGCGCCGTAGATGTAATTCGTCGCCCGCCCGCGATCCCCGGCAACCGAACTGATCCCGATGATCACACCGCTGCCGCGCGCCTCAAAAGCGTTGGCCAGCACGGCCAAGATGTTCACCGGACCCTCAAAATTAGACCGCATCACCATTCGCGCCTGCGCGAGATCGCGTTCGCTTTCCTCTTGCTCGCCCAAGGCGCCCACCGCGCAGACCACCGTTTCGGGCAGGCTGGGCAGGCCATCGACGAACGCCTCATGGCTCTCCACATCAAGGGCGTCGAACTCATGCAAGCTCACCTCAACACCGTGGCGCAGGGCGATATCCTCACGATCCGCCTCAAGCGTGTCCGCGTTGCGCGCGGCAAGCTGAATGGCGTGACCTTCGCTGGCATAGACCTTTGCGATGGCCAACCCGATATCAGACCGCCCCCCCAGAACCAAAATCGCTCCGCTGCTCATAGCTTTAACCTTTCTGATTGTCGTGAGGCAAAGGCATGGCCTGCGCCGCTCTTTGCTCGCATGTTTGCAAAACCCTCTGCCCGGTCATCGGAGGCGCGCAAGGTCGTGTCGGTCATGCGCGCATCCTTGGCGAGGTAGAACCGCCCACCATGATCGAGCGTGACAGCATCCAGCTCTGTCATCAAAGACAGCACTTTCTCAGAGACCGGAAAATCAAGTGCCAGCGTGTAGCCGGCCATGGGGAAGGAAAACCGATGCGTGTCTGTGCCGAGCTTTTTCAGAACGGCCAGGAACGATCCTTGACCGGCCTCTGACACACGCGTCAGCAGCGCCTCAAGCCCTGCGCGCGCACTGTCATCAGGCAGCACGCATTGGAATTGAACAAACCCGCGCCGCCCGTAGATTTTGTTCCAGCCAAGGATGCTGTCGAGCGGGTAAAAATACGTGTCCCATGGCACGTAGTCCGTGCCCGTCTTGCGCGCACCCATGTGGTAGTAGGCGGCGTTGAACGCTTTCACTGTATAGCGGTTGAGCGCAAAGCTCGGGGCATTGAACGGGACGGTTTTCTTTTTCGCGGGCGGTGGGCCAAACGGGATCTGTCTGTACTTGTTGGGCAGGCCCTCAAGAGGCGCGTGATCGCCCAGCATAATGAGCGACCGCCCGAGCGATGCCCCGGTGCTCAGACAGTCAATCCACGCCACGGAATAGGGCGCATCATGGTGCGTCTCAAACCCTTCCATAGCCGCATCCAGATTGGGCGCGGCGATGGTGCGTTGCTGGATCCAGCCCGTCTCCACTCGCTTGAGACGCAGGCCAAGGCGCAGGATCACACCGGTCAGACCCATGCCGCCTATCGTCCAATCAAAGAGGTCTGTGTTCGTCGTGCGAGAGGCCCGTGTCACAGACCCATCCGCCCCCATCACATCCACCCAATCGATGAAATTGCCAAAGCCACCATCGATATGGTGGTTCTTGCCATGCACATCCGCCGCCGCCATGCCGCCCAGAGTGACGAACTTTGTGCCCGGGGTGACGGCCGGAAACCAGCCGCGCGGGAGGTACGCATCGATCACGTCACCCAACAGCACGCCTGCCTCAGTCACAAGCACGCCGGTCTCTTCGTCGAATGAGATCATCCGGTTGAGATGCCGCGTTGAGATCGTGTTGTCTTCGTTCAGTGCGCTGTCACCATAGGACCGGCCGTTGCCCCGCGCGATGCAGGTCGTGGTCGCAATGGCGCGCGCAACCTCTGCGTCTGAGCGCGGCGCGGTTACGATGCATTCCGCTGCCGGGTATCTGCCCCAACCCGACAGTTTCATGGCGCCATCCTCGGGGCGAAGACAAAGCGTTTGTCCAGTTGGTACTTGGTGACATAGCCGATGGTCAGTCCGATCACCGCGCCCAGCTCTCGCATCAGATCGGTGCGCCAGACCGCCCAAAAGAGCGTTTCAGTGCCCCAGAAAATCGCCGTCGTCACCAGCCCCATGGCTGAATAGAGCGCGAATTGCTTGGACTGGGCAGACGCCCCTGCGGTGTCGTCGTAAAAGATCCACCGCTTGTCCAACACATATTTCACCAAAAGACCCGTGATCGTGCCTGCGGCGATGGCCATGGCAAGCGCCAGTCCCTCACTTTGCCAGCCGAGGCCCAACACCACCCGCTGCGTGGCCAGATTGACCAGCACAGCCACAACCGCAAACCCGGTGTAGCGCATGACAAGGGATGTGCGGCTCACAGGATTGCCGCCCCCACGGCGCAGGCGATCATGATGGCCACGCAAGCGAGACTGGTCTTGTCCCGCAGGGCGTAAACAATCGGATCATCATCCATCTTCCCCCGATGGGCCTTCAGCGCGATTCGGTTGATCCAGTAAAGCAGCATCAGGCAGATGCCCCACAAGAGCCAGGGCGCGGTATAAAGCTCCTGCACGCCGGGCGAGTTCAGGTAAAGCGCCATCACCAGCACGGAGACAAATCCCGACGCCACCGTGATCTGCGACACCATCGGCAGATCATCGACATTGTAGCCGCGCCGCCGCGCCGTTGGGATGCCGCGCCCGTTCAAATCCACCAGTTCGGCCTGGCGTTTGACCGCCGCGAGCGAGAAGAAAAAGAACATCGAAAACGCCAGCAGCCAGACCGACAATTCAACGCCCGTCGCCAGCCCGCCCGCGATGATGCGCAGCGTGTAAAGCCCCGCCAACGTACAGATATCCGCGATGGCGCGCCGTTTGAGATAAAGCGAATAGACCGTGGTCAGCACGAAATAGAGCGCGATGATCCAAAACGCCTGCCATGTGGAAAAGGCGGCAAGGATCAACCCACCAAGCAGTAGCAAAGGCACCATCGCCGTGCCATGGGCAATGGGCACGCGACCGGCGGCAAAGGGGCGCGCGGACTTGCGCGGATGGGCGCGGTCGGCGCGCAAATCCATCAGGTCGTTGAAGACGTAGCCCGAGGAACTGACCAGACTGAACGCCGCAAAGGCCAGCAGCGCATTGAGAAGTGTCAGCGCGTCAAAGGCCTGCGCGGTCATGACGGGCAGAAAAACCAAGATGTTTTTGAGCCATTGATGCGGGCGCAGCGCCGCAAGGTAGGCCTTTGAATTTTGAGGGGTGTTGAGGTGAACGCTCTGGCCGGCCATGCCCTGCACCTGACGCTCAATGGCCGGTGCGGCGTTGACCGTGATGGCGGTCTTGGCCCCTTCCCAGACAGGAATGTCGGCGCCGCTGTCGCCCATATAGGCATACCCCTCGTCCGCGAAGCGGTCTCGGAGCAGCTGCGCCTTCTCCGCGCCTTTGAGGTTCGTTGAACCGTCAGAGCCCATCGCCTCATCAAAGAGCCCCAGATGCGCGGCCACCTTATCGGCAACGGATTGATCAGCGGCTGTCACCAACACGGCGCTGCCGCCCTTGTCCCGCCAATTGCGGATGTAGTCGAGGACGTCGCTGTTATAGGGCAGAAATTCCGCATCGAGATCGGCCAGCTCTGCCAGCTTTTTCTTCAGCACAGCACGTCCAGCCATCAGTCCGCCCACGGCTGTGGGAAGGGCCTTCCAGGTTTTGGACAGGCCACGCCAAAAGCACTCGTACAGTGTATCCGAGAGGATCAATGTCCCATCAAGATCCACCACGAGGACCGTCTTGTCGTCCCGCCTGTCCTTGGCTGTCATGGTTTCTGCCGCGCCTTACACCCGTGTTCCGCAAGAGCCTAGCACGGCGATAAGGCGCAAAAAAGGCGCGTCCAATGCGTCAGAACGCCTTGAAGGTCAGTGTGGTTTCCGTGCGCTCAATCCCGTCGATATCAAGCAGCTTTTCATTGATGAAATGGCCCACATCGTCACCGTCTGAGATGTAGAGTTTGAGCAAAAGATCGAACGGGCCGGAGGTGGAGTAGAGCTCAGAATGGATTTCGCGCAAGGCAATCTCTTCGGCCACGCGATAAGACGTGCCGGGCTTGCAACGAATATTGACGAAGACACAGCGCATGATGGCCTCCTCAGAGCGTCATGTAACGCGCCCGCGCGCCGCGTTCGATGGCGGCCGCGTGCAGGCGATCAATGTTTAGTTCAAACCGGATCTCGCCCAGCATGCGCAGCTCTGTCTCCGCCAGTGACCCATCGGCGGCGGCCACATCACAGGCCAGGGCGTAGGCGGTCTCAAAAAGCCGCTCGGGCAGGTTATCCCGCACCAGACCAAAAAGCGCATCGAGCCCGTCCTCGACCGCGAAAAGATCCAGCACGATGCGAGACACCACGCCCATCCGGTCGGCATCATAGCTGGCAAAGACCGGCAGGTTGTTCACCAGGCTTTGGATTTTCACCAGTTCCGCCGTGCGAATGTCTTCGTCTGAGGCCGAGACGGCGATCATGACTGCCACAAGGCAATCTTCGGGGCTCAGCGGGTGGGATTCGGTGTCCGACATGTGCGGTGTCCTTTGGGGGGTTGTTGCAGCGCAGAATATTGACTGTCTGCGCCCTCGGCAATAGGTGTCCACCTCACGAGACGTCCATGACCGGAGCGACCCCTATGTCAGACCTGCGCTATGCGGCCCTTTCCTCAAAGGCCTGGCCTTTCGAAGAAGCGCGCCGGTTGGTGAAACGCTACGAGAAAGCACCGCCCGAGAAAGGCTATGTGCTGTTCGAAACGGGGTATGGCCCCTCCGGCCTGCCGCATATCGGCACCTTTGGAGAGGTGCTGCGCACGACCATGGTGCGCCGCGCCTTTGAGGTGATCAGCGATATCCCCACGAAATTGGTTTGTTTTTCCGATGACTTGGATGGCATGCGCAAAGTGCCCGGCAATGTGCCAAACCCCGAAGTGTTGGAACAGCATTTGCAGCGCCCGCTCACGGATGTGCCTGACCCGTTTGGTGAATATGAGAGCTTTGGCCATTACAACAACGCGATGTTGCGGCGGTTTCTGGACACGTTCGGGTTTGACTATGAATTCATCTCGGCCCGTGAATTCTATCGCTCTGGCAAATTTGACGAAATCCTCCTGCGCTGCGTGGAGAAATACGACGATCTGATGGCCATCATGCTGAAATCCCTGCGTGAGGAACGTCAGCAAAGCTATTCGATTTTCCTGCCGCTGCACCCGGAAAGCGGGCGGGTGATGTATGTGCCGATGAAGCATGTCGATGCCAAAGACGGCACCGTAACCTTTGACGATGAGACGGGCCGCGAATGGACCGTGCCGGTGACCGGCGGCAATGTGAAGCTGCAGTGGAAGCCTGATTTCGGGGCGCGTTGGGCCGCCCTTGGCGTGGATTTTGAGATGTATGGCAAGGAACATGCCACCAACGAAAAGATCTATGACGCGATCTGCCGGACTTTGGGCGCGCGCCCGCCGAAGCATTTTTCCTATGAGCTGTTCCTCGATGACCAAGGGCAAAAGATCTCCAAATCCTCGGGCAACGGCATCTCGATGGATGAGTGGTTGAGCTATGCCTCGACCGAAAGCCTGTCGTATTTCATGTATCAAAAGCCCAAGACGGCAAAGCGGCTCTATTTTGATGTGATCCCGCGCGCCGTGGATGAGTATCACCAGCAATTGCGCGCCTACGCAGGCCAGGACGCGGCGGCGAAGGCCAACAACCCCGTCTTTCACATCCATGCAGGCGATGTGCCGGAAAGCAAGATGGTCGTGCCGTTTGCGATGCTGCTCAACCTCGCGTCCGTGGCGTCGGCTGAGGACAAAGACAGGCTTTGGGGGTTCATTCAGCGCTACGCGCCGGATGCCAGCCCTGAGACGCATCCTGATCTGGATGCCGCCGCCGGGTTTGCAGTGCGCTACTACAAGGATTTTGTGGCCCCCACGCGCGTATGCCGCGCGCCCACAGACCAAGAACGCGAGGCTTTGGTTGAGTTGCGCAATGCGCTCGCCGCGTATGACGGCTCGCTCGATGATGAGGCGCTGCAATCGGTGGTCTATGCCGTGGGTCGCGATCGGTTTGATCCGCTGCGCGACTGGTTCAAAGCGATCTACGAGGTGCTGCTGGGCGCCTCGCAAGGTCCACGCTTTGGCGGGTTCATTGCGTTATATGGCGTGTCAGAAACCATAGAACTGATTGACCAGGCATTGGACGGCGCCCTCTTGCCGGTGGCGTGAGAATGCCTCCGGCGGGAGTATTTTTGGAAAGATGAAACAGGGGTCGGGTCAGATCCGGCAAATACCTTTTGTCTCGGCACCATCCCACGGCAGGACAACATCGTCTGCGATGCGCAATTCCCCCAAAGGGAACGCGCCTCTGAGCATGGTTGCCAACCGCTGCGTGCGCGGCGCGGTCGGATCAAGCGCTTTGCAGCAGATATATTCCTCCACGATCGACGCTTGCTGCTCATAACCGTAGTCAAGGAACCGCGTGCTGGTCGCGATGTCAAAAAGGTAGGGATCATCACTGCGGGTATGTTCGGACGCGGATTTGATGGGGGTGTAGTTTGTCTCTGCCCGGTTTTGCCATTGCCAGACATGGGTCAGTTCATGGGCAAAGAGCATCACGTGAAAGAGGCTCATCCGGTCGGGGTAATTGGGTAGGAAATTCGGCTCGTACCAATCCTTGGCGTAGAAAATATCATTGTACAGCACGACTGCCGCGGGTGAGACGGTGACAATCTCGTCTGTGGGCTCTGGCAAGATCCGTTCCCGGCAGGTCAGGCGCGGCCGTTTTTGCCGCCGGATGGTGGTGTTGCCCACAAGCGCCCCGTCGCGGGTGCGAATGCGGGTGACATCAATGGTCGGGCCATAAAGCTGTGTGGCAAAGCTTTTCTCCGCTTGGGTCAACGGACGAGAGCACGCAGCAAGCACGAGAAGTGAGATCAAAAGAAGCCAACGCATGGGGTGACGTTAGCAAGCGTTGCCACCGCGCGGTAGAGCGTTTTTGCCGCGTGGGGGTGGGCGTGTGGCGCATCGTGCGCTAGCTCTGCGCGTCGTCGCTGAAACAGGCCAGAACCCGCGCCATATCCGCCTCAAGATCTTTCCCCAAAAGATATTCGCGCGCGACCGTCGCGACCATTTCGGCATCCAGCTCTGACAGGGCAATAGCTTCGGGCGGCGTCCAGTCCGTCAGATCCACTCCGAAAGCCTCACGCGCACGGGCGAGATCGAGGGCAACGGCCGACGCCATCGCATGATCCACGGCGGCGGTGGAAAATGGAAAGCTGGGCCCTTGCCAGATTTTCAGTTCTTTGGTGCCGCGCACGACCTCATTGAAAAACCGCGCGCGGGTGGTGGCGTCCGGCAGGTTGCGGTTGCCCAAAAGCAGCAGCGCCAGGCCCTTGCCGCTGAGCGAGCGGTTGGCCTGACCCGGATCATCGGGGGCCAGATCGGGGCGTTCAATGGCAGTGCAGAAGCGGGACACGAAGGTGTGTTGCGGGTGGTAGGGCAGGAAGACGATGTTATCCGCCAGCCCCGACCATTGCTGCATGAAAGGCACGATCAGGAAGTCGCGGGTTTTGGCGGTAAGAAAATCATCCGGCAGGGACGCGAGCCCGAAATGGGCGTCCTTGACCTGTTGGTTATAGGCGGATGCCGCGCGCTCAATCGGGTGGCGCAGGGTGATCAGGGGGATCACTTGGTCAAAGCCCGCGATGGGGTCGGCCAGATGGTGATGCAAGGCCGCGTAGGTCTTGGGATTGCAGAGCATTTCCGAACTGATGAGCGCATCCGTTTGGGCGGCGTTGAGCTCCTCCGTGATGGCGGGGAGGAGCGTGTCGAGCTCGGGGATCTTGGCGGTGCCGCGCGTTTCCCAACCTTTCAGCGCAAAGCTCAGCAGGTTGTGGGAGCCATCGGGCCATTGCCCGGTTTTTGGGTAGGTGAGGCGCGGGTCGTCGAGGTCGCGAAAGACGGCCTGCACCGCGCTCGTGCCGGTTTTGGCGGGGCCCAAATGCAGGAAGAGCCGCCGGGGCGGGTTAGACATGGGCGGCTCGTGGTGTGTGTGCGGTTTGGGCCATGGGCGGAGAGTAGCAAAGTGTTTGGGGGGCGTGTAGCGGGAAGTTTGTTTGGGGACGGGGATGCCGGGCTGAACCCCGGCCTACGGATTTTGTGAGAGTTTGGGTTTGCAGAGCAGGGCGCGGAATCAAGGGCGAAGCCCGCCGCGCCATCGCCAGGCCGCCCGTCACACCGGAGGTGTGCCGTCTATAGGTGGCGCGCCTTTGGCGCGATGGACTGGCGATTGTGGTGGGTTAGGGCTGTCATGGGTTTGTCGTCCGGATTTGGGGGGATAAAGCGCGTTGCTCGGAGGTCGGATCGCCACTCCGCGGCCTGTCGATGGCGCGGTAGTGATTGCGTGTCTCGACGAATAACAAGATAGGGACGTTAAATTATGCCTAGTACCAACTATTTCGAAAGCGTGTGGCTGCCAACGGCAGGATCATCGATCATTTCAACCACAGCACTTTCGGACCAGACTCTTCCAAGTTGAATTCCGTCTTCGACGTCGCTTCCGTATCTTCCCGAGTAAATCCCACAAAAGTGTCGGGTTGCGCCTGCTGAAAGTGCAATGTTTCCGTTTGTTAGCCTTGTGGAACCAGTATCGTAAGCGAACACAGGAGCACCGGACATTCCTTCTCTTGTGGCTGTGTCTACTAAGAACATCGGTAAACCATCGTCACGCGATATGCTTGGTTCTGACGCGATGCTAGCTCTCTTCCAGATTGGAAAGATGCCCTGGTGTATCATTCCTCTAGGATACCCAAGGACGAAAACATCCTTGGCTACGTGCAATTCGACATCTGGAACATGATTTGTGTATGCATCGTATATTTTTATTTCTTTGGGAATGTTTGCAACCTTAACGAAAGCCATATCAAGAGTCTGCCCAGCCTGATGCTGGTACCACAAACAGTTTCCGTTGCTGTCGAGCAGACTAATTTTTGCCTAATCAGTTGTGTAAGTACCCAATTTTTGACAATGAAACTTTATTCCAAGTTCGTCTGGCAACGCTAGTGATGAGTGACATGGCTGGCCCGTTCTAGGGTCTCTGCCGGAGAGTACATGCCAATTGGAAACGAGATTGTAAGAGCCGTTCCTTTCAACGAAGAACCCTGTAGCTTCGGCAAGTTTATTGCCGTTCGATAAAAGAATAAGAGGCAATGGCACAACAGACAGAGCCTCAATGTAGGTTGTCCGGTTATCCGTTTTGTCATTCAAACATCCAACTCCTCCACGAACCGCGCGTTCTCTTGGATGTATTGGAACCGCAGTTCGGGCTTCTTGCCCATCAGACGCTCCACCAGATCCCCTGTCTCACCCGGTTCGTCCTCGTCGATGGTGACGCGGATCAATTTACGCGTGCCGGGGTCCATGGTGGTTTCCTTGAGGTCCTTGGCGTCCATCTCTCCCAGACCCTTGAAGCGGGAGACGTCGATTTTGCCCTTCCCACCAAGGCCCTTTTCCAGATGCGCGTCGCGTTCGGTCTCATCAAGGCAATAGACCCGGCGCGCGCCCTGGGTGAGGCGGTAGAGCGGCGGGCAGGCGAGGTAGAGGTGGCCTGCGTCGATCATGGGGCGCATTTGGGTGAAGAAGAAGGTCATCAAAAGCGACGCGATATGGGCGCCGTCGACATCGGCGTCGGTCATGATGATGATTTTGTCGTAGCGCAGATCGTCGATGGAAAAGCGCGTGCCCAAGCCCACTCCGAGCGCTTGGGCGAGGTCCGAGATTTCCGCGTTGGTGCCGAGCTTGCTTGAGGCCGCGCCAAGGACGTTGAGGATTTTGCCGCGCAACGGCAGGAGCGCTTGGGTCTTGCGGTCGCGTGCCATTTTGGCGGAGCCGCCCGCGCTATCGCCCTCGACGATGAAAAGCTCGGTCCCGTCCCGCGATGTGGCGGAGCAATCGACGAGCTTGCCTGGAAGGCGCAGCTTTTTCGTGGCGGTCTTGCGCTGGGTTTCTTTTTCCTGGCGGCGGCGCAGCCGTTCTTCGGCGCGCAGGATGAGAAAATCGAGGATCGCGCCGGCGGATTTCGTGTCAGAGGCCAGCCAGTTGTCGAAATGGTCACGCACGGCGTTTTCGACAAGGCGCTGGGCCTCGGTTGTGGCGAGGCGGTCTTTGGTCTGGCCCACAAACTCCGGCTCGCGGATGAAGCAGGAGACGAGTGCACAGCCGCCTGTCAGCAGGTCTTCACGCGTGATCTGCGCGGCTTTGCGATTATTGGCCAACTCGCCATAGGCCTTGATGCCCTTGAGGATCGCGGCCCAGAAGCCTGCCACATGGGTGCCGCCTTCGGGCGTGGGCACGGTGTTGCAGTAGCTTTGGATGAAGCCGTCGCGCGCGGGTGTCCAGTTGATGGCCCATTCGACCTTACCCGGCTGGCCGAAGCGTTCTTGGAAGTCGACGGTGCCGGCAAAGGGGGCATCGGCGTAGGTGGAGGCTTCACCCAATGTTTCGCGCAGGAAGTCCGAGAGGCCGCCGGGGAAATGAAAGGTGGCCTCTGTCGGTGTGTCGCCATCTTCGATCTCAGATTTCCAGCGGATTTCAACGCCAGAGAAGAGATAGGCCTTGGAGCGGATGGATTTGAAGAGCCGTGCGGGCTTGAACCGGTGGTGGCCGAAGATCTCTTCATCGGCGTGGAAGGTCACGGTGGTGCCGCGCCGGTTGGGGACATCGCCGATTTTCTGCAAACCACCCTGGGGGATGCCGCGAGAGAAACGCTGTTCGAAAAGCTCTTTGTTGCGGGCGACCTGGACGACCATGCTGTCGGAGAGCGCGTTCACAACAGATGCACCCACGCCGTGGAGGCCGCCCGAGGTCTGGTAGGCTTTGCCCGAGAATTTACCGCCGGCATGCAACGTGCAGAGGATCACCTCAAGCGCGGATTTGTCGGGGAATTTGGGGTGCGGGTCGATGGGGATGCCACGGCCGTTGTCGCGGATTGTGATGGAGTGATCCGCATGCAGTTCGACCTCGATCCGGGTGGCGTGGCCCGCGACGGCCTCATCCATGGAATTGTCGAGGACTTCGGCCACCAGGTGATGAAGCGCGCGATCATCGGTGCCGCCAATATACATGCCGGGGCGTTTTCGGACGGGCTCCAACCCCTCCAGCACCTCAATGGAGGAGGCATCGTAATCGGTGGATTCAGTGGCCTTTAGAAGGTCATCAGCCATGTGCGCGCTGCTCTTTTTTTGGTGTTTGACGGTATTATGACAGAGCGAGCCTGCACGGGGAAGAGCGCGCGGTGACAGGGTGATAGAAACGGTTAAGATGTGGCGGCGCGGCTCTAGAGCGTTTGTGCCAAGACCCTTTGGCAGCCGTGCAGCGCAAATCCATCATCTGCAATCACGGAGACCGGCATCGCACGCACGATGTCGGTGTAGGGGCCTTTGTCGCTGAAGGCGGTAAGGAATGCCTCATGGTCGATATGGTGTGTCAGGGCCTGCGACAGGCCACCGGAGAGGTATATGCCGCCCAAGGGCAAGTGATGCAGGGCAAGGTTGCCCGCCACGGCGCCCAGGGTTTTCAGGAATAGGGAAAGGGTCTGATGCGCGGTGTCGTCGCCTGCGTTGATCGCGTCCATGACGGCCTCGGGTGTATGGGATTGGCCGGTTACCCACGCATGGACACGGGCAAGGCCGGGGCCGGAGAGGATCGCCTCAATAGGTAAATGCGCCTGATCCTGACGGAGGTGTTCGAAAAGGGCATGCAGATCGTTACGGGCATGAGGCAGGGCGCTGTGCCCGGATTCGGCCGCAGGGACATAAAGCTGGTCCGCGACGCGGTGCACCACGGCGCAATTGCAGCCGGTGCCGAGGTTGAGGACCATGCGGGTGGGCCCACTCTGAGTGCCGGGCTTGACCGTGTGTATCGCCGAGGCGGGTACGTCATCGAGAGCGTACCCTTGCGCTTGTAGGTCGTTGATGAGGGCCACGTGGCGCGCGCCTGTCTGAGCTTTGAGGGTCGGCCCGTCGATGAACCAGTCGAAATTGGTAAGCTGGGCCGTGTTTTCCTGAACTGGCCCTGCGACACCGGCGCATAGGGCCGTAACCTGACCGGGCTGATCTTGCAAAAAGGCGTCCAGAACTTGCCCCAAGCCCGCGAAGGCGCGGTTCTTGTAGGTGCGGATGCTGTGCTGGATCAACCCGTCTGGGCCGCCCCGGGCGACGCGCGTATGGGTGCCACCCAGATCGATCAGGAGGTGGCGCTCAGCGGTCATGCCATTGGGCGGCGAGTTTGCGCGCGGCGACGGCCAGCAGCAGGACATCAATCCCCACGGCGAGGAACTGCGCGCCCCAATCGACATATTTCTGCGCCGTCTCGTCATCGACAGCGAGGCATCCGGCGGCCTTGCCCGAGGCCTTGATCCGACCAAGCGCGTCTTTGATCGCATCCTGGACCGGCGCGGCGCGGCTGTCGCCCGGGTAGCCCATATCCGCGCCCAAGTCAGAGGGCCCGATGAAGACACCATCGACGCCCTCGACCGCAAGGATGTCATCCAGTGCCTCGATCCCGGCCACAGTTTCGACCTGGACGAGAAGGCAGATTTGGGCGTTGGCGGTGACGGTGTAGTCGGGGAGTTTGGAGAACATGGAGGCCCGCGCCAGAGCGGCCCCTGAGCCGCGGATACCGTCGGGCGGGTAACGTGTGGCGCGCACGAGCGCCTCGGCTTGGGCCGCACTTTCCACCATCGGAATAAGGAGCGTTTGCGCACCGGCGTCGAGCACTTGTTTGATCAGCCAATCCTCCCCCATCGGCAGGCGCACGACCGGGTGCGATGTGCTGGCGCGCAAAACTTGCAGCTGCGCGGTTATGGAGCGCAGATCATTGGGCGCGTGCTCGCCATCAATCACCAGCCAGTCAAAGCCTGCGGTGCCCATGACCTCGGTCGCGTAAGGATCAGCAAAGCCTGCCCAACAGCCATAAAGCTGCTTGCCCGCTGCGAGATCGGATTTGAAGGCATTCACCGGGGCCGCCATGGGCAATTCTCCGTAGATAAGACTTGGCAGGCAGTTAAGCCTGTTGTTGACTGCGGGTCCAGCCGAAGGAGGCCGCCGCGTGAAACTGACATTGCATCATATCAACCATGCCACCACTGCGGTGGGCGAGATGGATCGGTTTTACCAGGCTGTGATGGGGCAGGCGCGGGAGACCACTGGCCTTCCTGTGCTGGAGAAAGAGCAAGGCTACGCGGGCGATGTGGCCTTTGTCACCGATGGCGCGGTGCAGACCCATCTGGCGCAGCGGGATGTCATGGCAGGGGTGGCCACAGGGCAGATCGTCAATCCGGTCGCGCGCGGGCATATCGCGTTTCGCACGGATGATCTGGCGGCGTTCAAAAAGCATCTCGATGCCAAGGGCGTACCCTACTCGGACTGGGGCAATCGGGCCGTGGCGGGGTGGCATCAGATTTTCTTTTATGACCCGGACGGCAATGTGATCGAAGTGCATGAGGTGGAGGCATGACCCCGAAGCTGCATCATATCAACCTGTCCACCGACAAGGTCGAGGAGATGGACACGTTTTACCGCGAGGTGCTGGGGCTTGCGCGCGAGACGGAGGATGTTCCCGCGCTCAGGATGGATGAAGAGGTGTATGCCGGCGATGTCACGTTTCTGACGGATGGAGATGTGCATCTGCATATCGCGCGCAAGGATGTCGAGGCGGGGTTTCGGACAGGGCAGTTGGTCAATCCGGTGCTGGAGGGGCATGTGGCCTACCGCGTGGACGATATTGAGGCGTTCAAAACGCAACTGGAGGCCAACAACGTGCCCTATTCCAACTGGGATGACAGCGCCGTGGCAGGCTGGCATCAAGTTTATTTTTATGATCCAGAAGGCAATGTGATTGAGGTGCATGAACGGCGCATCTAAGCCGCCACTTACCTCTTTACATCCCGTGCCAAAACCCCGAACGCTCCACCTTATGAACACCCATCTAAAAGGCCTGATGATCACAACGCTGGGCGTGCTCTTCGTTGTACCGGACTCGCTTTATGTCCGTTTGATTGATGCCGATCCTATGGTCACGGCCTTTTGGCGCGCCATGAGCTCTGGAGTGCTGATCCTGGTGGGATTGCTGGTCGTTCAGGGCAAGCGCGGGTTTCGCCCTGCGCTCAGCACAGGTTGGCCTGGTCTCATCTACATGCTGCTGATCGGCTCCACCGCACCTGCCTTCGTGATGGCGGTGACCAGCACTTCGGTGGCCAATGTGGTGCTGATCTTTGCCTCCATGCCGATCTTTGCCGCGATCTTTGGCAAGGTGTTTCTGGGCGAAGAGATTGGCCTGAGGATGGTGCTGACCATGGCAGCGGTGATTGTGGGCCTCGGGATCATCGCCTATGGCTCTTCCGAGAATGAGATCGCGTCGTGGCAGGGGGACCTGTGGGCGATTTACGTATGCATTGCCTATGCGGGTGCGCTGACGGCCCTGCGAGGGGTCAAGAGTGTTTCGATGATCCCGGCCATACCAGTGGCCTATATCGGGGCGGCGCTGGTGATCGGGGCCTTTGTGTCGCCTTTCGCTCTGCTCGCGGATCAATGGCATTTGCTGCTGGGTCATGGGCTGTTTATCGCGGTTGCCACCTGCCTACTCACCCTTGGGCCGCGCTACATCAGTTCGGCTGAGGTGTCTTTGCTGATCCTACTGGAGTCTGTGCTCGCGCCGATTTTGGTCTGGGCGTGGATTGGCGAGGATCCCGGGCGCTGGGCTTTGGTGGGAGGTGCAGTGGTGATTGGGGCGCTTTTGGTGTCGAACCTTGTGGTGATGCGGCGGCGTTCGGACGCCTGATGGCGCGGGGGCCTGACGAAAGCGCGGCTTACCCGATATCTCGGACGATGCGACCAAGGGCGCTAAGGTCCTTGATTTCATGATAGCGCCCATGTCCGTCTGGCGGTTCGGCATGTTCCACGGCCCAGGTCAGGTTGTGCGGGACGAACACGCCCCAGCCGCCCGCCTCAATCACCGGGCGCACATCGGAGGCCATGGAATTACCCACCATCATCGCGCGCTCTGAACCGTCACCTTGACGGTCAAAGATGCCGCGATAGACGGCTGCATTTTTCGCGCTGACAATTTCCACCGCATCAAAGAGATCGCCCAGACCTGATTGCGCGAGCTTGCGTTCCTGATCAAGCAAATCGCCCTTGGTGATGAGCAGGACGCGGTGGCTCTCAGTCACCTCTTCAACCGCCTCCCGGGCATGGGGTAGGATTTCGATCGGGTGGCGCAGCATTTCCTGGCCTGCGGCGATGAGTTCTGAGATCACGCGCGCGGGCACACGCTCCTCGCTGACCTCAATGGCCGTTTCGATCATCGAGAGCATGAATCCTTTGATGCCAAAGCCGTAATGGCC